>DATEHU010000017.1 GCA_035279405.1 Gammaproteobacteria bacterium
CTACCTGATCCAGGCGCTCACCGAGTACCGCGACGGCCAGCGCCAGAACATCATCATGGCGCCGCAGGCCAAAACCCTGAACAATGCGCAGATACGCGCGCTCGCGGCTTATATCTCACGCCTGCCCACACCCTTGCACACTCTGCCGCGTCCCGATTTCGGACCTTGAAACTTAGTGAAGCAAGAGGCTTCGAGACCGATCTGCATCGGAACATGAGAGCGGATCCGCACAAAACATTCTGGCAACTGTGCTGTTGCGAGAATGTGAAGACTGGTGCGCGTTTGCGGATGAATTAGCCAAGCCTGCTTATCTATAATATATAGCTACGTTACCAGCGAGCTTTGTTATTTCATTCAGACGCTTATACAGGTTTTCACTTGTTTCGGTATGCGCAACTGCGTGCGGCTCTAGTAAAATAGGACATTGGCGTTGCGGCCATGACAAGCTTGCAGTAGCATGCCGCGCATGTTTTTTCGCCGTTGTACCCCGGCTCGCGGGAGGATGGCGCACAGAGCCTGCAAGCCACGGAGCCAACGTTCCAGCGGGTAGTTGATAAGGCGGTTGCGAGCATGCCGGCAGCCAATCTTGATGGCGCCACGCACCGTATCGTGATTGTCCCGAACTGTTCGATCAGCGCGACGGGACTGTGGTTGTTTTACGCCAGCATCGCGGGTGTGACTCTGGCGCTGGCTTCGTGGTATGCGCTGCATGGGTTCTGGCCGGTGCTGGCATTTGCGGTGCTGGAAATGCTGGTGCTGGGCCTGTGCCTGCGGGTATGCTGGCGCCACGGACACTACGGCGAAATCATCACCGTGAGCGGCGCGCAGGTGGCCGTGGACAAAGGCGGTGGCCGGCGTCTGGAGCACCGGGAATTCAGCCGTTATTGGGCACATTTGGTGGTGCGCGACTCAGGCGCCAGGCTGCACCCGGCGCGGCTGTATATCCGCTCGCACGGTGAGGAATGCGAGATCGGCCGTTGCCTGACGGAGCAGGAGCGCCGCAGTCTGGTACGCAGGCTAGCCGAACTCATCGGGCCGGTAGGACAGATCGGCGGCAGTTGATGGGGTGACGATTTTGGATTCCAGCAGGAGACGCCAACGCATGTTTCTAAAGAATCCCAAGCATGTCCTGTGTAGCGCGCTGGCCATTACGCTCGCGGCGCTTTCCGGTTCGGCCCTGGCTATGGACCTGAACATGCCGGTGGGCGTCACGCCCATGAGTCGTGATGTTTACAACCTGCACATGTACGCCTTCTGGATGTGCGTGGGCATCGGCGTGGTGGTGTTCGGTCTGATGATCATTTCCATGATCTGGCACCGCAAGGCCGCCGGCCACAAGGCGGCGCAGTTCCACGAAAACACCCTGCTCGAAGTCATCTGGACCATCATCCCATTTATCATCCTCATTGCCTTGGCGATCCCTGCGGCCCGGGTGCTGGTAAAGGAAACCAACACCAGCGATCCCGACCTCACCATCAAAATCGAAGGTTACCAGTGGAAGTGGCAGTACGATTACCTGCAGCAGGGCTTCAGCTATTTCAGCATGCTGGCCGCGGACAGCAACGCCGCGCACATGCTGGATTCCAAAATCAGTCCCTTCAGCGTGCCGCATTACCTGCGCGACGTGGATCATCCCATGGTGGTGCCCACCGGCAAGAAAATCCGTCTGCTGATTACCGCCAACGACGTGATTCATTCCTGGTATGTGCCGGACTTTGCCTTCAAGATGGACGCGATTCCGGGTTTCGTGAACCAGGGCTGGATCAAGATTGACCAGCCCGGGACTTATCGTGGCGGCTGCACCGAGCTCTGCGGACGCGGCCACGGCTTCATGCCCATCGTGGTGGTGGCGAAAAGCCCGGAGGATTACCAGAAATGGCTGGCTGCGATGCGCGCCAGCAACGGCGTGTACATCAATCCACAGACGCTGCAACCGGAAAATTACGGCAGCCCGGTGCAGTACGCGCCGCCGCAGCTGAATTTCGTCACGCCGTCCATAGCGGCGTCTGCGGCGCCCAGCGCAGTCCCGTCCACTCCCGGTCCCGGCGCAGCTGCGGCGCCGGCACCCAGTCCCGCGGCTGCCACAGCCGTGGCCAAGCCCGCGGCGGCGCCGGAAAAAACCTGGACCATGGCGAGCGCCATGGAGCGCGGCAAGAAGGTGTTTGACGACAACTGCGCCGCCTGTCACATGTCGGACGGCAAGGGCAATGCAGCCATGGGCGTACCGGCCATCGCCGGCGGCCCGATTCCCAACGGCCCGCTCGCGGCCCACATCGCGCTGGTCCTGCATGGCAAGGGCATCATGCCGGCCTGGGGCAATGTACTGAGCGACTCCGATCTGGCCGCGGTGATTACTTTCGAACGCAATTCCTTCGGCAATCACGGTGGTGGCCTGGTGCAGCCGGCCGACATCGCCCGAGCCAAGACAGCCCACTGAATGCAATGTTGAGGTGCACACGATGAACACGGTCGCGGTCGTCCACGAATACCATGCCGGGCATCCGAGCGGTATCTGGCGTTGGATCACCACCACGAATCACAAGGACATCGGCACGCTCTACCTGTGCTTCAGTCTGCTGATGTTCTTCGTGGGCGGCAGCTTCGCTATGCTCATCCGTGCGGAGCTCTGGACTCCGGGCATGCAGCTCATGGATCCGGAGTTCTTCAACGAGATGACCGCGCTGCACGGCCTGGTGATGATCTTCGGTGCCATCATGCCGGCGTTCGTGGGCCTGGCCAACTGGATGATTCCCATGATGGTGGGCGCGCCCGACATGGCGCTGCCGCGCATGAACAACTGGAGCTTCTGGATACTGCCGTTCGCCTTCATCCTGTTGCTGTCCACGCTGTTCATGCCGGGCGGCGCGGCCGGCGCCGGCTGGACCATGTATCCGCCGCTGTTCCTGCAGTCCGGCGTGGCCATGCCGTTCCAGGTGTTCGCCATTCACCTCATGGGCATTTCCTCGGTGATGGGCGGCATCAACATCATCGCCACCATCCTGAATCTGCGCGCCCCCGGCATGTCGCTCATGAAGATGCCGATGTTCGTGTGGAGCTGGCTGATCACGGCCTATCTATTGATTGCGGTGATGCCGGTGCTGGCGGGTGCCGTGACCATGATGCTCATGGACAAGTACTTTGGCACCAGCTTCTTCAACGCCGCGGGCGGCGGCGATCCGGTGCTCTATCAGCACGTGTTCTGGTTCTTCGGGCACCCTGAGGTGTACATCATGATTTTGCCGGCCTTCGGCATCATCTCCGAGATCATCTCCACGTTCTCGCGCAAGCCGCTGTTCGGTTACTCCTCGATGGTATTCGCCATCGCCTCGATCGCGTTCCTGTCGTTCATCGTGTGGGCCCACCACATGTTTACCGTGGGCATGCCGCTCGCGGCCGACCTGTTTTTCATGTTCAGCACCATGCTGATCGCGGTGCCGACGGGCGTGAAGGTGTTCAACTGGATAGCCACCATGTGGCGTGGCGCGCTCTCGTTTGAAACGCCCATGTTGTTTGCCATAGCGTTCGTGTTCCTGTTCACCATCGGCGGGTTCTCCGGCGTGATGCTGGCGCTGGTGCCGGCCGACTGGCAATACCACCAGACCTATTTCGTGGTGGCGCACTTCCACTACGTGCTGGTCACGGGTTCGGCCTTCGCCATCATGGGCGCGGTGTACTACTGGCTGCCCAAGTGGACCGGCCACATGTACAACGAGACGCTTGCCAAATGGCATTTCTGGTTGAGCGTGATCTCGGTGAACGTGCTGTACTTCCCCATGCACTTCCTGGGTCTCGCAGGCATGCCGCGGCGCATTCCCGACTATCCGGTGCAGTTCACGGATCTCAACCAGATTGTTTCAGTAGGTGGTTTCCTGTTCGGCGCCTCACAACTGTTGTTTGTGGCCTGCATCATCCTGTGCGTGCGCGGCGGCAAGAAGGCCGAAGCGCGCGCCTGGGACGGCGCACACGGCCTCGAATGGACGCTGCCTTCGCCGGCGCCGTACCACAGCTTCGCCGAGCCGCCGGCGCCTAACCTCATCTGGACGCATCCCTACCAGGCGAACTGAGGAACGAGCGTCGTACCGCCAGCCGCCGTGGGTGCACCTGAACCAACACCGCCGGAAGCGCGCCGGCAACGCGCCGCGATGCGCACCGCGATCATCGTAGCCCTGGTGGCCATTGGATTCTACGTGGGGTTCTTCCTGTTCATGCACTACGCGCACCGATGAATACACCGCAGCCACGCCGCGTCAAACATCGCAAGCTCGCGGCCGGCCTGTTGTAGCGACCGTGGCTACACGTATTACAACGTCAGCGGCGGCGGCACGCCGGCGGAACCCAGCGATTGATCTGGAGCTTGCAAGCATCATGACCTCAACCCGAGATTACCGGAGATAACCATGTCAGCAGAGGCACACGCCGGCAGTCACTATTACCTTCCGCACCCCAGTCATTGGCCGATCCTGGGCTCGGTGGGCCTGTTCACCACCGCGGTGGGCGGGGCCCTGTGGCTGGAAGACATGGGGTTCGGAAAATACGTGCTGCTGCTCGGGCTCATCCTCATCTGCGTGATGATGTTCGGCTGGTTTGGCACCGTGGTCCGCGAGAGCCTGAGCGGCAGTTACAACGCGCAGGTGGACCGCTCGTTCCGCTGGGGCATGAGCTTTTTCATTTTCTCCGAAGTCATGTTCTTCGGCGCGTTTTTCGGCGCGCTGTTCTTCGCGCGTGTGTTTGTGGAGAACTGGCTGGCAGGCGGCAGCAACAGTCTGTTCACCAACCTCATCATCTGGAAAGGTTACGAGCCGGTGTGGCCGAGCAACGGCCCCGGCAACCTGGGCGGCAGTTTCGAGGGCATGACCGCGACCGGCCTGGCGGCCATCAACACGCTCATCCTGCTCTCCAGCGGCCTGACCGTGACCATCGCGCACTGGGGCCTGAAGGAAGGCAACCGCAAGAAGCTCTGCTGGTTCCTGCTGTTCACTATTATTCTGGGCTTCACCTTCGTCGCCCTGCAGGGCCACGAGTTCCTCGAAGCCTGGTACAAGCAGCACCTGACGCTCGGCACCGGAATCTACGGCTCGACGTTCTTCATGCTCACCGGCTTTCACGGCCTGCATGTGACCATCGGCGCCATCATGTTGACGGTGATTCTGATCCGCTCCTTGCGCGGTCACTTCACCCCGCAACACCACTTTGCGTTCGAGGCGGTGTCCTGGTACTGGCACTTCGTGGACGTGGTGTGGCTCGGCCTGTTCATTTTCGTGTACTGGCTCTGAGACCGGTACGCGCGGCATTCAGGAGAAGCGCCGTGCCCGCGGCGCTTCCGGTTTTTCATCCCGGCACGCGCGGCATTCAGCGGTGCGGAGGCAGCAGGCCGTGGGGATGCAGCCAGCCGCTCCAGTAGCCGATCATGAGCACCGCGAACAGCAGCAGCGAGATGGCGATGCGCACGGTGAGCGCCTTGACGGCGCGCGTGGACTGCCCGCGGTCGTGCAGCATGTAGTACATGCCGGAGAACAGGCTTACCACGATGATCAGCAGGATCACCAGAATGACGATGTCGGGAGGCGTGATGGTCATGGCGCTCGCGGTCGGCAGTACGCTGTGAGTGCGGGATGTGCGGCCTGCTTGCCGAAAGTTAGCACGCGTGCATGCGCATAGGCAAATGGCAATTCCGCCCGACGCTGTGGCCGACGGTGGCGACCTTGATCCTGCTGCCGGTGTTGATTGCACTCGGCATCTGGCAGCTGCAGCGCGCCGATTACAAGCGCCTGTTGCTGGCCGAGTATCACCGTGCCACGAGCCTGCCGCCGGTGTCGCTCAATACAGCGCTGGCCGACGGGAGTCTCGCCGGCTTGCCGCGTTACCGGCACGTGCGGGCGCAAGGCCATTACGACGGCAGCCGCCAGATCCTGCTGGACGACATGCAGCAGGGCGGCCGGGTCGGGTACGAGGTGGTGACGCCGCTGGTGCTGCAGCCGGGCGACCAGATGGTTTTGGTGGATCGCGGTTTCATCGCCCGGGCGCCGGGTGTGCAGGCGCTGCCGGACGTGCGCGTGTCCGAGGGCACACGCAACGTCGAGGGCATACTCGGAATCCTGCCGGTACCGGGCCTGCGCCTCGGCAAAGTTCGGGTGCCCCAGGGCTGGCCGAAGCTCATGCTCTTTCCGAGTCATCCGACGCTCGCGCAGCTGTACGGCGCGCAATTGCTGCAGCCGGTGCTGCTGCTGGATGCGGCGCAGCCCGACGGTTTCGTGCGCGATTGGCGTCCCAACATCGGCTTTCCACCGGTGCGCCATGATGCCTATGCGCTGCAATGGTTCGCGCTGGCCCTGGCGCTGGTAATTATCTGGATCGTGGTGAACAGCAGGCGCAGCACGCATGACGCAAACCGTTGAACCCTTGCCGCCGTCGCAACCGCGCCACAAGTCGCCGTGGTTGCTGATCGGGATTCTGGCGGCGGTATTCGTGCTGCCGGTGGTCGCCGCCTGGTTGTTGTATCTCAATATCAACCGTGTGAACTTCGGCACCACGCAGCACGGCGAATTCGTCACGCCCGCGCACCTGCTGCACCCGGTCGCGCTGCCATTGCCGCTCGCCGGCGGCACGCTCGCGCCGGATTACTTCCTAAAGCGGTATACGCTCGTGTACCTGGGCGCGGCCGACTGCAACCCCGACTGCGAGGCTGCGCTGCTCCTCACGCGCCAGACGCGCCTTGCGCTCGGGCGCAGAATCGAATCCGCGCAGCGCTTGTACCTGGTGCTGGGTGCGCCGGCAAATCCGGCCAAGCTGTCGCGCGAGCAGCCGGACCTTACGGTCGCGGACGTGTCCGGTTCCGCGGGCCAGGAATTCATCCGTCAATTCAGCGCCGACGGCCACTCCACGCCGGACATTGGCAAGTACATTTATCTTGTGGATCCGCGCGGTTACTACGTGCTGCGCTACCCGATCCAGGGCCCGCCGGAAGGACTGCTGAAGGATCTGCAGCATCTGCTCGGCCAGGGCGGGGGTCTGTGAGGTGACGCCGCGCTGGTATCTGTCGCTTGCGGTGTTGGCAATGGTACTCGCGCTCGGCGTGATCGTGCTGGGCGCCTATGTGCGTTTGTCGCAGGCCGGGCTGGGCTGTCCGGACTGGCCCGGTTGCTACGGCCACATCACGGTGCCGCACACGCAGCAGGCGGTGGCCCGGGCGGACGCGCGTTACGCGGCGCGCCCGGTGCAGGCCGCACGCGCCTGGAAGGAAATGATCCACCGCTATTTTGCCGGCAGCCTCGCGGTGCTGATTCTGGTGCTGGCCGTGACCGCATGGTGGATGAGAATCGTTTACAGAATAAAAAATCCGTCTCCCTCCGGGAGAGGGGAGGGCGAAAGGGCTCAACCGGTGGTCTTGCCTTCACTCGCGTTGCTTACGGTGATCTTTCAGGCGCTGCTCGGCATGTGGACCGTGACTTTGCTGTTGTTCCCGCCGGTTGTCATGGGCCATCTGCTCGGCGGTTATCTCACGCTGGCGCTGCTTATTCTGCTCGCTCTGCAGGCTGGCGGCTGGTGGCGCGCGGCGGATGGCGCCGGTACAGCACTGCGCTGGCTGGCGGCCGCGACGCTCGTCGTGCTGGTGTTGCAGGTGGCCCTGGGCGGCTGGACCAGCAGCAACTACGCGGGCATCGCGTGCCCGGATTTCCCCACCTGCCAGAGCCAATGGTGGCCGCCGATGGATTTCCGTGACGCCTTTGCCTGGCACGGCCTGGGGCCGGATTATCAGGGCGGGATCCTCAACGATCCGGCGCGTATGGCGATTCACGTGACGCACCGGCTGGGCGCGCTGCTCACGTTCATCCTGGTGATCGTGAGCGGATTGTTTTTTATCTTCAGAAGCGGGCGACCCGCGTTAAAATGGTTGGGCGGACTCGCCATGTTCCTGGTGATTTGCCAAGTGCTGATCGGCGTCAGCATGGTGCACTTCGCGCTGCCTCTGGCGCTTACCGACGCGCACACCGGAGTCGCCGCGCTACTCCTCGCAACCGTGGTCGCGTGGAATTGGGCCCTGTGGACGAGGCCGGCGGCTCCGACGGGTTTACCGTTCGCAGCATTGAAATGAACACCAGCACATCCGAAATCGCCCCGGCAGCCGCACACGCGACCTGGCGCGATTACTATGAGCTCGGCAAGCCGCGCATCGTGCTGCTCATCGTGTTTATCGCCATGGTCGGCATGTTCCTCGCGGTGCCCGGCGCGGTGCCGCTGCTGCAGTTCATCGCCGGCTCCATCGGCATAGGCCTGGCGGCGTCCTGCGCGGCGGCCATCAATCACCTGCTTGATCGGCGTGCCGATGCCGTCATGTTTCGCACCCGCCGCCGTCCGCTGCCGCAGGGCCACGTGACCGAGCGCCAGGTCATCACCTATGCCGTGGTGTTGTGCATTCTGTCGATGGCGATTCTGTTGATCTTCGTGAACTGGCTCACCGCGCTGCTGACCTTTGTCTCCATGATCGGCTACGCGGTCATCTACACTGGCTATCTCAAGCGCGCCTCGCCGCAGAACATCGTGATCGGCGGCCTCGCGGGCGCGGCGCCGCCGGTGTGTGGCTGGGCGGCGGTCACCGGTCAGGTGTCGGCCGGCGCACTGCTGCTGTGTCTGATTGTGTTTCTCTGGACGCCGCCGCATTTCTGGGCGCTCGCCATCCACCGCCGCGAGGACTATGCCAAGGCCAACGTGCCCATGCTGCCGGTGACGCACGGCGTGCCATACACGGTATTGCAGATCATCCTGTACACAGTGTTGCTGGTGATGGCGAGCGTGCTGCCGTATCTCATCGGCATGAGCGGCTTGGTCTATCTCATCGGCGCGCTGATGCTCGGCGGGATTTTCCTCGCCTACGCCATCGGCCTGCAATTCAGCCGTAATCCGTCCCTGCCGATGCGCACCTTCGCCTATTCCATCGTTTATCTCACCGCGCTTTTCATCCTGCTGCTCGTGGATCATTACGTGCCGCTGATCGTGCAGGCCGTCGCGGCTTGATCGCGGTGCTCCGCGCACGCTGCAACTGTTGAAGTCGCAATTTGGCAGCCGCAGAGGTTCGTCACACTCACACCACAGGTCTTCGGCTGCTGCGTGCTGCGCCCTTGCCGTGACTGGAGCCCGGGAGCTTGGTTGCCCGTCCCGGTAGTGCTCCGTATAGTGAAGCGCCTTCCAGAATCCGGGGATTCCATGACGGATGAACCTTCGAATTTTCTGGCCCGCCTGAAGCAGCACCACCTGTACGGAGTGGTAGTGGTCTATGCGGTGGTGGTGGGATTCCTGATCCAGTTAGTGAGCCGTGCGTTTCCGTATTTCGGCTGGGCCACGGCAGTGCCGGCGGTCATCATCGTGCTGCTCTTGGGCTTTCCTGTGGTGGTGTTGCTGGCTTGGCTGTTCATCAAGCCGCGGGATCCGGCCAAGTCCAACCCCTGGCAGCGGCGGCACTGGAAGCTCAGTGCCGCATTCACGGGCGTGGTGATCGTGCTGGTGGTGGTCTCGGGGTTTTATGGTCTGCGGTTTTCAGCGCGTAATGCCGAACTCCTGGCTGAAGCCAACTCGAATGCTTCCTCCGTCGCATTAAGCCCGGCTGCACCTGCATCTACGACAGTTATTCCGGCCAAATCCATCGCGGTGTTGCCGTTCGTCAATTTGAGCGGTGATCCGAACCAGAAATATTTCAGCGACGGCATCACCGAGGAAATCCTCAACGCGCTGGCGCAGATTCCCGACCTGAAAGTCGCCGGGCGCACTTCGGCGTTCCAGTTCAACAGCCAGGGTGGAGACCTGCGCAAGATCGGTGCAACCCTGGGCGTGGCGAACGTGCTGGAAGGCAGCGTGCAGAAAGCCGGTGCCGAGGTGCGCATCAGCGTGCGCTTGGTAAATACCCGCAGCGGTTACGAATTGTGGTCGGAAACATACGACCGCAAGCTGACCAATATTTTCGTCATTGAGGACGAGATTTCCAGCGCGATTGCGGGCAAGCTGCGCGTGCAGTTTGCCGGCGGTGCCGGGCAAGCGTTGGTAGCGCAAGGAACGATCGATCCGCGTGCACACGATCTGTATTTACGCGGTCTGAGCCAGTTCGCAGCCCGCGGCCCTGGTGTGCGCGATGCCGTGGCCACGTTTGAACGAGCGGTCGCGATTGCTCCGCAATACGCGCAAGCCTGGGGCAGGCTGGCCGAGGCTGAAGCACAGCTTCCATTCTATGAACCGTACACGCCCAAGGACGCGCTGTCGAAGGCGCTATCCTCAGCGCAACGTGCGCTGTCGCTGGATCCGAATACGGCCTCGGCTTATGTGGCGTTGGGTGTGGTGCACAGTCTTCGCTGGCAATGGGCCCAGGCGGACATGGATTTTCATCATGCCTTGGCACTGGCGCCCAATGATGCGGAAACCGTGAATCAGCACGCGCAATTCCTGTTCACGGTTGGGCAATTGGAACCCGCCTTGGACGAGATCAATCGCGCTCTGAAGCTCGATCCATTGTCAGCGGTGATTGGTGTCATACGTGGTGCAATCCTGACAGCGCTGCATCGTTTCGATGAGGCTCAAGCACAGCTTGAAACCACCCTGAAGTTGCATCCTGATTCCGTTTACACACACCTGCGCGCGATGTTTCTCGCCATCGAATTGCATCACTTCGAAAAAGCGGAAGCGGAAATGCGTGTTGCGGCCAAACTTGCCGGTAACGATCCTGATGCAACGGCACTGCTGGTGCGTGGCATTGCCGATCCCGGCCAACGGACCGCTGCGGTACGTGTGCTCGCAACCTCACCCTTCCAGGTATATTTTCACAATGATCCGATCGTGAACGCCATGTTCCTGATCTGGCTGGGCGAGCGGGATCGCGCACTCGACACCTTGGCAGGCAACCGTCTTAATCAGTCCAGCATCCAGACAAAATTATTGTGGGATCCGGCCTTTGATCCGGTGCGCAACGATCCGCGCTTCAAGGCGGTGTTGAAGAAGATGGGATTGCCCTATCAACGAGCGGAGACCGGTGATGCTGGGTGAGCACCAAAGTTTCATGGCGCGCCTCAAGCAGCACCATCTTTACGGGGTGGTGGTGGCGTATGCTGCTTCGCGCAAGTTCTGAATTGCCAACGTTGATACGAGGTAAATGACATGAAGCCGAGCGTGCTGTTGATCACGGTTCTCGCCGCAGCGATGAGTGTTCCCGCACTGGCGGCGGGTAATCAGTCTTTGTCTCCCGAGTTGCAGAAGCTGGATATTTCCGCAGGCCACTGGGTATATCACGGCGAGACCTTGAACACGCCGATCAGCAAGCCGGGTAAATGGACCTGGAATGAGGATTGCAACTGGTCGGCGAACCGCGTGTTTATGATGTGCAGCTTTACCAACGAATGGTCCGGCCGCATCGTCAAGTCGCTGGTGGTGGATACCTACAACGCAAAAGACCGGAGTTACTGGCATTACGAGCTGTTCAACGGCGGCGATTCCGGTGCCAAGCCGTTCATTTCGAAGATGACCGTAAATGGCAACACCCGCATCGAGCATGCCGAGGATGTGGACCACGGCAAGCAAGTCCGCACCCGAATCACCTATGTATTCGATTCGCCCACCCACGTGCGGGTGAAAATCGAAGTGTCGCGCGCGGGCAAGCCGTGGATTACCGTGGATGAAGGCGAGGGGGTCAAGCAGCCCTGACAACTAAGGTCGGCGGCGAGTCAGCTTCCCGGGCTGAACATGCGTTTCCACACCGGTTGGCGTAGCACGCTATGCAGCACGGTGGCGGCCAGGTGACCGCCCCAGTAAATCCAGGCGATGACCGCAAAGGTATCGTGGATATCCTCGATGAGTTCGAGGCTGTCGTGGGAAGCGCCTGCCATGCGCGACAGGTAGTAACTCGCGCCGGTCGCGACCATGGCGGTGATGGCAAGCAGCCCCAAACCGTGGATGAAGCCCGCCAGACCGCCGGTGTCATTTCGCGGTCCGCCCGCCGGCAGGCGCTGATACCGAACCGCGGTCCAGAGCTCGGCAACCACGTTGTGCATTCCTGCGCGCGTCCATGGGAACAGTTGTCGCAACCCATCATTCGGATGGGTGAATGACCATAGCCAATGCATGATGATGAGAGCGAGAATCGTGGCGCCCAGCACTTCGTGGGTCATGAACCCAAAAGTATCCGGGCGGCCGGTATGCGGGCTGCGCATGAAGCTGCCGATGAACAGCTGTGCCGTGACCGCGACCGCGAGCAGCAGGTGAATCAGCCGCAGCGGCCGGCTCCATTGGGCGGTGGACAATTGCGGTTCGGCCATGCCTTGTATTCCCCGAAATCCCCGCAGCTATTCTGCCTGATATTAATTGCAGGACAACAAAAAACCCGGCAGCTTGCCGGGTTTTAATGTTCGCGCGCGGAGTGTGCGGATACTTCAGGCCATGAGAGTGCCGAGCTTCCTGATGGCATTGGTTTCCAGTTGGCGGATGCGCTCCGCCGACACGCCGTAGTGGTTGGCGAGTTCCTGCAGCGTGGCCTTGTTGTCGTCCAGCCAGCGGCGCTGCATGATGTGGCGGCTGCGGTCATCCAGCTTCACCAGGGCGCGGTGCAGTTGATCCTCGCTGCGCTGCTCCCAGTCGGAGCGCTCCAGCGCCAGCGCCGGATCGGACTGGGTATCGGCCGCGAGATAAGTGGCCGGTGCTACGTTGTGGCTGTCCTCGTCCTCGGTCTCGGGCGTGGTGTCGAAGGTGATGTCCTGGCCGGCGAGGCGCGATTCCATTTCCAGCACTTCGGCCGTGGAGACCTTGAGTTCTTTCGCCACGATCTCGACTTCCTTGCGGTTCATCCAGCCGAGGCGTTTCTTGGAACTGCGCAGGTTGAAGAACAGCTTGCGCTGCGCCTTGGTGGTGGCGACTTTGACGATGCGCCAGTTCTTCAGAATGAATTCATGCATTTCGGCCTTGATCCAGTGCACGGCAAACGACACCAGGCGCACACCCACGTCCGGGTCAAAGCGTTTGACGGCTTTCATCAGGCCGATGTTGCCTTCCTGGATAAGGTCGCCGAGCGGCAGACCGTAGCCGAGATAACCGCGTGCCACGTGCACGACAAAGCGCAGATGGTGCAGCACCAGGAGCCGCGCGGCGTCGAGGTCCTGCTGGTCGCGGAAGCGCAGCGCCAAGGCATGCTCTTCGGTGGCGCTCAGTACGGGAATGCTGCTCACTGCGTGCATATAGGCATCTAAACTGCCGGTTGGGCCGGCCAGAATGAGTTGCTGCGCGCGCGGCATGAGAGCGGCTTGGGTCATGGCAATCTCCCTCGGTTTCACGGAGCTAATTTTAGCACTCACGGACTTAGAGTGCTAAACCTCTCCAAGGTTCCGCAGCGGATGCCGGCGTGAATGCTTTGAATTCAAGGGCTTGCTAGCTAGGCTCGATTGCCCGCAGATGGCGCGCCACGGCGAGCCACGAGCCCAACCAGCCGAGCACAATGCCGCCCGCCAAGAGCCCCAAGCCACCGCTGGCGCCCAGGCCGCTCAAACTGAAATGGCTGCCATACAGGTCGACGAGCTGGCCCACCGGCCCGCCCATGAGGGCTAGGCCGATGAGCACCAGTATCCAGGCGAGCACGCCGCCGGCCAGGCCGTACCAGGCGCCGTGGTACAGAAATGGCCGGCGGACGAAGCGATCGGTGGCGCCCAAGAGCTTGCTCACCTCGATTTCGGAGCGCCGGTTCTCGATTTCCAGGCGGATGGTGTTGCCCACGATCAGTACCACCGCGATTGCCAGCAACACCGCCACGATCAGCACGCCGCGATGCAGCAGCGCGAGGATCGCCTGCAGGCGCTTGAGCCACTGCACGTCCATGCGCACTTGATCCACCTGCGGCAGCGCGCCAAAACCCCGCGCCAACTGCTGTGCGGCCGCCGGCGTGGTGTAAGCCGCGGTCGGCTGAACCACCAGCACCGCCGGCAGCGGGTTGCTGCCCAGCAGGCTGAGCGTGTCATTGAACCCGGAGCGTCGCTGGAAATCCGCGAGCGCCTGTTCGGTGCTGATCACCTGCACCGCAGCCACGCCTGGGTGCGTACGCACGGCATCCGCAAGCTGCTGTGCGGCACTGTCGCTCACTCCGTTCTTCAGAAATAGCGAGATGCGCACTGTGCCTTGCCAGCCGGTGCTCAGGCCGCGGGCGTTGTTGACCAGCACCAGTGCCCCCGCCGGCAGCGCCAGCGCGATACCGATCACCGCCACGGTCATGAAGGTAGCGAGCGGCTGACGGCCGAGCTGCTGCAGGCCATCGAGCAAGGTTTGCCGATGGTGCGCAAGATAAGCGCCGAAACGCTGGCCGAGGCTGCGGCGGCTGACCTGTGCCCCGCTGTCACGCGCCGGCATGTGGCTCTCCCGCGAGTTCCGGCGGCACCAGCCGGCCGGCGCGCAAGCTGATAAATCGCTGGCCGAGACGGCGGATGAGATTGTGGTCGTGACTCGCCACCAGCACGGTGATGCCGACCTGGTTCAGGCGCTGGAACAGGCGCATGACCTCGTAGGACAATTCCGGATCGAGATTGCCGGTAGGCTCGTCGGCGATCAGGATGGGCGGGCGGCTGATGACGGCGCGCGCGATACCCACGCGCTGCTGTTCGCCGGTGGACAACTGCAGCGGCAGGGCGCGCTCCTTTTGCAACAGGCCCACGAGTTCCAGTGCGGCGCCCACGCGCCGCGGGATTTCATTCCGCGGCACACCGCTGATCACCAGCGGCAGCGCCACGTTGTCGAACACGCTGCGTTCCAGCAGCAATTTGTGATCCTGGAAAATCACGCCCACTTGGCGGCGGTAATGGGGAATCTGGCGGCGCCGCAGACCGCCGAGATTGCGGCCGTTGACGATGATCTGCCCGCGGCTGGGGCGCTCGATGAGCGCCAACAGTTTCAGCAGCGTGCTCTTGCCGGCGCCCGAGGGGCCGGTGACGAACAGCATTTCCCCGCGCTCGGCGGTGAAGCTCAGGCCTGCCAGCGCCTCGTTGCCGCCGTCATAACGCTTGCTGACTTCGTGAAACTCGATCATGTCTGAAAACCGATCTCTTGCCCGCTGGCGTTGTTAAAAATGTCCTCGCAATGCTCACGTACTGGCGTGTACGCTCCGCTTGCTCGGCCATTTTTGCCTAGCCAGCGGCCGAAATCTCTGGCTTTTTGATGCTTTACCCATTCAGGTTGCTTCTGATGCTGTGCCGACCAATGCTGAAGCAAATGCGCGCGCGTTGAATTCTTCCAGATCATCGACCTGTTCGCCAATGCCGATATAGCGGATCGGAATGCCGAAGCGCTGCGCCGCGGCAATCAGGATGCCGCCCTTGGCGGTGCCATCGAGCTTGGCGACCACGAGGCCGCTCACCTCGACGGCGGCATGGAACTGCTCGATCTGGCGCAGGGCGTTTTGGCCAGTGCCGGCGTCCAGCACCAGCAGGCGCTCGTGCGGCGCAGCAGCGTCGAGCTTGGCCAGCGCCCGGCAGACTTTCCTGAGCTCTTCCATCAGATTGCCCTGGGTGTGCAGCCGCCCGGCGGTATCCACGAGCAGCACGTCGCTGCCGCGCGCGCGCGCCGCGTGCCAGGCGTCGTGCGCCACGGCCGCAGGATCAGCACCCTTTGCCTGGGCGATGACCGCTACGCTCTGGCGTGCCCCCCAAGCCTGTAATTGTTCGATCGCCGCCGCGCGGAAGGTATCGGCGGCCGCCAACATGACCTGTTTGCCGGCGGCCTGGAAGCACTGTGCGAGCTTCGCGACCGTGGTGGTTTTGCCGACGCCGTTCACGCCGACCGCCAGGATCACAAAAGGCCTGGCTGCGGTATCCACCACGAGCGGCCGGGCCACCGGTGCGAGCAGCGCCGCAATTTCGTCGGCGAGCGCTGCGCGCAGCGCATCCGAGTCCCGCAGGTGCTCCTGGCGCGCGCGCATGCGCAGGTGTGCCAGCAGCTGCTGCGCGGCCTCGATTCCCACGTCCGCCTGCAGCAACTGGGCTTCCAGATCCTCGAACAAGGCATCGTCCACCGCAGCGCCCGGCGCGATGTGCAGCGCGGCACGCCGCAGGCGCGCGCGCAGTTTGCCGAGAAACTCGGAGGGAGTGGCGACTTGGTTCATACCGTTGGCGGTCGGAGAATCGCGTCTATGCTAACAAACAGCGCTAACGCACAAAAAAACGGGGCGACCAGAGGCCGCCCCGTGAGCCTTGAGTCGCGCCGTTATTGCACGAAGGGCACGTTGCCCACTTGCAGTACGGTGCCGTGCGTTGCCATGAAGGTCGCCATCTCGGTCTGCATTTCCAGCGTCACGCCGCCATATACGGTCGCATCCTGCGGGCAGTTGGGCGGCGGCGCGGGCGACAGGAGCGAGCCGTGCGTGCCGGCGGTGAAGCGCACGATGCCGTGCACCGCGGTACCGGTTGCGGTGCTGTTGGCATGCACCTGTGTGAGGTTCATGAACGAAGCCAACAAATCGGTGCTGGAGTTGGGCACCACTTGGTCGGGCAGCGAGCAGTTATCGAAGCCACCCACCACTTCGAGCATGTGGATGGGATCGGTGGCCGCGGCCGCAGCGGCATAATTGGCCGGATCGCCATCCTCGATTACCGATTGCGCACTGCGGAAGTAGTCATAGTAGAACTGGGTGCCGGGCGTAAGACCTTCGGCCGCCAAGCCTGCATTGATCTGCGGCGCGAAACTCGGCGAATTCAGCAGCAATTGCGTGATGTTCCCGCCCGGATTGGCGAGCGTAGCCGCGAGGATATGACTGCCATCCACAGCCAGATAGCTCGTGCCCACAATGGCGCCCAGGGAATGGCCTACGAAGGAAATTTGTGAGCCATCAAACAGGTCAGTCGAAGTGCCAAAAGCGGTGATACCGGGGATGCCCTTGCGCAGGGAGATCAAGTCGGCGACCGCCTCGCGCAGATTGTCGCGTGAGGTCAGGAGACTGCTCAGGTTGATGAAATAGCTGCCCGAAGGTGCGATGGTGCTGCTGGCGGTGGGGAAAAACGGCGTGACTTCCGGCAGATCGAAAGTGCGTTCGCCGGCCACCAAGCTGGCGGCCGGTGTGCCGGTAAACAACTGGTTGCGGTAAAACGGATCCGTGGTTGTGGTCACGCCATGCAGCGGCAGATCAATGGCCACAGCCGCGATGCAGGCTTTAGCCAGGGAATCAGCCACGGCGAACACGTTTTCGCGATCCTGGGTAATGCCGTGCTGAAAAATGACCACTGGCCAGCCGCTCGCTGGCGCCGCCGGCGCCGGACAGCCGCCATTGCCACCGTTGTTGGGTATCGGCACTGTCGCCAGCATCGGGATGACGGCATTGGTGGTAGCCGCAGGCATGGGAGTGAGTGCGGTGGTATCACCGCCGGTTGCCGTGTGCCAGTAGCCTGTCAATGCCGGAGTCGGGTTGCTGGACGTGGCGACTGACAGGTAATAAGGGATCTTCAGAGTGCCCGCGTAGATTTCCGCATATCCCGGGGAAGCGCCCGCGGGCAGTACATTGCTGCTTTTGAGGCCGGTATCCGCGAGGGTGCCCGTACCGGCCGGGGTACTCGCCTCCAATGCGGCGAAGGTCGCGCCGATGTACTGGGTGCTGAAGCTGAATGTCAGCACGATATTCTGTGGATTGATGGCTGCGCCCGCAGCGACCGCGAGCTGGGGCAGCGTGAACAACGCCACCTGGTCAAGCTGCGCATTGCCGGTGGTGCCCATTGCGCCGCCGGAAAGCACCGGCAGATCGGCCGCGAGAATCAACGCGTAATCCGAACTGGCACTGGCTGCATCACCGTTCGTGTCCTTGATGCCGTTGGTGAGCACCACCAGATAGGTGCTGCCGCTCGCGAGCGGCTTGCAGGGCGTGATGTTGAGCACCGTGCCGCCGGAGTCCACGGCGGACGACAGGCCCACGGTGTAATCGGTAGTGCTGGCAGTGCAATCCGCGCCCGGCACGAGCGGCGTGCCGCCCTTGGTGGGATCAATGGCCTTGTTCTGCGGATTGGCCGTGACCTTGAAGACGAATACGTCGCTGGCGTTCAGCGTGGCGGGATCTACGGACGCTGTGAAGTATGCGTTGATTACCGACTGGGTGCCGAAGCCATCCAGATGATTCATGCTGGCCAGCGCGGCATTGGCCGGTGCGGCGGCGGCTGAAGTCGAGGCAAACGGAATATTCAGAGTACCGGTGGTGCTGCCGTTGAAATACAAGTCGTTGGGGAACGGACCGATGCCGGAAAGCGGCGAGTAGCGCGCCTGGAACGCAGTGGAGGCCGTGGTGTTGGTGGAGTTGTTGCCCTGCACGCAGGCCGTGAGTGCCACGACCATCGCGGAAAAAATGAGCAGCGCACGCTTGTCCATTTGCAGTTCCTCCGGGGGTGTAGATTTAGGGTACGCTGAGTGGCGGCTGCGGCGCAAGCATTCCCGGCGCCCGCACGCACCGCTGCCAACCCACTGAGTGCGCGGATTTTTGCATGTTCAATCCCGGCCGCGGCTACCGTAACGAATTCCGCATCATAGGCGGGCAATGGCGCCGGCGGCGCCTCGGGTTTCCGGACCTGCCCGGGATCCGGCCTTCACCCGACCGGGTGCGCGAGACGCTGTTTAACTGGTTGCGCGATGCATTACCGGGGGCGCACTGCCTGGACCTGTTCGCCGGCAGCGGCGCTCTCGGGCTCGAAGCACGGTCGCGCGGTGCCGCCGCGGTGTTGTTCGTGGACCGGGAACCACAGGTGACCGAAACCTTGCGCGCGCATCTTGCCGCGCTGCACGCCACGAGCTGCGATGTGCTGCGATCGGACGCCCTCGCGTTCCTGCATGGGCCGCCTAGTGTCTTTGACATCGTGTTTCTCGACCCGCCGTTCGATTCGCCGCTGCTCGCGTCCGCGGCCGTGGCGCTGGAGAAGGGTGGCTGGCTCGCAGAGCGTGCACATGTCTATATGGAGTATCCGCACGGCGCCCGCCTCGTGCTGCCCGTCGGCTGGGAGCTCATCCGCGAGAGCCGCGCCGGTCGAGTCGGCTTCGCTCTCGTGCGGCGCAGTGGCGCGCCGCTTGCGGCCGGCTGAAAAGCCCGTTATACAGGCGCAAGCAAAGGAGCTTTCCCATGGCCGCCAGCATTCTCTATCCCGGCACCTTCGATCCCGTCACCAACGGCCATGCCGACCTGGTGCGGCGTGCGGCGCGCCTCTTTGACCGCGTAGTGGTAGCGATTGCGGCCAATCCCGGCAAGACTCCCGCGTTTTCGTTGAAACAGCGCGTCGGCATGGTGCGCGCCGCGCTCGAGGGTATCGCCAACGTGGAAGTGCTGGGTTTCGCGGAACTGACCGTGGCGTTCGCGCGCAAGCATGGGGTGCGCGCGATCCTGCGCGGGTTACGCGCGGTCTCGGATTTCGAATTCGAGTTCCAGCTCGCAGCCATGAATAGGCATCTGGGGCCGGATGTGGAAACCATCTTCATGACGCCGGCGGAGGAATTCACCTTCATCTCGTCGAGCCTGGTACGGGAGATCGCTGCGCTGGGCGGCGATGTGGCGCCGTTCGTGCATCCGGCAGTCTTGGCCGAGCTCAAGAAAATGAAGAAGCGCTAGACTGCACGCTCCACCCGCCTGACGGAAACCGAATGTCGCTCATCATCACCGACGCCTGCATCAACTGCGACGTGTGCGAGCCGGAGTGCCCAAATCACGCCATCAGTCAGGGTGAGGAAATCTACATAATCGATCCGGCACGCTGCACCGAATGTGTCGGCCATTTCGACACGCCGCAGTGCCAGCAGGTGTGTCCCGTGGAATGCTGTCTGCCGGATCCGGAGCATGTCGAGAGCCGCGAAGAATTGCTGGCAAAATATCGTCGCCTCACGGCCAAGTCCGTCGCGTAGGAGCTGCCACTTGGCCGCGACTCCGGCATTGTTGCCCGGCACGCTCGCTTGTTTGGCAAGAACTCCGGCACGCCGTCGGTACGCAAGCGCATGGTTGAGCATCGCCTGCAGGTTGTTCCGGTCCTGATGCCGCGTTAATCTGTCGCCCTACTCACTCGGACCCGCGCTCATGAAAATCCGCATCATCGGTTTGCTGTTGCTGCTGTTTCCGTTGCTCGCGTGGGCGACGCCGCTCAAGCCGGGGCACAATGCCGTCGCGAGCGCCCAGCCCTACGCCACGCAAGCCGGCATGCAGGTGATGGCTGGGGGCGGCAACGCTTTCGACGCCGCGGTGGCGGTAAGCGCGGCGCTCTCGGTGGTCGAGCCCTACAGTTCCGGTATTGGCGGCGGCGGATTCTGGCTGCTGCATGACGCTAACACCGGCAAGAACATCATGGTGGATGGACGTGAGTATGCGCCGGCCGCGGCCACCGCCACCATGTATCAGGACAAGAATGGCAACGTGATTCCCGGCGCCTCGCTGAATGGTCCGTTGTCGGCGGCGATTCCCGGCGAAGTCGCGGCGCTGGCCTACATCAACCAGCACTTCGGCAAGCTGTCTCTGGCGCAGGATCTGGCGCCCGCCATCAAACTCGCGCGCGACGGTTTTCCGCTGGACCGCATGTTTCACGAAATGCTGGCAAGCCGCGAGGATAAGCTCAAGCAATGGCCCGCGGCCTGGAAAGTGTTTTATCCCAATGGCGAGGTGCCGCCGGAAGGCTACCTGTTGAAACAGCCGGAGCTCGCGAACACGCTGGAGTTGATTGCCAAGCACGGTGCGGCGGCGTTCTACACCGGTGCGCTGGCGGAAAAGATGGTGGACGCGGTACGCGCCGCAGACGGCATCTGGTCGCTGGAAGATTTGCGCAATTACCAGATCAAGCTGCGCACGCCGCTTACCGGCGACTATCGCGGCATGAAAATCATTACCGTGCCGCCGCCTTCGTCGGGTGGCATCGTCATGCTCGAAGCGCTCAATATCCTGTCCGGCTACGACTTGGCGACTGACAACGAGCTGATGCAAAAGCATCTGACCATCGAAGCCATGCGCTTCGCCTTCCGCGACCGCGCCGAATATCTGGGCGATCCGGATTTCGTACACATGCCAATCGAGCGCCTGTTGAGTCCGTATTACGCCGCCGGGCTGCGCGCCGCGATTCTCCCGGACAAGGCCACACCCAGCAGTGAACTTGCGCCGGTCACTCCGGAGGCGCCCGAAAGCCAGCACACCACCAGCATCGCGGTCATGGACAAGGACGGCAACCTGGTGGGCGGGACCTTCACGGTGAATTTCCGCTTCGGCTCGGGCTTCATGCCGCCCGGCACCGGCGTGATCCTGAACGACGAGATGGATGATTTCGTGTCCAAACCGGGTGTGCCCAACGGGTTCGGCCTGGTAGGCAATTCCGCCAATGAAATCGCGCCACACAAACGCCCGCTGTCCAGCATGATGCCGACGTTTCTGTACACAAGCCGCGGGCTCGCGATACTCGGCACACCCGGTGGCAGCCGCATCATCAGCATGGTGCTGCTCGGCACGCTCGATTACTTCAACGGCGGCGACGCGCGGAGCATCGTGAGCCTGCCGCGTTACCACATGCAGTACCTGCCGGACGTGGTCTCCTACGAGCGCGGCGCATTTACACCGGATGAAATCGCGGGGCTCACGAAAATGGGTTATACGCTCAGGGACACGCGCCCCTACGGCAACATGCAGTCCATCACCTGGGATTACCGCAGCGGAAAAGTGAGCGCCGCCGCCGACCCGCGCGACATCGGCACGGCGGAAGTGAAATAAATGACGGCCCCCGTCATTGCCTGCTCTCCCCCTTCAGGAGGAGAGAAGAGTGAGCGGGTTCCTGTATCCTCTCGTGCCAGCATGAGTTCGGCCTACACCCTCACTGAGAACGCCCCTCTCGACCGGCGCAACACCTTGCGTGTGCCGGCGCGTGCCGCCTGGCTTGCGGAAATTCGCGACGCATTGGCAATTCCCGAAGTTCTGTCCTTGCCCCAAGTCAAAGGCAAGTCCTTCATGGTGCTGGGCGAGGGCAGCAATGTGCTGTTCACGCACGATTTCGACGGCCTGGTCGTCGTCATGGCGAACCGCGGCATCAAAGTGCTGGCGGACGAAGGCGCAACCGTGCGCGTGTGCGCGCAGGCCGGCGAGGACTGGCACTGTTTGGTGCGCTGGTCGCTGGCGCAGAGTTTGTGCGGACTGGAAAATCTCTCGCTCATTCCCGGCACCGTCGGCGCGGCGCCCATCCAGAACATCGGCGCCTACGGCGCGGAACTCGCGGAAACGCTGGAGACCGTCAAAGCATTTGATCGGCAGGCAAATGAATCGGTGCGCCTCGGCCGCGAGCAGTGCGCCTTCCGTTACCGCGACAGTGTGTTCAAGCAAAGTCCCGATCGCTGGATCATCACCGCGGTGGAATTGCGCCTGCGGCGGAATGCAACCTTGAAGCTGGGTTACGCTGGCGTGCGCGACGAATTGGCGGCCATGCAGGTGAACAAGCCGACAGCGAAAGATGTCTCGGAAGCGGTGTGCCGTTTGCGCCGGCGCAAACTTCCGGATCCGGCGCTTATCGGCAACGTCGGCAGCTTTTTCAAGAATCCTCTTGTGTCAAATAATGAAGCGCAGCAACTGACATCCGCACATCCGGGATTGCCGATATTCGCCGCTCCCGATGGCAAGAAACTCAGCGCTGCCTGGCTGATCGAGCACTGCGGCTGGAAAGGCTTTCGCGAAGGTGACGCCGGGGTTTCGAACAAACACGCCCTGGTGCTGGTGAACCACGGCAAGGCAACCGGCGCCCAAATCTGGTCGCTGGCCGAGCGCATCCGTGATTCGGTACGGGAAAAATTCGGCATCCGGCTGGAGCCGGAGCCACGGATTTTATAAGGCCGGATGAACAAGCGGAAGCGTAAGTGGCTTCAGACCTTGCTGTGCAGATATTCCATGGTGGTCGGCCAATCCGGAAACCGTTCCGACCCGAAATGAATGTGTTCTCCCTGGAACTGGTCAACCCCGTGTTTGGTACGGTCGTCTATCAGGAAGTCTCCCCGGTTCAAATCCTTGTGATGCGTGAGGATCAACCGTTTGTACGCGGCTTGGCCCAGATATTTCTGCACCCAAAGCGGCTTGTCTGACCAAGCTGATGGATTCTTCCACGGCGCTGTGGACAGGATGTAGGTGTCGAACAGCACAGTCAGTTCAGTGAATGCCTGAACAGCTCCGGGCATTGGTACCATGCGCGAGAAGATCCCGGGAATATCGTCCTCGTGCCCCTGATATTCACGCAGCGTTGCCGCAGGCAGCCCGCTCAGACCAGATTGGAAATCCACCAGGACGTTGTCCATGTCCACGTAAAGCGTCTTTGTCTTCTTCATGGGTCCTTATAATGGTGTCTTACTCATCGAATTCAGAGAAAATCTGCACCCCTCATCCTTCCTTCTCCCCTCAAGGGGAGAAGGGACAAAGTGGCGGGCAATACCCGCGCATTTCATAGTGCGCTGAAAATTCCGCCGATCAGTGCGTTGGCGACGCCGAAGCCCGCACCCATTCCCAAGCCGCTGGCGACATTGCCCCAGAAGCCGCCGCCGCGCGGCGCGTACTGCGCTCCCCAGCCGCGCGCCTGCATGGTGGCGTTGGGATGGGTGTCCAGTTGCTGCTCGAGATTGTGCATGTGCTCGGCCATCTGGTTCACCATGGCGACGAGCTGCTGGTTCTGGGACTGCACATTGAGGGCGATCTGCTTGAGGTCCAGCAGCCATTCTTTGCCGGTGGCCGCGTCGGGAGCATGGCTGTTGAGCTTCTGGCCAAGAGCCTGAAACTGCTGAGCCAGCGCCTGCGTCTGTTGTTCAATCTGGGCGATCTGATGGGTAGCGTCGTCGTACTGCATGGCAATCCCCTTTGAAGTGACTGGACTGCGCTTATTTTAGCGCCGCGCCGGTAGTGCAGGTGCGGTTTCAATCGTGGGAGCGGCGGTCCCCGCCGCGGTACGACTAAAAATCTCCGTTCGCCCAGGGCGTAGGCCGTGAGGCCGGAGTCGAAGGGCAAGAATGCTTCGACTCTGCTCGCTAACGCGAGCTACGCTCAGCGCGAATGTTTATACATTTATCGCGGCGGAGACCGCCGCTCCCACGCCCTCAGCAGCGCTATCTCGACTGGTATTCCAAACGCACGAATAGCGAGCGGCCGGCGGTGTTGTAGCCGGAAGCGGTTTGATAGTGCGTATCCAGCAGGTTTTCGAGGCTGGCGCTGATGACAAAACCATGACTCAGTTCGCGACGCGCAGTGACGCCCGCAAGCACGTAGCCTGCATCCGTGACTGGGGCGGCGGTGTTGAAATCGAGATCGCTGCGCGGGCCGGTGGCGATGAGATGCACGCCGAAGCTGGTGGAATCCTCATGCCAGTCGAGCGTGGTGCTGAGAGTACGCTCGGCGCGTCGCAACAGCAGGGTGCCGTTGTCGGGATTTTCGGGTTTCTGGAATATCAGGTCGGTGCGCCAGGACCAGTTGTGCTGCGCAAGCTGGTAGCTTGCTTCCAGGCCGTGTACCCGGGCGCGGGCGATGTTCTGGTTCTCGCCGTTCAGATTGCTGGGTGTGACCACGAACTGGATGAGGTTGTCCAGATTGTTGCGAAAGGCGCTCAGCGTCAGAGTCTGGTTGGCGCTGATTTTCTGCCGCAGGCCGAGTTCCAGGTTTTGCGAAGTTTCCGGTTCCAGGTTGGGATTGCCGCCGAAGCCGAAGCGCTCATTGGCGCTGGGTGTGCGAAAGCCAGTACCGGCGCCGGCCGTGAGGCGCGTGGCGGCGGTGAGGTCATAACCGTAATCCGCGTTCCAGGTGAGGTGATTGCCAAACGCCTGGTCGTGGGTGTCACGTGCGGCGAGTACCAGGCGGTGCTTGCCGCCATGAATATCGTCTTCGGCATACAGCGCATTGATGTGGTCGGTCTGGTCAAAACCGGAGCCGAAGGACAGCGCCGCCGCGTGCTGCGCCTCGGAGTACAGGCCGACGGTGAACAACTGGAACTCCCCCAGCGCAAGGTCGTTCTGCCAGTCCACCACGTTGCGCTGGGTATGCACGAAGTCCTTTGCTTGTCCGAGGTTGAACGGGTCGGCCTGCCGTTGATCAATTCCATCCAGCATGTGGCTGAGATTGAGATTGCTGCGCCAGTCCGGGAGGAAATGACCGGACACATCGAGGCTGGTGGCCTGATTGCCGTAATTCTCGTCGAACGGCGCCAGGGCAAAAGGTGGCGTCGAGGCGAATTGCGTGTACTGCGTATTGCCGCTGCTCTGCCAGTGCTTGAGGCTCAAGCCCACACCGGCGAGCACGGTGCTCCCATGGGCGTTCCAGCTGCGGTCGGTGTTGCCGCTGTCCCAGGGCGTACCGGCGACGGCCGGGAAACCATCGGTGTGGTAGTTGTCGGCCGACACACCGAAGGCACTATCGCCTTGGCCATAATCGAAATGGCCGCCGTTGTCGTAAGTCCCGTACCGGCCCGCGCCGGCGTGCGCGCCGTAATGCGTGCCCTCGCCGGCCTGCCGGGTGATGATGTTGATCACGCCGCCGATGGCATCCGAACCGTAAAGCGCGGCACGCGGACCCTTGACGATCTCGATGCGCTCAATGTCGTTGAGATGAATGTTGGCGAGCGGCGCGCCGGAGCCGTCCGCGGGATTGATCTTGACGCCGTTGATCATGACCAGCGTCTGATTGCTGTTGGTGCCGCGCAGGAACAGCGACGTGGGCTGCCCGGGTCCGCCGTTCGCGGCGATGTCGAGACCGGCGTACTGCTGCAGAACCTGGGCGACGCTCTGTGCACCCGACAGCTGGATTTGCTGCGCCTTTATCACAATCACCGGCGCCACTTCCCGGTCTGCAATCAAAGGTGTGCGCGTGGCGGTAACAGTGATGGGCGCGCCGAGACTGGCGGTGCTGTAGTTGTCTTGGGCAAGAACCGGAAAGGTGGCAAGCAGCGCAAGCGCACCGCCTGCTGCAATGAGATAGCGCATGAGAATCTCCCCGCGCCGCACGCCCGCGACGCGAACTCGTGGTGAAAACCGGCGTGGAGGGGAGAAAGTCGGGATGAACCCGAGCATTGCCCGCCGCAACGCCGATGCCGTTGCCTCGGGGCCGGTCTCCGGGCTCGCGAGCGGGTTTCCCCGGTCCGCCGCCTTCCCGCGCGCTATACGCGCAGTGGCTTCATGACGGACTTGTGCTCGCCTACCGTTGCGGGGGCAGCGCCGGCATTGTCTGGTGACGCACCGGCTTCCCGAGTGTCGTCCGCAAGGACGACGCCTCAAGGCGCAGGCAATGTAGGGACACTCTCGCGCGCTGTCAAGTGCGCGCATGACTTATCATGCGTGCGCAGTCCTTCAGCGGATAAGAATGTGCGGATTCCCATTTATCAGATTGACGCATTCACCAGTGAGCGCTTCCGCGGCAATCCCGCGGCGGTGTGTCCGCTGGAGGAGTGGTTGCCGAACGAACTCATGCAGAAAATTGCAGCGGAGAATAACCTTTCCGAAACCGCGTTCTTCGTGCGGCAGGCCGACAGTTATCAGCTGCGCTGGTTCACGCCTGCTACCGAGGTGGACCTCTGCGGTCACGCTACCCTGGCCTCGGCCTATGTGATTTCCCACATTCTCAAGCCGCGCCTGCGCCGGATTGCCTTTACTTCGAACAGTGGCCCGCTGGCGGTGGAAGTGGACGGCGAGCTGATCCGGCTGGATTTCCCCGTTGATCCGCCGCGGCCGGTAGATTCGCCGCCCGGTTTGCAACAGGCGTTGGGAATTGAACCGCGGGAAGTGCTGGCTTCGCGCATCAAGTACCTGCTGGTGCTGGCCTCGGAGGCCGAGGTACGCGGATTGTCGCCTGACATGGCCGCGATTGTGCGGCTCGATCACAACGGCGTAATCGTGACCGCACCCGGCGCAGAATGTGATTTCGTGTCGCGCTTCTTCGCGCCGCGTCTCGGCGTGCCCGAAGACCCGGTGACCGGCTCGGCCCACTGCGTGCTGGTGCCCTATTGGGCGGCGCGACTCGGCAAAAACAAATTACACGCGCGCCAGTTGTCGCCGCGCGGCGGGGAACTGTTCTGCGAAGCGCACGGCGCACGTGTGTGGATGGCGGGCAGGGCGGTCCAGTACCTGGAAGGCTTTATTGATCTCTGATGCGGGTATGAATCACGGCTGCGGAACGGTGGAATCGCCGTAAACAAGCCCCGCATGCGCGGGGCTTTAGGAATCAGGACTTGGAGTCCATCAGCCGCAGCCTCAGCCGTTGGTGGTCACCGGCTGGTAGGCGCTGCCGTTCTGGATGTTCTCCAGGGCTTTTTGTGCCAGCGCCGCGGCCTGTTGCTCACCGGTGGCGAAATCCTTGGGATTGTTGATCTGCACCATGAACTTGTTGGGGCCCGATATGAAATGCAGCTGCACCGAGCGGGCCGTCGGGCTGATGGTGTTGTCGAGATAGAACGCACCCGGGCCGAAGCCGGTAGCCGGATTGATCTTGGCGGGCACGATGTTGTTCTTGAACAGCCCTTTCTGGGTGGCTGCGTCCTCGGCGAGATCGGTGGCGGCATCCTTGCCCTTGAAGGCGAAGATCTGCAGCAACACGGCGGTTTCGTTGTTGTCGTTGACATACTGGCAAATGTGTACCGGCGAGCCCGAGCCGGACAGCTGCAAGCCGACAAGCTTCCCGCTCATGATCTGGCCGGCGGCCGTGTCGGGCAGCGCCTGGCAGGCCATCAAAACTTTCTTGGCGGCACGACCGTTTCCGCCGGAGCAGGCGGCGAGGGCGCCAATGAGCAAGGCGCCGGTGGTGCCGACGGCAATCATTCTGGCAATACGGCTCAACTTAGTCATAGTCCTGCCTCTTGTGCGGTACTTGGGGAATAAATGTGTGGGTCAAACGGTGCCTGTTCACACTAGGCGTGCCAAGGATAACCCATCCCGCGGCGCGCGTCAGGTGCGCCTAACCCGGCATGAACACGGTGCCGCCGGGCGCGTGCAAGGCCGTGACCGGAATGTGATAGAGACGGCTGAGAATTTCGGCGTTGAGGCTGGTCACGGGTGCAAGCACGGTCTCGCCCTCCCCATGCAGCAACAGCACCTGGGTGCAGAAGCGCGCCGCAAGGTTTACGTCGTGCAGGCTCATGATGACTCCGTGTCTCTGGTCGCGGGCCAGATGCCGGAAGTGCGCGAGCAACGCCAGTTGATAGTGCAGATCGAGTTGATGCGCGGGCTCGTCGAGCAGCAGCGTGGGTGAATCCTGGGTCAGGACGGTGGCAATGTCGAGGCGCCGGCGCTCGCCGCCGGAGAGCTGGCTTTGAACGCGTTGTTCGAGACCTTCCAGTCCCACCAGCTTGAGTGCGCGGCGTGCGAGATTCACATCGGCGTGCGACTCCCAACGCCAGAAATCAATGTGCGGATGCCGGCCGATGAGCGCGATCTCCAGCACGCTCGCCGGCAGGCTGTCTTCCGGCTGCTGCATGAGCAATCCCAGCCGCTGCGCGATGCGCCGTCGCGAAAGACTTTGGATCGTCCTGCCATCCAGCAGGATCTCGCCTTGCGCGGGCGCGCGCAGTCCGGCAAGTGTGTGCAGCAGCGTGGTCTTGCCGACGCCGTTCGGGCCGAGCACTGCCAGGCAGTCGCCGGCCGCGATGTGCAGATCCAGATTGCGGCATACGCATTTGCCGGCGATGGTCACCGTGAGCGCACGCGCTTCCAGCAACGGCGTGTTCACAGCGGTCCGCGTGCGCGGTTGAGCAGATACAGGAACACGGGCACGCCGATGGCCGCGGTTACCACGCCCACCGGCAGCTGTTCGGGCGCGATCACGGTGCGCGCCAGCGTGTCGGCCAGCATCAGCAGACTGCCCCCGGCGAGCACGGCGCCCGGCAGCAGCGTGCGGTGGTCACTGCCGGAAACCAGCCGCAGCAGGTGCGGGATTACCAGCCCCACGAAGCCGATGGCTCCCGCTTCGGTTACCGCCACCGCGGTAAACAGCGAGGCCACGATATATATGGCGATGCTGAACGGCCGCACCGCCACGCCCAGTGCTTCGGCGAGCGTTTCACCGCGGGCAAGAACGTTGAGATGGCGTGCGAACGGCAGGCATACGACCAGGCCGACGATCAGCACGATGAGTGCCAGCCAGCCGCCGCTGCGATAGGAGAGGTCGCCCATGAGCCAGAACAGCATGCCGCGCAGGCTGGCGTTGTCGGACAGCACCAACAACAGACTGATGGCTGCGCCCCAGCCGAAAGCCACCACGATGCCGGTAAGCAACAGGCGCGTCGGCGTCCAGCCGCCGCGGCCGTGCGCCAGGACAAATACGATCAACATGGAGATCAGTGCGCCGAGAAACGCGCTGCCGCTCACCCAGTAACCCGCGAGCCCGAACAGCAGCGATAGCAGCGCGCCCACGGCGGCGCCGCCCGACACACCGAGGATGTAGGGATCGGCCAAAGGATTGCGCAACAGCACCTGCATGAGCGCGCCCGCGAGCGCCAGCAGCCCGCCCACCGCGAACGCCGTTACCGCACGCGGCAGCCGCAGCTCCAACACCAGCGTGCGCGTGAGCGCATCGCCGCCACCGCCGAGAGCGTGCACCACGCGGCCCAGCGGCAGCGGCACGCTGCCCACGGTCAGGGCCACGCAGAATGCAATGAGCGTGAACACGGCCAGGCTGCCGAGCAGAAGCGCAGGACGCACGCGCGTTTGCATGCTCAGCCGGTCGCCGGCGGCGCGTTGCCGCGGATGCGCATGACCGGCCAGTGACGTTGCGCAGCGCGCTGCTCAAGTTCAGAGTCGGGATTGACGGCTACCGGGTGACTCGCGCTTTCCAGCAGTGGCAGGTCATTGTGGGAATCGGAATAACACCAAGTCTCGGTGGGCACCAGGTTTTCGCGCTGCAGCCAGGCGTCAAGGTGTAGCAGTTTGCCTTCGCGGAAGCAGGGTATTCCGGAGACCCGTCCGGTGAAGCGTTGGCCGTCGTATTCCGGCGTGGTGGCCAGCAGGTTGGGTACTTCCAGTTCCGCGGCGATGGGCTCGGCCACGAAGCGGTTGGTGGCGGTGATGATGGCGAGCACGTGCCCGGAATTGCGGTGGCCGGCGACGAGCGCGTGCGCCGTGGCGCTGATGCGCGGACGCACGCATTCAGCCAGGAATTGTCCGCGCCAGGCAAGCAGCGTGGGCAGATCGTGTTGCGCCAGCGGCCGCAGCACGAATGCATAGAACGCCGGCACATTCAGGCGGCCGGCGTGGTAATCGGCGATGAATTGCGCGCGCACGGCACTGTCGTGCACGCCATCCACCGCACCGTGCTGCGCGAGGAACTGAAACCACAGGTCGTCGCTGTCGCCGTCGAGCAGCGTGTGGTCCAGGTCGAACAGTGCGAGCTTCATGGCGAAATTCCGCGCATGCGGGCGGGGCGGGCAGGTTAAAGAAATCCCCGGTTCGGTACAACTGCAGCAGTTTGCCACTACGCAAGCATTTGTGGAGAATTGGAGGCATGAGCGTGCACGCTGCGGGCTTTGCCGGGGGCGTGATTGACACGGATGGTTTCCGTGCCAACGTTGGCATTATTTTGTCGGATGGCACAGGCCGGTTGTTCTGGGCGCGACGCGTGGGTCAGGCCGGCTGGCAGTTTCCGCAAGGCGGCATCCAGGAGCATGAGAGCCCCGAGCAGGCATTGTTCCGTGAACTCGCCGAGGAGATCGGTTTGCGGCCGGAACACGTGGAGGTGCTGGGCAGCACCAGCGAATGGCTGCGTTACCGCCTGCCGCTGCGCTATCAGCGCCACGACAGTCAGCCATTGTGCATCGGGCAGAAGCAAATCTGGTTTCTGCTGCGTTTGGTTGGCGCGGAGTCGGCCGTACGCCTGGATGCCAGCGACATGCCGGAGTTCGACGCCTGGCGCTGGGTGGATTACTGGCAGCCGGTCGAAGAGGTGATCTTCTTCAAGCGCCAGGTTTACCGGCAGGCGCTTGCCGAACTGGAACGGCTGCTTTCGCCGGCGTGAAGCTTGTTTCTCAGTCCGATGCTTCGGAGGCGAGTTTATCCAGCGCGCTGCCACTCAGGCGGTTGATGCGCCAGTCAGTCATGATGTTGGCCCCCAGCTTTTTGTAGAAACCGATGGCCGGTGCGTTCCAATCCAGCACCGCCCATTCGAAACGCCCGCAGCCACGGTCCAGCGCGAGCTTTGCCAGGTGACTCAGCAGCTTGCGGCCGTAGCCTTGGCCGCGGAAGGCCGGCTGCACGTACAGGTCTTCGAGGTACAGGCCGGGCTTCCCCAGGAAGGTCGAGAAATTGTGGAAGTACAGCGCGAAGCCGATGGGCGTGCCATCGTGTTCCGCGATAACGCACTCGACTTTGGGACGCGCGCCGAACAGGTTGTTCTGGATGTCGCCTTGCGTGGCGCTGACTTCGTGGGCGAGTTTTTCGTAACTCGCGAGTTCGCGGATGAAATTCAGTATCAGGGGAGCGTCAGCAGGCCGCGCGCCACGGATATGGAAATGCCTGTTATCCGTCATGCACGTGAGCCTCGGAGGCGGCAGTATTCGACTGCAGGGCCAGCTTACGCTCTAACCGGCGTCAGAAAAACTCATATTCGAGGCGCAGGACCAAAGTCAGATCCGGCGCCCGACGGTTGATGCCGGCCAGCAGCCCGGCGCTGTATTCGAATTCGTTGCCGCGCGCGGAGGTGAGTTCGCCGTAAAACACCGGACCGAGCTGGTAGGCGTTGTCATGCGGCAGCGCATAAATCTCGACGCCGGGCGCGAGCCATTGGCGCCACTGGTAGCTCAGGCTGTAGGCGCCGCGGAATCCATAGCTGCGTGCCGCGCTGCCGCCGATTTCCTTTTCCCAGATGAGGTTCAGCCGGTGTGTGTAACGGCCGGAACGTTTCTCGAACAGCGGGCCGAATTCCAGTTCATTGGGCTGGCCAGCCTGGGTCTTGTATTTGTAGGAAGCCAGAAACCCCACATCCGCCCAGTATTCCCCGGCGGGCGTGAGCTGGAAGGTGTTCTCGAATTCCCGCGCTTTCAGATATTGTCCCGCGCCGGGGCTGCGCTGGTATTCGGCGAAATACACTTCCGGTTTCCACCAGTCGGTGAAGGCATGGGCAAAGGAAAACAGATACTGATATTCGCCGCTGAGCGCAGGGTCGCTGTCGTGGAAGCTGTGGCCGCGTAACTCGATTTCCGACTGGCCCGGCACCACGTAGGGCGAATAGACGATGTAATCGTCGGCCTGCGCCGATGGGCTCACACAAACGCAGGCGAGAGCGACCAGCGACAGTCCGGACAGAAAAATACGCACGTTGTTCTCCTTCGACACTCAATTTCTGGGCACAAGCGCATCGCTGAGGCGCGCCCCATGACGTTCATAAACGCTGCTGATTCAGGAATTGCTCGGCTGGGCCTCGGCGCGCGCTTCGTTGCTGCGCACCAGTGCGCGCGGACGGGCCGCACGCCACCGCACCAGGCGCATGAGCGTGAAGATCGTCACCAAGGTGACCGCATAAAACAGCAATTCGATTCCCGAGGGCCGGGCGATGTAGCCCACCAGAATGTGCAGCAATTCGCCGAACAGGCTCTGTTGGCTCAGGATATGCGAGGTGTTCCACAGGCTGGTGCCCAATGCCGGCAGCAGGCCTGCCTGGTTGAGGAAACCCGCAGCCTGCGCCGCGAGTCCGGCGGTAAGCAGCAACAGCAGCCAGCCGGTGACCGTGAAAAAATAGCGGATAGGGATGAACAACAGGCTGCGGTAAAGCAGCGCACCCACCGCAATGCCGACACCAAGGCCCGCAAAGCCGCCCACGGTCATGCCGAATTCACGGCCGCCGCTTGCGGCGATGGCCCACAGAAACAGCACCACTTCCGAGCCTTCGCGCATCACCGCGGTGAAACAGACCACCAGCAGCGCGGCCAGGGTTTTCTTGCCAGCCTGCACCGCGGCGCCGACTTCCTTGATCTCGCCGGCGAGCTTGTGCCCGTGACCGCTCATCCACACGTTGTGCCAGCCAAGCATCAGCACGGCGAGCAGCAGGATCACCGCGTTCAGCAATGACTGGCCGTTACCAGTAAAAGACTGGGCGATGGCATCGGCGAACAGCGCCACGAGGCCGGCGCCGAGTGCGCCCAGGACAATGCCGCCCAGCACCCAGCGGCCACGGCCTGCGACACCACGGCTCGCACCCAGCACGATGGCGATTACTAACGCCGCTTCCAGCACCTCGCGAAAAACGATGACGGCAGTGGCAAGCATGGGTGGGCCCTTGTGAGCAGGCTATTCCTGGCCGCCGGTTTTGATCTGGCCAGGTGCGTTCACGACTACCCAGCCTTGGGCGGCGTGGTTGAAGTCGTTGAAGAAGTTGTAGCGGCCCGGCGCGAGCGGCGCGATGTACACCACGATCGAACTGTGGCCCGGCACCACCACCTCACGTGACAAGTCGTAGCTCTCGAACTCCGCCGGGATGCTGTCCTGGTTCTGAACCACCAGCTTGACCTTGGTATCGGCCGGCAGCGTCAGCTCCTGCACGGTGAATACCCGGTCCTTGATCACCAGCTGAACGGTCGGAGGCTCGGCATAAGCGACGGCCAACGGCAGCACGGCGAGCAGGGCTAGGACGATGAGGTGTCGGTGCATAGCATCTCCTTGAGGTCGGTCGCGACCCGTAGACAAATGCGAGTCATTCGCATTTGTGCGGATAAATATAGGCCAGGGCATTTGGTATTGTCAATCATTCTCATTTACGTTTATGATTGTCTGCACCGTGAACGTGGAATCCCCATGATTATCTGTGTCTGTACTGCAGTGACCGAGAGTCAGATCCGTCGAGCCGTAGATGAGGGGGCCGTGACCGTGGCTGATTTGCGCTCCCGGCTGGCGGTTGCGGGCGAATGCGGTTGCTGCGCCGAACAGGTGGACGAGGCACTGAGCAAACGACTGCAGGAAATTGCCGCGACTCGGGTCTCCGGCCAATTAGCGGGATCGTTACCGGCGGCGCGCTGACGCGCAGGTCACAGTCGCCGCGAATTCCTTATTTTGCCCGACGAAGACGACAGCTTTTTGATTTGGCGCTTGCGCCTGCCTATGCTGGCGGCGGCGCATCGCATTTCCTGAGGTCAACATGCAAGGCGACACCAAGGTCATCCAGTACCTCAACCGCGCGCTCAAGAACGAGCTGACCGCGATCAACCAGTATTTTCTGCACGCGCGCATGTACCAGAACTGGGGTCTCAAGGAGCTTGGCGAACATGAACGCCAGGAGTCACTGGACGAGATGAAGCACGCAGACCGGCTGATCGCGCGCGTCCTGTTCCTCGAAGGCCTGCCCAACCTGCAGGATCTCGGCAAGCTTTACGTTGGCGAGCACGTCAAGGAAATCCTGGAATGCGACCTGCGCCTGGAAATGGAAGCGGCGCCCTTATTGCGCGAAGCCATTGCCCACTGTGAGAGCAAAAACGATTACATTTCGCGCGAGCTGTTCGAAAGTATCCTGCAAAGCGAGGAAGATCACATTGACTGGCTGGAAACTCAGTTGGATTTGATCGTACGCGTGGGTGTGGAGAATTACACGCAGCAGAAAATCTGAGTGCGACCGACTGCTTTCAACCACGGCCCGCGAATGCGGGCTGTGGTGTTTCAGAAGGGTTTGACGACTGCCAGAATAACGATGGCGAGTAGAAACAACGCGGGGATTTCGTTGAACCAGCGGAAGAAGCGCGCACCGTGGCGATTGCGGCCGTGGCGGAAATCCGCGATCAGCTTGCGGCAATAAATGTGGTACAGGATCAGCAGTACCACCAACGCGAGTTTTGCCTGCAGCCAGCCCGGCACCGGCAACCACCAACCGAACAACAGCCACAAGCCGAACACGATGGTGCCGGCGGCGCCGATGCTGGTGATGATGTAAAGGCGCCGCTCCATGGTCGCGAAGCGTTTCACACCCGGTTCGTCGCTTGCCTCACAGTGGTACACAAACAGCCGCGGCAGGTAAAACAATCCGGCGAACCATGTGACCATGAAGATAATGTGAAAGGCCAGGACCCAGAGCATCAGTCAGTTTCCTGCATTGACAGATATGCGCGACGAGCGTGACGTATTTCCCGATACACGGCGAGCCACATTGATGTGCTGCATCCCCGCGGTTCGCAGGTCGGTGTTGCTTATGGTCAAATTCTAGCATCGTTGGAGAAAAACCGGTGTGCGCCGGGTAGTTTGTGCGCCACGCAGCGGGTACTATAGCTTTCGCAAATGCAGAAGCAGCTCGTAGTCAGGCATCATCATCCGCAACGTTACTGGCTGGTGTGGGGTCTGGCCCTGGCTACAGCAGCAGTGCTGATTGTGCTGGCCTATATTTATGGCGAACAACGCGCAGGCTTTGACCGCTTGGCTGCGATATCCCTGCAATCGCGCTACGCAGAGTTGCAGCAGAAGAATGCGAATTTGCAGGAACAGCTTGTGGCCATGCAGCGCGAGCGCGAGGTGGATAAGGCGGCGCACCAGCAGGTGCAACAGAGCCTGGAGGCTGAGCAGAACAAGCTGCTCAATCTGCAGGAACAGTTGACGTTTTACAAAGGCATTGTCTCGCCGGCGAGCGGCGAAGAGGGCATTCGCGTACAGAGTCTCAAGTTCACCAGCGGCGGTGGTCCGCAGCTGTATCACTATCATCTGGTGCTGGTGCAGGTGCGTACCAAAGAACTCCGGGTTTCCGGCAACGTGGATATCAAGATCTTTGGCGCGCAGCAGGGTAAGCCGGTAATACTCGACGCGCGCAATCTGGCGCCTAACGACAAGCCGGCGCTGAATTTCGCGTTTCAGTATTTCCAGAACCTCGAGGGGGACGCGATTCTTCCCGGCGGCTTTGTGCCGGGGCGTGTGCAGGTGACAGTGATGGAGAGTGGCCACGGACCGGTGCAGCAGAATTTTGAATGGCAGAGCGTCAGTGGCTAGGAGGTGTCAACATGTTTAGCGGCAAAAATCCGCGTCCCGCGGTGCGTATCGATACGCTGGTGGGGCGCAATACCGAAATCAGCGGCAACCTGACTTTCAGCGGCGGACTGCACGTGGACGGCAGTATCCACGGCAATGTTTCTTCCGGCGAGAGCCCGGAATCCGCGCTGAGTATCAGCCAACACGGTGTCATCAAAGGCGAGATCCGCGTGGCGCATATCACCATCAATGGAGCGGTGGAAGGCAATGTGTATGCCTCGCAACGCCTGGTGCTCGGCGCCGAGGCGCGCATCACTGGCGACGTACACTATAACCTGATCGAGATGGCGGTGGGCGCTACCGTGGACGGCAAAATGGTGCACAAGCCGGCCGGGCCGGTGCTGGCACTCAGCCATCAGAAATCCGAGCAGCCGGTCGCGCCATCCGGCCGCGGGGTTCTGGGAGAAGGCTGAGCTATAATTGGCGGCGTGCCTTGCGAGTCCATTTATGGTTGCCGAAATCGCGAATTCGCCGTTGATATTCACCAGCGCCGCCGCGCGCAAGGTGAAGCAGCTCATTGAGGAGGAAGGCAATCAGGCGCTCAAGCTGCGCGTGTTCGTAAGCGGCGGCGGCTGCTCGGGATTCCAGTACGGCTTCACCTTCGACGAGAACGTCGAAGAAGGCGACACCCAGATCAGCAACGAAGGGGTAATGCTACTGGTGGACCCGATGAGTTACCAGTATCTGGCCGGCGCCGAGATTGACTACAGCGAAGGGCTGGAAGGCGCACAGTTCGTGATCCGCAATCCCAACGCCACCAGCACTTGCGGCTGCGGTTCTTCGTTCAGCGCCTGACGCCGACCCGCTCGGTCAAGAACAGCGGGCGCACTGGCGCCCGTTTTCATTCATGCCGGATAAATGCCGCCCAGTACCGCGAGTGCGCGCGCACCGGTGACCGCGGGCAGATTGCCCGGCCGACCCGCGAGGGTCTCGCGTGCCAGCCAGGCAAACGCGGCCGCTTCCACCCAGTTGGGCGGTACGCCGCAATCGGCGGTGGTGCCGAGTTTGCAGTCCGGCAGCAGGGTGCCCAGGCGTTTGACCAGCGTGCGATTGTGGGTACCGCCGCCGCAGAGCAATACGTGTGCGACCCGCGGTGTGCAGCCGATGACCGCATCGGCCACGCTACGCGCCGTCAATTCACACAGCGTGGCCATGACATCTGCAGCCGGCAGCTGGTGGCGCGCCAATTTGGGCTGCAGCCAAGCACGGTTGAAATACTCACGCCCAGTGCTCTTGGGTGGTGCGCGGCGGAAATAGACGTCACCCAGTAGATCCGCCAGCAATGCCGTGCTGACTTTGCCGCCGGCGGCGAACGCACCGCCCTTGTCGTGCGGCGCATGCAAATGCTCGCGGCTCCACAGATCCATGAACAGGTTGCCGGGGCCGGTGTCGAAGCCGCTGACTGTGCCGTCTCTGGCCGGCAGCAGCGTAAGGTTGGCGATGCCGCCGATGTTGACCACCGCGCGGGTCTCGCCGCCGTCTGCGAATACCGCCCGGTGAAACGCCGGCACCAGTGGTGCGCCTTCACCGCCCAATGCCAGATCGCGGCGGCGGAAATCCGCGACTGTGGTGACGCCGGTGCGCGCGGCAATGATGTTGGGGTCGGCAATTTGCAGCGAAAAGGGCTCGGCACTGTCGGGATGATGTCGCACCGTCTGCCCATGACTGCCGATGGCGCGGATCGCCGTGGCCGACAATCCGGTTTGCTTCAACAGACCGAGGGCGGTCTGGGCAAAGAGCTCGCCCAGTTCGTGGTCCATTCGGCCAAGCTGGTCGATGGCGTCCCCCTGATAACGGCCGGCGGCGAATTCCAGCAATTCGGCGCGCAGCATGTCCGGATAAGCAAGAAAATGACTGGCAAACAGTCGCGGGGCGGGAAGGAATTCCATGAGCGCGGCATCCACGCCGTCGCTGCTGGTGCCGGATATCAGTCCGATGAAATACTCAAGCGCCAAACGGGTTGAATCCGGATTTAATGGGCGGTGGCGACCTTGGCCGTGTTGCTGCCGGCAGCGGTGGTGGCGATGCGGGTCTCGCTGCTGCTGCTCAGCTGCGCCAGCAGCACGTCCAGATCGCGGGTGAATTCCGGACGGTATTTGGCCGCAACCGGCGCGGCGCTCGGCAATTGCACCGTGCGCGGATTGCGCGGCACGCCGTCCACCATGATCTGGTAATGCAGATGCGGACCGGTGGCTTCGCCGCTTTCACCCACATAGCCGATGACCTGGTCCTGTTTCACGCGGCTGCCGACGTGCTGGCCGTTGCGGAAGCGTGACATGTGCGCATACAGCGTGGTGTAACCGCCGCCATTGTTGATGATGATGCAACGGCCAAAGCCTTCCTTGCGCCCGCGGAACACGATGCGACCGTCACCCGCGGCCACGATCGGCGTGCCCATGGGTGCGGCGTAGTCCACGCCGTAGTGCGGGCGGATGAAGTGCAGCACCGGGTTCATGCGATGCAGGCTGAATCCGGAACTGATGCGCGTGAAAGCCACCGGCGCACGCAGCAGGGCCTTGCGCACGCTGCGCCCATCGGGCGTGTAGTAACCGCTGTCGCCGTCGGGCGCGGTGAAACGTACGATGCGGTAAGTCTTGCCTGCGGTGGTGAATTCCGCCGCCAGAATCGGGCCGTCGGTGACCGGCTGGCCTTCGCGGTGAATCTTCTGATACAGGATGCTGAAGGCATCGCCGCTGCGGATATCGTGGTGGAAGTCTATGTCCCAGCCGAACAGGTGCACCAGTTGCATGGTCACCTGATCGGAAAGGCCCGCACGGCTGGCCGCGTCGAACAGCGAATTCTCGATGACACCGTGCGCGAACGCGACGCTGATGTCCGTGGGAATGTCCACCACCTGCGCCTGATAGCCGTCCTGGGCTTGCTGCACCTGCAGCCGGTGCGCGTCGTCCAGCTGCATGCTCAGGCCAAGCACGTGCCCGCGGGCGTCATGCACCACGTTGATGATTTCCCCACTGTGGATGGACCTGAGGCGCATAACCGCGCCTCCCAGGTGCATGATCGAGGCCAGGTCCGCGCGGCTCAGACCGTTTCGGACAAACAGGTGCCCCAGGGTGTCGCCGCGGCGGACGGTGAGTTTCGAACTTTCCGCGCCCGGCGGCAGCGGCGGGGGCGCAGCGCTCGCCGCGATCTGAGCCGAGGATGTTGGTGGGGCACTGGTTGCAGGTGCGGCCGGTGCAGCGTTGGAAGCCACGGATACGGAGACGTCGCCTGGACTGGGATTGGGCGCGGACAGGCTGAAAAACTCAAATACGCCGCCACCCACCACAGCGGCGGCCAGCAGCAGCCAGAAACGGCGGCGCACGCGCCAACCCGGGGCGCTTTGAATGTAGCCCTCGCCGCTTGGCTTATAATCCACCCTGAGCTGGCTGCCAGTCGCGCTCATGGCTCCCATCCCTAAAACGAAAACCCCGTAACACTAGCGGGTTGGTCTCCTCAGGTCAACCCTAAAACTGCATCAAATCATGGGGATATTGGGACAATCTCGCGTATTCTTGAGCTTCCACGGGCGTTTTCCGGAGCCCCCGCATGCTGGCCCCCCCTGAAATCCTGGCAGAGCTGCGCCGCGGCGCCGACGAAATCCTGCGGGAATCCGAGCTGGCCGAGCGCCTGAAAATCCACCGCCCACTGCGCGTCAAGGCCGGTTTCGATCCCACCGCACCGGACCTGCACCTCGGCCACACCGTACTCATCCACAAGCTCCGCCAGTTCCAGGCTTTCGGGCACGAAGTGATCTTCGTCATTGGCGATTTCACCGGCATGATCGGCGACCCGAGCGGCAAGAACATCACCCGCAAGCCGCTGAGTGCGCAGGAAATCGCGGCCAACGCCGCCACCTACAAAGAGCAGATCTACAAGATCCTGGATGCCGGCAAAACGCGCGTGGAATTCAACTCGCGCTGGCTCAACGCACTCGGCTCGGCCGGCATGGTGAAGCTCGCGGCCCACCACACCGTGGCGCGCATGCTGGAGCGCGATGATTTCAAGAAGCGCTTTGATTCCGGTCAGCCCATCGCCATCCATGAGTTCCTGTATCCGCTGGTGCAGGCTTATGACTCGGTGGCGCTGCAGGCGGATGTGGAACTCGGCGGTACCGATCAGAAATTCAATCTGTTGGTGGGCCGGCAGTTGCAGGAGCAGTACGGCCAGCCGCCGCAGATCGTGCTGACCATGCCGATCCTCGAAGGTCTGGATGGCGTGCAGAAGATGTCCAAGTCGCTCGGCAACTATGTGGGCATCAATGAGCCGCCCGGCGAGATGTTCGGCAAGCTCATGTCCATTTCCGATGTTCTGATGTGGCGTTATTTCGAGCTGTTGAGCTTTCGGCCCGTCAAGGAGATTGAGAAGTTCAAACGCGAGATTGCCGACGGCACCAATCCGCGCGACATCAAGTTCCGGCTCGCCGAGGAAATCGTCACGCGCTTCCACAGTCCTGCGGCCGCGCAGGCCGCGCACACGGAATTCGTGGCGCGCTTCCAGCAGGGCGCTCTGCCGGACGATATGCCGGAGCACGAAATCAGCGTGGACGGCAGCATCGGCATTGCCGCCCTGCTGACCCGCTGTGCACTCACCGCGAGCAACTCTGAAGCCAATCGCCTTTTGGAGCAAGGCGGCGTGCGCGCGGATGGCGAGAAAGTCTCCGATCGCAGCCTGAAACTTGCCGCCGGCAGGAGTTACGTACTACAGGTGGGCAAGCGCAAATTCGCACGCGTGCATCTTAAGCTCAAGTAAATCAGCGCAGCTCTGGCGAGCTGCATTTCCTACGTTCGACGCGGGTGGAGTCCGGGAGCATTCATCGGCTGGAGACCTGCTTGCGCGGATGCCGATGTGAATTGATCGCGCCCTTAGATAAAAGATTTTTCGCGCAAGGTGGTGCGCGCCAGCCATTTTTCCCCTTTGCGCACCGGTTCGCCGGTGTGCAGGGTCATGGCGTCCGGTGCGCCGCCGGAGGTGAGATTGAAATGGCACAGCGCCATGCGCGGCCGGCCGGATATTTTCTTGTCTATTTTCAGGTAATGGGTTTCGCCGCCCTGTTCCGGGGCGCGCAGATACACGAGGAACGACGCGATGCGCTGGCCGGAGTGATCGCCGTGGCGGCGGTTGTTCTCCAGGCGCGCGGCATCGAAGTAATCGGTGTGCGGCGCGTAGCTGTCCTGGAGCCGATAGCGCAGCACCGAAAGGGGCTCGACATGCGTGGCGGGCAAATCAAAGGCTGCTGCGATGCGCCGTTCGATGTTGCGTACCACGGCGTCACAGTCGGGAATGTAGAACACCGCGGCATCGCCGCTGAATGCGGTCTGTTCGCCCGACAGGCGTTCGAGTGTGGCCTCGCGCGCGGGCACAAAACGTGCCTGAGCCTGCGCCATGAGGTGCGCGCATTCACCGACACTTACGAACTGGTCCACGGTAAAGATCCGCGGTGCGGCGTTGATTGTGTCGGGCGCTTGCGGCCGGTACGCATGGGCACCGGATAATTTGGCTGCACCTGCCAGAGTAAATGTGGGGTCGCCGAGCGTGGCAAGATTGTCCAACGCAAATTGCAACAAGGCCGGCGGAGCAGCGCAGAGTCTTTTGTCGAATTCGAAGCGCTGCTGAAAAGTGCGCAATCGCAAACGCAGTTGGTCGGCGAGCAGTGCAGCGCGTTCGTGAGTCGCCGCGTCCAGGCGCGCGTCGTGTAGCGCAAATTCCTCGGCGGCCAGCGGGTATTGCGCGAAGGCGGCGAGTGCCAGGCAGGCGTGGGCTGCCGGCCAGAGTGCTGCGTCTGCGGCCGCGGCGCAGCGCAGGCCGAAATTGAACAGGCCGTGCGGGTCGGCGAGCGCCACGGCGCGCAAATAGTTTTCAGCCGCGGCGCGTGCATCGGGTGGGGCGCCTAGGCCCTCGTCCTGCATGTAGGCGAGATTGCACAGTGCGTGCGGGTAGGCCTGCGCGGCGGTGCGTGCGTACCAATGCAAAGCCTGCGCGTCGTCGCGCGGCACGCCGCGTCCGAGCATGTAAAGGTCGGCCAGGCGATCCTGAGCCACGGGGTGGCCGCGCTCCGCTGCCTGCCGATACCAGCGTGCGCATTCCGCGGCCGCGTCTGGCAGCACGTGGAATTGTGCGTACACATGACCCAGAGCGAGCTGTGCTTCCATGTAATCCGCCGCGGCGGATTTTTTCAGCGACGCCAATCCCGCGGCGAATTCCGCTGTGTCATGCGCGTTGGCCGTCAGCAGTGCCTGGCCGCGCGCGAACCACTCTTGTGGCGTAGGCATGGCAGCAGTGTAACAAAGCGGCTTGGTCAACTGGGTGTGCCGGGTTAAGCTGTACGCCCTCGTTGGCGGGTGTACACATGGGCTTGAGCGGAAGACACATCGTGCTCGGCGTCACCGGCGGCATTGCCGCCTACAAATGTGCCGATTTGGTGCGTCGGCTGCGCGAAGCCGGTGCCGAAGTGCAGGTGGTGATGACCGCGGGTGCACAGCGCTTCATCACGCCGCTGACTTTTCAGGCAGTCTCGGGCCGGCCGGTGCGCACCGAACTCTGGGACACCGCGGCCGAATTCGGCATGGGCCACATTGAACTCGCGCGCTGGGCGCAGCTGGTGCTGGTGGCGCCGGCCACCGCAGGCTTTCTCGCGCGCTTTGCGCACGGGAATGCCGACGACCTGCTCACTACTCTATGTCTGGCCACGCAGGCACCGCTGGCGGTCGCGCCTGCGATGAACTGGGTGATGTGGGAAAACGCCGCGACCCAGGACAACCTGCAGCGCCTGCGCGCGCGTGAGGTACGCGTGCTCGGACCGGCGGAGGGCGAACTGGCGGAAGGTGAAGCCGGCGTGGGGCGCATGCTGGAACCGGCGGAGATCGTCGCTGCGCTCAGCGACCAGCCGTTGCGTCTCGATGGCGTGCGCGTGCTGGTGACCGCCGGACCCACGCGCGAGCCGCTGGATCCGGTGCGTTACGTGAGCAATCGCAGCTCCGGCAAGATGGGCTACGCAGTGGCGCGTGCCGCGGCCGAAGCCGGCGCCCGGCTCACGCTGGTGAGCGGCCCGACCCATCTGCCAACGCCGCGCGACGTGCGCCGCGTGGTTGTGGAAACCGCCGCCGAGATGCAGCGCGCGGTCATGGCGGAAGTTGCCGCCGCGGACATCTTCATCGGCGCCGCCGCGGTCAGCGACTATGCGCCCGCGCGTGCGGCACCGCAGAAGATAAAAAAGCGCAGCGCGGCACTGCAACTGAAACTCGCCCGCACGCCGGACATTCTTGCCGAAGTCGCCGCACGCAAGTCGCGGCCCTTCACGGTCGGGTTTGCGGCGGAAACCAAGGATCTGGAAGTCAATGCGCGCGCCAAGCTGCAGAAGAAAAATCTGGATTTGATCGTGGCCAACTGGGTGGGCGGCGGCCGCGGCTTCGATGCCGAGGACAACACGCTCAGCGTCTATTGGCCGCAGGGCGCCGCCGAACTTGGCCGCGGACCGAAACTCGAGCTGGCGCGCAAGCTGGTGCAGCTGATTGCCGAGCATTATGCCCGGCGCCGCTGAAACCTTGGCCGGTCAAAACTTGCGGGGCACTGCATGCGCGTGAAGGTGAAGATTCTCGATGCGCGCATCGGTGCTGAATTTCCCCTGCCGCATTACGCCACGCCCGGATCCGCCGGCCTGGATCTGCGTGCCTGTCTCAAGCAGTCCCTGACCCTCGCGCCCGGCGACAGCGCGCTCATCCCCAGTGGCATCGCGATACACATCGCCGATCCCGGTTACGCCGCCATGCTGTTGCCGCGTTCCGGCCTCGGCCACAAGCATGGCATCGTGCTTGGCAATCTGGTGGGCCTGATCGATTCCGATTATCAGGGCGAGGTGTTGATTTCCTGCTGGAACCGCGGACGCGAAGCCTTCAACGTGCAGCCCGGCGAACGCATTGCGCAGATGATCATCGTGCCGGTAACCCAGGCGAATTTCGAAGTAGTGGCGGATTTCGAGCGCAGCGAGCGCGGCGCCGGCGGTTTTGGCCATTCGGGCCGGAATTGAAATTGCAGGAGCGGCAATTTCCGTCGCAAATGTTTCCCGGTCTGGAAATCGCGCCGCCGACCGTCGCCCCCAAAAGATAACGGCGGTCAGCGGTCGCCGCTGTTCGAGTTGGCGGTCAACTCCTGGAAGCGTTTGATGTAGGCGTCATACTGCGCCTGCAGCGCCGGTTTCTGTTGTTGCTGCTGCACCAGCAATTTTTGATCGGCCTCCAGCTGTTGCTGGGTGCTGAGCAGGTTGTCTTTGAGCTCCGCCGGTATGGGGCGGTGCTGGCGCTCAAGTTCCTGCTCGCGTTTTTGATAAGAGGCGAGATTGCCCTGCAGGCCGCTGATGGCGGCGTTGGTGATGTCTATTTGCGCGTCCAGCGCCTTGAGACGCGTGTCGCGGTCCTCTTTGATGTCGGCCACCGAAGTGTAGGTGTCGAGCAGCATCTGGTCGGTGGCCTGCTGCGCCTGTTCCTGTTGCGCCTTGGCCGCAGCCGCGGCCTTGTCCTGCGGCGCTTCCGCAGGCTTGTGGGCCTGGATGGTTTTCACCGTCAGGCCTTCGCTGTTGAGTACTTCAAGCGTCTGGTTGGCATACTCCGGCGGCACGCTGCTGCCGTAATGCACGATGCCGTTCTTGTCCACCCATTTGTAGAGCCTGGGGCTCTTGTCCTGGGCAAATGCACCGCCAGCGAACACGGTCGCCAGCGCGGCTGCCAGGATGAGCGCAAGGACGCGGGTTTTCATGGTTTAACCGTCAATCAACACTGTGTACACCGGCCTCAGTATAACGCGCCTCCCGGACACAGCGTTTCAGGCACCGAAACGTTGACGGTAGGCGCGCAGCGCCGCGAGCACGCCGGCCTGCTCGGGGCGGTTTTTGAGCCAGGCCACCAGATCCTCAAGCCGTGCGATCGCGGCCACCTCCAGGTGTTCGGTTGCGCGCAGTTCGGCAATCGCGGACGTTTCACCCTGGCCACGTTCCTGGCGGTCGAACGCGATCACCAGACCCACGGCCGACGCGCCCGCGGCGCGAATCAGGCCGAGCGCTTCGCGCACCGCGGTGCCGGCGGTGATCACGTCGTCCACGATCAGTACGCGGCCGCTGAGCGGCGCGCCGATCAGCTGGCCGCCTTCGCCGTGATCCTTGGTCTCCTTGCGGTTGAAGCACCACGGCAGGTCACGGCCGTGGTGTTCGGCGAGCGCTGCGGCCGTGACCGCGACCAGCGGGATGCCCTTGTACGCCGGTCCAAACAGCATGTCGAACTCAATACCGGAGTCCACAATGCAGTTTGCGTAGAAGCGTCCCAGCGCGGCGAGTGCCGCGCCGGAATTGAACAGGCCGGTGTTGAAGAAGTAGGGGCTGGGGCGCCCGGATTTGAGGGTGAATTCTCCGAAGCGCAGCACTCCGCGCTCCAGGGCGAAGTCGAGAAATTCGTGCTGATAATTCCGCATGCCCGGTTCCGGCGGACGCAAAACGCCGGGTATGATACACGCTCCTTGCGTGCGAGGCCTTGCGGCATGCGCATCATTACGCTCAACGTCAACGGTGTGCGCTCCGCGGCGCGCAAAGGCCTGTTCGAGTGGCTGCCGAAACAGCGTGCCGATGTCGTGTGCCTGCAGGAAACCAAGGCGCAGGCCAGCCAGCTCACCGATCCGGCATTCCGGCCCGAGCATCACCATTGTTTCTATTTCGACGCGCAAAAAAAAGGCTACGCCGGCACCGCGCTGTTCATGCGCCGCGAGCCGGATGAGGTAATCATGGGTATCGGGGCCCGGGAGTTCGATGCCGAGGGCCGCTATCTCGAGGCGCGCTTCGGAAAAATTTCCGTGGTGTCGCTGTACCTGCCGTCGGGTTCGTCGGGTCCCAAGCGCCAGGCGTCCAAGAACCGCTTCCTTAAGATCTTCATGCCCTACCTCAAATCGCTGCGCCGCAAGAACCGCGAATACATCCTGTGCGGCGACTGGAACATCGCCCATCGGGAAATCGATCTCAAGAACTGGCGCAGCAACCAGAAGAATTCCGGCTTTCTGCCGCACGAACGCGCATGGATGGACGAGCTGTTCAGCGCGGCGGGCTTCGTGGACGCGTTCCGCATCGTGGATCCCCGCCCCGGACAGTACACCTGGTGGTCGAACCGCGGCCGGGCGTGGGCGAAGAACGTCGGCTGGCGCATTGATTACCAGGTGATTACGCCAGGACTGAAACGCGCGGTGCAAAAAGCGCGCATCTATACCGCACAGCGCTTTTCCGATCACGCCCCGCTGATTCTGGATTACGCCGGAAAACTGTGAACGCTCCCGCGAAGGCGCGTGCCTGGTTACCGGAGGCGTGGATGACGATGGCGCGCGCCGCCTGGAACCGGCGCGTCGGCATCACGCTGGTGCTCGGGTTTTCCTCGGGGCTGCCGCTCGCGCTGTCCGGTTCGACGCTGCAGGCCTGGATGGCGACGCTGCACGTGGACGTCGAAACCATCGGTATCTTCTCGCTCGTGGGCCTGCCGTACTCGCTCAAGTTCCTGTGGGCACCGTTCATGGATCGCTACGTGCCGCCGTTCCTCGGCCGGCGCCGCGGCTGGATTCTGCTCGCGCAACTTGCGCTCGCGGCGTTGCTGGTGGCCATGGCGTTCACCAATCCCGCGATGCACGTCTGGCGCATGGGCATCCTCGCGTTCGCGCTGGCGTTCGCTTCCGCCTCGCAGGACATCGTGTACAACGCCTACTTCACGGACATTCTGCGGCCCGCCGAGCGCGGCCTGGGCGCCGCGGTGCAGGCCGGCGGTTACCGGCTGGCGATGATCGTCGCGGGCGCGATCGTGCTCATACTTTCCGACCGCATCGGCTGGCGCGACAGCTATCTGCTGATGGCGCTGCTGATGGTGCTCGCGATCATTCCCTCGATCCTCGGCCCCGAGGCGGAGCATCCGGCCGCACCGCCGCGCACGCTCGCCGAGGCGGTGGTGACGCCGATTCTCGAATTCGTGGCGCGCCGCGGCATGCTGTGGCTGCTGTTGCTCGTGGTGCTTTACAAGTTTGGCAACTGGTTTTCAGGCCTGTTGACCAATGCCTTCCTCATCGAGGGGCTGCATTTCACCGCCACCGACGTGGGCGTGGTCAATAAGGGCTTTGGCCTCGCGGCCACCATCGTCGGGGTGTTTCTGGGCGGCGTGCTCATGACGCGGCTGCGGCTGTTCCGCGCCATGCTTTATTTCGGCGTGCTGCAGGTGGTGTCCATATTTGCCTTCCTCGCGCTCGCGCTCATCGGCCACAACTACGTCGGTCTGGTGGTGGCCGTGGGCGTGGAAAATCTCGCCTGGGGCATGGGCACCGCGGCGTTCATCGCCTATCTCATGGCGCTCTGCGACCACCGCTACACCGCCTTCCAGTTTGCCCTGCTGTCGGCGCTGGATTCAGTGTCGCGGGTGATCCTGGGCCCGCCCGCTGGTTACGTGGCGCAGCACTGGGGCTGGAGCGCGGTGTTCGTGGTGAGTGCGCTGCTCGGAATACCGGGACTGGTGCTGCTGATCGCCTTGCGGCGCCGCATCGCCGAGGTGGAATTCCGCCACACACCCGCCGCCGCTTAGTGGTCCGAGTGCTTCAGTGCAGGCGATTCCGGGGCGGTTCCGGCGCGCCCTGCACCGCCACCGGCGCGGCGTGATGCAGGATCATGCGCCAGCCCTCGCGCGTGAGCTGATAGACGTTGGTGGCGGTCATCGGCGGGCGCTCCCCGGGCTCGCCCGGCACGCTGATGATTTCGTGCAGCACGTGCACCGCGAGCAGCGCATCCTGGGTGCGGGTGATTTCCGCCAGCCGGAAGCGCAGGCCGCTGCCGCTGCGGAACAGGTCCGCCCAGCCCTGGCGCACGGCCTGCAGGCCGGAGAGCTTGACGCTCAGCGGATGCACGCATACCACCGATTCGTTATCCAGCCATACGGCCATCATGGCTTCGAGATTGCCGTCGGCAAAGGCCGTGTAGAATGCGTGCTCGGCTTCGTCAGGTGTGGCAAACATGGTGCACCGCCGTTGAGAACGCCGTGAAGATAAAAGAAATCCCGCAGACTTGCCAAGCCGTACGTTGAACTGCCCATGCCCAAAGCCCTGCGCCGGGTGATCTGCCCGCTTCGCGAATTGCCTGCGCCCGGCGCGCGCGGTTTTTCGCCGCCCGGTGCGCGCTTTCCCGACGAGTGTTTCGTGGTGCGTCACGGCGACGCCGTGTGCGCCTACCGCAATGTGTGTCCGCACGCCGGCAACATGCTCAACTGGAAAGCGGATGCATTTCTCACCCGGGACAAAACCCTGATCATGTGCGCGGCGCACGGTGCGCTGTTCAGCCCGGAGAGCGGAGTGTGCGTGGCCGGCCCGTGCGTGGGCCGTGCATTGCAGGCTGTGCCGGTGAAAATAGAAGATGGAATGCTGGTGGCGTATTTCGAAGGTGCGGCGGAAAATCCAGAAGCCTGAAGTCTACACGCGCCCAGCCGTTCGGGTTTATTCGTCCAGATGATCGAAGGGGCGGGCCCACAACTCGTGACGTTCCTCGTCGCGGTCCACGCCGTAATCCTCGCGCTCCATGTCGAGTGAACCGGACCAGTCTTCGGGGGGATCCACCGGTTTGAGCTGCATCTCGCCCCAGCCGTCCGCGTCCAGCTCTTCCAGTGTGCCGTCGAAATACTGCACGCCGATGGTGCCATCCTCTTCGTCCACGGCCACCACCTCGAAGGTGACGCCCTGCGGATCGGCGTACCAATCGCCCACGGCGGGCAACCAGGATTCGGGTTCCACCGTGCTGCTCATGAGAGTAGTCCCTCCGGGCTGAAGCTTGCTACCATGCATCATCAAGCCCTCGTGCACATGTTATAGAACTCGTACCGGCATAAAGCAAGCGAAAAATGGCATGTGCAAATCGCGGCTTGAATTGACCGGTTTCAAGACTCAGTCCAGCTTGAACCCGTAGCCGTGTGTAACTTCTGGCAATTTTGAACAGCGGATTGCAGACAATGCTGGAACAGTACATCAGCATGTTCATTTCACTGTTTGTGGTCATCGACCCGATCGGCCTGGCGCCCATGTTTGGCGCCATAACGCGCGGCGGCGGTCAGTTGCACCGGCGGCGCATGGCCATCAAGGGCACGATTCTCGCCACCGCCATCCTGCTGGTGTTTGCCGCCATCGGCGACTGGCTGCTGCGCATGCTCGGCATCAGTTTCCCGGCGTTCAAGATCGCGGGTGGTGCGCTGCTGTTCCTGATCGCCATCGACATGGTGTTCGCGCGCCAGTCGGGCGGGCGCTCGGCCACGGAGCGCGAGGAGGAAGAAGGCAAGGCCAAGGAAGACGTGTCGGTGTTTCCGCTCGCCTTCCCGCTCATCGCCGGACCCGGTGCGCTCGCCACCATCCTCATCATGGTGAGCGAGGCGCACGGCAAGATCATGATGTTCGTGGGTCTGGTGGTGGTGGTGCTGCTGGTGCTGGGCATCACGCTTGGCTGCCTGTTGCTGACCAACCGGCTGATGAAGTTGCTCGGTGAAACCGGCGCGAACGTGATCGGCCGGCTGTTTGGCGTGATCCTCGCCGCGCTCGCCGTGCAGTTCATGGTAGACGGCATCCGCGCCGGATTTTTCCACTAAGTCTTTGTTCTGTTGGGACCTTGCGCAGCGCTACTTCACTACCTTCCCGTGTCTAGGGCAGCTAGCGCTTGTTTGGCTAATGCCACGTCGTCGTATTTACCGGGGTGCGCAATAACATACTTAAGAGCTGCGATGGTCATATGTGGGTAGAAAACATGATTCCAGCGCTGTTCCATAGGACTAGGATTTGCGATATAGCCCTGAATATTTCGTACACGTTGTACAGAGAGCGCATGCGGGTCGCCATGCGTGAGCATGTATTGAGCCTGAGCGAGAGAATCTTGACTGGAAAACCATTCCATTGCTTTGTCCAGCGATTCAACCCCGTTCTCCGAGCGCAACAGAAATGCTGCGGCAAACTGGTCGGCCATGTCCTCATTGCTATATGCAGGCAGGCCCCACACGTTCATCAGCGAATGCCCTAATTCGTGCAGTATTACGAAAGATAAGGCTGCAGATTCGTGTTGTTCTATAAGCTGATCCATAAGTTCGTAACATATCGTTATGTCTGGGCTCGAAAATGCGTTGGGAATCCCACATGGTTGAACATGGATATTAAAATCCGTGAAAACAAATTCCTTCTTTAGCATCGAGTATGCAGTTTGTAAGCTGGTTTTGAGCGATTGGACTACGTTTTCAGGAAGTCGAGTTTTGGTTTCTACCTTCCATGTAACATGTTTTGTGATGATTGTGGCGTAGCGGTTATCTAACACTAGCAGGTAAGGACCATAGGAATTTGCTTTGGCGATAAACTCAATGGGTTTATTGCCGATCTGAGTTTGCTTTGTGACTCCTTGAATCTGTCCTTGTGCTCCTTGTTCAAATAGATTCAAGTTTGTCTGATCCACTACATATGCACTGATGTCCTTGTACACGGCGTTATTGACTATTAGGGCCACGGCAATCTCATCACCGGGCTGCGCGTTAGCGATGACTGGGATAGTAACAATGTGTCTGGCTGGTACTGCAACGTTCCCATTGTTAGTTGTAATAATGTAGGGATTTACAGTGACTTCCGCATGTGCCGCCACCGCCGCAAGGGTAAGCAACAATATTAGAAATACTCTACGCATGATGATTTCCCCTGAACGCGTCTCCGTGGGTAGTTATAGCATAGAAGGAGCTTGTATCTGCGGCAATTGACGGGTCAGCGCCGCACGAACACCAGATCATGCACCACGTGGCCGAGCGCGACGCCGCGGCGCTCGAATTTGGTGGGCGGACGTTGTGCGGGCCGGGGCGCGTAGCCGCCGCCGTCAGCGCAGTTGGAAAATGCCGGCGAACTGTCGAGCACAGCGAGCATCTGCGCGGCGTAATCCGGCCAGTCGGTGGCGAGTTGCAGGCGGCCGCCGGATTTCAGTTTTTGTGCCAGCAGCGCGATGAATTCCTTCTGCACGAGGCGGCGCTTGTGATGGCGCTTCTTGGGCCAGGGATCGGGAAAGAACAGCAGCACCGCATCGAGGCTGGCGTCGGGCACGCAGCGCTGCAGCACTTCGACCGCATCGGCGCACACCACACGCACGTTGTGCAGCGGTTCCGCTTCCAGCGTCAGCAGCAGGCGGCCGATGCCCGGCCGGTGCACTTCGATGCCGAGAAAATCCTCCCCGGGATGGGCGCGCGCCAGCGCCAGCAGCGCTTCACCGTTGCCGAAGCCGATTTCGAGCGTGCGGCGCGCCGCGCGGCCGAATGTGGACGTGAAATCGAACGCGCCGTGCGCGGGGTCCAGGCCGTAATGCGGCATCAGCTTGGCGAAGGCGGTGCGCTGGCCGCGCGTGATTCGCCCTTGTCTCAGAACGAAGCTGCGAATCGTGCGCGGCGGTGCGGCGGCCGGCATGGGCAAGGCGCTAGAAGAACAGCCCCTCGATGGGCGAGGAGGCCGAGGCAAAACGCTTCTTCGGCATGCGCCCGGCGCGGAACGCCTCGCGCCCGGCCTCAATGGCTTTCTTCATGGCGCTCGCCATGAGCACCGGATTCTTGGCGTGCGCTATGGCCGAGTTCATGAGCACGCCGTCGCAACCGAGTTCCATGGCGATGGTGGCGTCCGAGGCCGTGCCTACGCCGGCGTCCACGAGAATCGGCACGCGCGCGTTCTCGACAATGGTGAGGATGTTGTACGGGTTGCGGATGCCGAGACCAGAGCCGAGCGGCGCGCCGAGCGGCATGACGGCGGCGCAGCCGAGTTCTTCGAGGCGCTTGGCGATCAGCGGGTCGTCGGTGGTATAGACCATGACGTCGAACCCGTCCTTGACGAGCGTCTCAGCGGCCCGCAGGGTTTCAGTCACGTTGGGATACAGGGTTTTCTGGTCGCCCAGCACTTCGAGTTTCACCAGCGTGCGTCCGTCGAGCAATTCGCGCGCCAGGCGGCAGGTGCGCACCGCGTCCTCCGCCGTGTAGCAGCCGGCAGTGTTCGGCAGGATGGTGTATTGCGACGGCGGCAGCACCTCCAGCAGATTGGGCTCGTTCTTGTTCTGGCCAATGTTGGTGCGGCGCACGGCCACGGTAACAATCTCCGCGCCGCTGGCTTCCACCGCGCGCCGGGTTTCATCCAGATCCTTGTATTTCCCGGTGCCGATCAGCAGGCGCGAATGGAAATTATGTCCGGCGACGGTGAAGATATCGGCGGAAGGATTGACTTGCTGGATAGCGGTGTTCATCTAGACTCTCTGCGCTGAATGTTGATCCTAGCTGTTTGTCGGAGTGTCAAACCATCCATGGTGCGCCTACCTGTCACGATATCGCTGTCGTGGCGTTCGGCGGGATCCGACGGCCATTGGCTGTCCGATACAGATACCCGCCTCACCCGCCGCCGATGGCGTGGACGATTTCCACCTTGTCGTCGGGGCGGAAGCGGTAGCCCGGGTGCGTGCTGCGCGGTACGATCTCGCCGTTCACTTCCAGCGCCACGCGCCGGCCGGCGAGTTCCAGCCGGTCGAGCAACTCGCGTGCGCTGAGCGCATCGGGGATGTCGGTGGGAGTGCCGTTGAGCTGGATCTGCATGTTGCACGTCACGCGCTGTGCTGCCTGCATTCTACCGCAGGCGCCAGCGGGGAGTGCGGGCACGCATCGGTGTCCCGTCAGTACCGGAGGTTTTCGGCTTGCTGCTAGAATGATCCGCGCGCGGGTGTAGTTCAATGGTAGAACTGCAGCTTCCCAAGCTGCTAACGTGGGTTCGATTCCCATCACCCGCTCCAGTATTATTGAGTGAGTGAGCGGGGAACCGTCCCTGGTGGGCTAACCGGCCGATACTTCCATGTATCGGCGCTCGGCGGGATCGGACAGCCAGTAGCTGTCCGATAAAATCACCCGCCTCGCCCATCATCCGCTCCAGGATTATTGCGTTGGACAGAGGGGCACCGCCCGTAACCGGACGGGTCCCCGGGCGTTTTCGCAGCGGGACGCGCGCATCGTCCTTGATTGCGCCAGCCGCATTATCGTTTGAGGGATCATCATGCCGACCAAGCCGCATCTTCCCGAACGCAAACCCGGCTCGCCTCCCGGCCACTCGCCGCACCGGCCATGGAAGATCGCCGGTATTGTGGTCGCGTGCATCATCGCGGTGATCATCATTCTGGTCATCGTGTTGCCGTTCGTCATCAACCCCAACGATTTCAAGCCGCAAATCGTCAAGGTCGTGAAGGACAAGACCGGGCGCGAACTCAGCATTTCCGGCAACATAAAACTGTCCATTTTCCCGTGGCTGGGTGCGCAGATCGGGCCGATGGCGCTCGGCAACGCGCCGGGTTTCGGCAACACGCCGTTCGCGAGCATCAATGAAACCGACGTGCACGTGAGATTCTGGCCGCTGTTGCGTGGCAAGATCGAAGTCGGCACCGTCAAGCTCGACGGCCTGCAGCTTGACCTGGAGCGCGATGCCCGCGGCCGCAACAACTGGCAGGACATACTCGATCATCTGAAGAGCGGCGGCGCACCGGCGTCCGCGGGCGGCAGCTCCGGCAACGGTCTGGCCAATCTGCAGATACAGGGCTTCAGCGTGACCAACAGCGGCCTGGTGTGGCGCAACGCGCAAAAGCACCAGCAGTACATCCTCAGCGCCTTCCAGTTCGACATGGGTGCATTTGCGTCCGGCAAACCGATGCGCGTGACCACCAGTTTCGATTTCAGCGGCACCAACCCGCAGCTCGGCGGACATGCGGATTTCAAGGGCACGGTGTCGGCGGATCTGGCGCACAAGATCTATTCCGCCAGCAACGCCCGGCTCGTGCTCAGCGCCGGCGGCGACGCGGTCCCGGGCGGGCAGGTCCATGCGCAACTGCAGTGGCAGCAGGGTGCGCTGAACATGGACGCCGGCACGCTCGCGGTCAACGGTCTCATTGCGAGCGCCTACGGCGTGAAGCTGCAGGCCGACGCTGAGGGCCGCGGCCTGCATGAGCAACCGAGCTTCAACGGCAGTCTGACGCTGGCCCAGTTCTCCCCGCGTGCGGTATTCACCGCGCTGGGTCACGCGAGTCTGGCCAATACCCGCGATCCGCAGGCGCTCGCCCAGGCCTCAGGCGCGCTGAATTTCGTGAGTTCCAGTGATGCCGTCACCGTGCAGGACCTGAACTTCAAGCTGGACGACAGCACGCTTACCGGCACCGTGAGCGTCAAGGATTTCAGGAGCCGGGCGCTGGAATTCAACCTGAACGTGAATCAACTCAATGCTGACCGTTATCTGCCGCCGCAGAAAGCCGCCACGCCGGCGCAGCCGCGCGAACCCACCGACATCAACAAGATCAGCCTGTCGGTGCGCAGCTTGCGCGCGCTGAATGTCGACGGCCAGCTGCATGTCGGGCAGCTTACGCTGCTTAATACCCACAGCAGCGAGCTGAGCGTGGGCGTGCACGCCGCGAACGGCGTGGTGCAGGTCGATCCGCTCGCGGCGCAGCTCTATGGCGGCACGCTCACCGGCAGCGTGCGCATCGATGCCGGCAGCGATACCCCCGTCGTCACCGAGAAGCTGAGCCTGCAGAACGTGCAGGCCGGCGGATTGCTGCAGGATATGCTCGGCGTGAAGCGTTTGAGCGGCACCGCCAACCTGCAGGTTGCCACACGCGCGCTCGGCCCGACCGTAGGCGAGATGCGTCACACCCTGAACGGCAAAATGAGTTTTGCGTTGAAGAACGGCGCCATCCAGGGCATCAATATATGGAATGCCATCGCGCGTGCCGAGGCGCTGGCCAGGCATCAGCCTGCGCCGCCCCCGGCCGCCAATCAGACGGAATTTGCCAGCCTGCAGGGCAGCGGCGCCATACGCAACGGCGTACTCGACAACCGCGATCTGGTGGCGCAACTGCCGTTCCTGAATCTGGACGGCAGCGGCAAGCTGGATCTGGCGGAAAACACCCTGGATTACAGGTTCAAGGCCCACATCACCGGCACGCCGAAGCTCGGCGCGAAATCGGACCTGAGCGGGCTGGCCGGCAAAACCATTCCATTGAAAATCAGCGGCACACTCACGCGCCCCAGCATCACGCCGGACATCGCGGGCGCGGTGCAGGAACGCGCGCACGCCGAGGTGCAGAAGAAAAAACAGGAAGTGCGCGGCCGGCTTGAGAATCAGATCCGCGACAAGCTCAAGGGGCTGTTGAATCCCAGTTCGCCGCCTGCATCCGGGACGCACATGCATCCCCCTACGGCGCTGGGTCAAAGCCAACGATGAGGGCCATGTGCGGCTATTGGCCGTAACGCTGATCTTGACTATGGGTGTGTGCACCCGTGCCTACGCCGCACAGTTTCATGCACTCGAGATCAGCCGCGACGGCGACATTTACCGGCTGAGCGCCGACGTGTATCTGGACGCACCGCTGCCGCAGGTGTACCGGGTACTCACCGATTACAACCACCTCACGCGCATCAGTCGTGTGATACGGCGCAGCCGCCTCCTGGAACGACCGGATGCGCACACTGCACTGGTGTACATGGAAAGCCGCGCCTGCGTGCTGTTTTTCTGCCATACCATCAAGGAAATCCAGAAAGTGACGGAATCCCCGCCCGGCACCCTCACCGCGGCCGCTATTCCCGAGCTGAGCAATGTGAAACACGACGAATCCGATTGGCACCTGCAGGCGGAAGGCCGGGGGACGCGTATGCAATGGACGTTGACGATAGAGCCGGAGTTCTGGATTCCGCCGCTCATCGGGCCGGCGTTGGTCAAGAGCCAGTTGCGCGCCGAGGGTGAGTTCAGCGCGCGCGGCATCGAGAAACTCGCGCGCGAACGCGCGCACCTGCCGCCCGCATCCACCAGCACGCATGCCCCGGCCGCGCAGACCCGTTGAGATTCGACTATCGCCCGTGCTTCTGCGCTGGCACTGCGCACACGGCCGTCACGACCTGCCTTGGCAGCGTAGCCGTACGCCGTATCGCGTGTGGGTCTCGGAAATCATGCTGCAGCAGACCCAGGTGGCGACCGTGAAGGATTATTACCGGCGTTTCCTGGCGCGCTTCCCCAGCGTGCGCGCGCTCGCCGATGCACCGCTCGACGACGTACTGCACTTGTGGTCTGGCCTCGGCTACTACGCGCGTGCACGTAACCTGCACCGCGCCGCACGGCTCATCCGCGACCAACACCGCGGGCGTTTCCCGCTAAAGTTTGACCAGGTCGCGGCGCTGCCCGGCATCGGGCGTTCCACGGCCAGTGCCATCCTCGCGCTCGCGCGCGGCGAACGTCACGCCATCCTCGATGGCAATGTGAAGCGTGTGCTCACGCGCTACCACGCCATTAAGGGTTGGCCAGGCGAAAAGGTAATCGAAAACAAGCTGTGGGCACTGGCCGAACAGCACACACCGCGCGCCCATGTCGCGACTTACACGCAGGCGATCATGGATTTGGGCGCCACGCTCTGTACGCATACGCGACCGCGTTGCGGCGAATGCCCGCTCGCATCCGGCTGCCGCGCGCACGCCCTCAGCCGCGAAACCGCGTTTCCCTCGCCGCGTCTGCGGAAAACAAAACCCGTACGCCGCACCCGCATGTTGCTTGTTACCTGTGGCAATCGCATGCTGCTCGAACGCCGTCCGCCCGCGGGCGTTTGGGGCGGGCTCTGGAGTCTGCCGGAAATTTCACCCTCGGCCGATGTTTCCGACTGGTGCGGAAAGGAATTCGGCACCACGCCGTCCGCCCAACAGAGTTGGCCGGTACTGCGCCACACTTTCAGTCACTTCCACTTGGACATCGAACCGCTGCGGCTCGCAATCGCGGCGGATGCGCGCATCGGCGATAATGTCGACCGCCGCTGGGTGACGCTAGCGCACGAGCCGGCCCTCGGTCTTGCCGCTCCGGTCAAGAAACTGCTGAAACAATTACGGGAAATGCAGGAGGAATCGCGAAATGACGCGCACGGTCAAATGCGTCTTGCTGGGTGAGGAACTTGAAGGCCTGGAACGTCCGCCGTATCCCGGCGAACTCGGCCAGCGCATCTACGCGCTGGTGAGCAAACAGGCCTGGCAGCAATGGCTGCAGCACCAAACCATGCTCATCAACGAGTACCGCCTGTCCGCCCTTGACCCCAAGGCGCGCAAGTTTCTCGCCGAGGAAATGGAAAAGTTCTTCTTCAGCGGCGGCGCCAAGATACCGGAAGGATACGTCCCGCCCGCACCGTAGTTTCACGTCGGGTAGGAGCGACCCCCGGGGCGTGTTTCTTTGGTGACTTTCTTTGCACGAACAAAGAAAGTCACCCGGCCGCGGGACGGAATACCGCTTTCTTGAAAAATCTGTGGCCGTAGGCCGCTCAATCCGGAACTGGATTCCAGCTCGGGCGCAGCCAGGCCTGTCCTGAGCCTGTCGAAGGACCGGAATGACGAGGGGGCGTCGCGCCGGAATGAAGGCAGGGGCGGGCGCCTAATCCGCCGTCAGGTATTGCACGCTGAACCAGCGCTTGTCGTCGGTCCAGACCTTGCGCACTTTCCAGCCCGCCTGCGCTGCGAGTGCGGCAAATCCCGGCAGCGTGTGCTTGTAGCTGTATTCCGTGACGATGGCCTCGCCCGCACGGAATCGCACAATGTTTTCGCCGATGTGTACGATCTGGTTGTTGCGGCTCACGAGGTGCATTTCGATGCGACCTTCCGCCTGATTGTACGGAGCATGGTGCTGGAAGCGTTGCGCGTTGAAGTCTGCGTGCAGTTCGCGATTGATCCGTTCCAGAAGGTTCAGATTGAAGGCTTCGGTAACGCCGGCCGCGTCGTTGTATGCCGCTTCGAGCACGGTGCGATCCTTGTTCAGATCCACGCCGATCAGCAAGGCACCCTTATGGCCGGCAAGCTGCTGCAGTTGCTTCAGGAGCGCCACCGCCGCATCCGGCTCGAAGTTGCCGATGGTCGAGCCCGGAAAGTAAATCACCGTGCAGGCGGCGGGGAGTCGTGGCACGGGCAGTGCAAACCGCTGGCTGAAGTCGGCGTGAACCGGCAGGACTTCCAGTGCGGGGTATTGCCGGTTCAGGCGATCCGCGGCGATGACCAGATGTTCGCGCGAGATATCCACGGGCACGTAAGCGCACGGCCAGTGCAGCTTGTCGAGCAGCAGGCGCGTTTTCGCGCTGCTGCCGCTGCCCGGCTCGACCAGCAACGCGCGCGGCCCGAGCACATTGGCCATGTCCGCGGCGCTCGCTTGCATGATCGCGAGCTCGGTGCGCGTGAGGTAATACTCCGGCAGCTCGCATATCGCATCGAACAGTTTCGAGCCGCGCTCGTCGTAGAAATACTTGGCGGGCAGGGTTTTGGGGCTGGCCGCCAGACCGCCGAGGATTTCCGAGCGCATATCGCCGGCGCGTGGCACGTAGTCGTGCAGTGTGACCGACAGTGCCTGGGATATCTTCATGTCAGTTGTCCTTGGCGAGGCGCAGACCCATGAATTGCCAGCGCTGATGGGGATAGAAAAAGTTGCGGTAGCTGGCACGCATGTGGCCGGCGGGCGTGACGCAGGAGCCGCCGCGCAACACCAACTGGTTCGCCATGAACTTGCCGTTGTACTCGCCAAGCGTGCCGGCAAGCGGCTGGTAGCCGGGATAGGGCGCATAGGCGCTCGAAGTCCACTGCCAGACATCACCATATATATGCGGTGCGCCGCTTGCGGCGGGATGGAACAGACCGCTATCCAGGAAATTCCCGCTCACTGGTTGTTCGGCGGCGAAGGCTTCCCATTCCGCTTCCGTCGGCAGGCGCGCGCCGGTCCAGCGTGCGAAGGCGTCGGCTTCGTAGTAACTCACGTGACACACCGGTGCGTTCAGGTCCAACTCGTGTTCGCCGCCGAGAGTGAATTCCGCGCTCAGGTCTTCGTTCCAATAGAGCGGCCGCTGCCAGCCGTCGCGCTGGACGGTGGCCCAGCCGTCCGACAGCCAAAGTTCCGGCTTCGAGTAGCCACCAGCGCGTATGAACTCCCGGTACTCGCCGGTCGTGACCGGCCGGTTGGCGATCGCGTGTGCCTTGAGGAACACGCGATGGCGTGGGGTTTCATTGTCGTATGCGAACCCGTTGCCGGCATGACCGATCTGAGACAGGCCCTCGGGCCGGGCCATGAATTTCAGCGCGGGTGCGGCGTGCCGGGGCGGCGCAGGCAGGTCCCGCCAGACCGGCTTGAGCGGATTGAGCGAGAACAGGTGCTTGAGGTCGGTGAGCAGGAGTTCCTGGTGCTGCTGCTCGTGGTTCAGGCCGAGCGTCACCAGAAATTCGAATTGCGCGTCGCCCTTGTTCTGGTCCAGCAGCCGCTGCATGTGGTCGTTCACGCAGTCCCGATAGCTGAAGATATCGGCCACCGTGGGTCGCGACAGCAGGCCGCGCTCCGGCCGCGGGTACATCCGGCCCGCGCTGTAGTAATAAGAGTTGAACAGGTAGGCGTACTGGGGATGAAATGGCCGGTAGCCCTTGGCGTACGGGACCAGGATGAAAGTCTCGAAAAACCACGTGGTGTGCGCCAGGTGCCATTTCGCGGGGCTTGCGTCCGGCATGCTCTGTACCATCATGTCCTCGGGCGCAAGCGTGTGGCACAAATCCACGGTGAGCGCGCGCACCGCGCGGTAGCGGTCGAGCAGTGAGTTTGCGGCCGCTGTCGAATGAGGGACGGATAGAGTATTCATTTTTGCGCTCCAGCCGAAGCCTAGTCCGAGTGTGCTGGAGTGTCAAAAATCCCGTCTGGCCCTTGACCTGCAAAGCCCCGACAGTTTTAATAGCGGCCCTGATTTTTCCTGTTTTTCCCCCGGTCGTAACTTGGCCAGGTAGCTCAGTTGGGTGAGGCCGGTGCCTCTAACGCGAGCACAGCTCGCGTCCGACCGAACGCGAGACAGGGGCAAGAAGCGCAGCTTCGAGCGGGCGGACACGATGTCCGCCCTGGAACACAAGCGGAGCAGGATTGCGCAGCGCAGTGGCCGAGCTGGGGTGAGCCAGGAGATTTACGCGAAGCACGGCTTCGCGCCCGGCGAACGACCCGACACGATGTCGGGGCTGGTCAGCGCACCAGGGATGGTTCAGGATTTCTGTATCAGGCCAGGTAGCTCAGTTGGGTGAGGGCGGGGCATTTAACGCGAGCACAGCTCGCGTCCGCCCGAACGCGAGGCAGGGAGCCGAGCTGGGGGCGCCGCAGGGATGCATCTGTGAGAATACGTTGTTCAGAATTAAGGCCAGGTAGCTCAGTTGGTAGAGCAGCGGACTGAAAATCCGCGTGTCGGTGGTTCGATTCCGCCCCTGGCCACCATAATTTTCTCTGTAAAGATTGTTGCATGTGGGCGGAATCGAACACTGATTGAGTGTCGGTGGTCCGCACGGCAACCTGTGCAGTCCCTGCTGCGGTTGCCTTCCCAAGGCAACCCATACGCTCCGCTTCCTGCTCCGCGCATGGTCCAGGGTGCACATCCATGTGCACCCGCCAGAAGCTTTGCTTCTGGCCCTTGGACGCCCACTCGGCCGAGTCGGCCGAGCCCACCCCTGGCCACCAAATTTCTTACATGAATTCACCGGGGCGGAATCGAACGCCTACGCGTGTCCGATCTGCTGTATGTTTTGGCGCGCCAGGCGGCGGGTGAGGACGAACCGCTGAGTCACGATGCACAAGGCAGCACTTGAAAAAACCCATGTGCGCCGCGATCTTTACGTCATTGCGGCCCTTCGACAAGCTCAGGGCAGACTGCGCTTGGCTCGAACCGGAGTGCAGGAGAATCAGTTTATTACTGGATACCTCCCGGCGGAAGCCGGGATCGCGCCGGTATGACGAAGACCGGAATGACTCAAAGATTTTCTGAAATTTACGAGCAGTGATATGGCAACGGGTTGGGCAAAAGACGGCGCGGTTCAGGAGCAGATCGACGCGAGCATCGAGGACGCGCTGAAAAGCGTGCGCGGGCGTTTGCATTCGGGCAGAAGTTTGAAACGCTGCGAAGCATGCGGCGCGGAAATCCCGGAAGCGCGGCGCAAGGCCGTGCCCGGCGTGCGCCTGTGTGTTGCCTGCCAGAGCGAAGCCGACAAGAAAATCAAAGTCCAGAGTCTCTATAACCGGCGCGGCAGCAAGGACAGCCAACTGCGCTGATTCGCTTACCTGTGACCATCCCTGGTGATCTGACCAGCCGGCGCGTCGTGTGCCGGCGTTCGGCCGGATTGAGATTCCACTGGCATCTCAATGAAATACACCGGCCTCACCACACTTATATATATGTCAAGCGAGTTGCCGACGGGGTCATCCGAGCGGCTTGATTTGCCTGCCGGACGGTGTGCCGGGCTTTGAGCGTTCGGATGAGAATGGGATTCTCTAGGGTTGCGGCTGAACCTGTTGGGGGATTCTCCGATGGTCGGCCCGTCCCCGGAAATACAGACTGGACGCGACTGAAAACACATGAAATGGTGGTGCGGACCATGGACCCGCTCGACGGCAACCATGGCATACGCGCCCGGTTTTATCGGAGGTTACCATGCGTGCAATTCTTGTGGACGACGATCCCGTGTTTCTCAAAACGTTGACGGAGCAGCTGAAGCGTAATCCCGCAGTGCAGATCGTGGCACGCGCCAGCAGCGGTGTGGAAGGTTTGCGGTTGGCGCGCGAAATGCAGCCGGACATCGTGATCGTGGACCAGGCCATGCCTGACATGAACGGTCTGGAAATGACCCATGAGCTCAAAATGCTGGAGCCGGCGCCGCGCGTGGTGGTGCTGGCACTGTATGACGAGCCGGAATACTACGAAGGTGCGATGCGCATGGGCGCAGACGCGTACATTGCCAAGCCCAACGTGTATTCCGAACTGCTGCCGCTGCTGCGGCGCTTGCAGTTGGAGACTATGCCGCAACGCGTGCGCGGCGCCTCCGTGCGCAGAGCGCAGGCACACGCCTACCCCCACTGATTTGCCTGTCCTGCGATAATGGCGGAAGAAGTTGCCCCGGCCGGATTCGGCGAGAATCCGGCCGGGGCACGTTTGTGGGCACGGTCAATCACGACCAGGGTCGGGAATCTCACGGCGCGCAAACCCGAACAGCTGCCGGAACCCGCGCGGGTACTCGGCAAGCGCCGGCAGTCGGAAAAAACCACGGGATTTACCGGGAGTGAAACTGAACCCGTTAGGGGATTTACCGATAGATTACCGGCACCCGGACGTCCAGACTTTGAGTCACGGAAATTAGGCATCGGATGGCGACATTAGGCCAACGGTGCGCCCGAGGGCGACCGTGGTGTCGCGGCAGACGGAGACAAACATGCGCGTGATTCTGGTGGACGACAATGTTCTGTTCCTCGAGACGCTGGCGGTGGAGCTGGCGCGCAATCCCGCGATCCAGGTGGTAGGCCGCGCGAGCGGCGGAGTTGAAGGCTTGCAGCTGGCGACCGCATTGCAGCCGGATGTAGTGATCTCGGATCTGGCCATGCCCTGCATGAATGGCCTGGAACTTGCCCAACATCTCAAACAACTAGTGCCACCACCGCACGTGGTGATGATGTCCATGTTCGACGAGCCCGAGTATCGCGAAGGTGCGACGCTCATGGGCGTGGACGGCTACATCGCCAAGCGCGATACGCATGCGGAGCTGCTGCCCCTGCTGCGGCGACTGAATGACGAACCCGCGTTGCGCGGCACGGCCGCCACCGGGACTCAGATCGCGCACGCGTCCGGATGACCGCGTGGATTTGATTATCCGGCGCTACTGACGGCCGGGGCTCCGCTCACACCAGGCAAAGCGAAGCCGCAACGCCGCACGCGTCCGGCAACATTCATTCACAACTGAGACAGGGAAACTCCCGGCGTGTCTCGACTTCGTCTTGGTAGTTGACATCGGCACGCGCAAAACCGAACAGCCGCAGGAAGTCGCGCTTGTACTGCGCGTAGTCGGTCAGCTCGCGCAGATTCGCCGTAGTGACCTGCGGCCACAATTCCAGACAGGCCTGCTGTACGTCGCTGCGCAGTTCGCGGTCATCCAGCCGCCAGCGACCGTGTCCGTCGTCCAGCGGCGCATGGCTGTCGGCCCGGTAGAGAAAATCGCTGAACAGTCGTTGCTGCTGCGCGAGACAATCCTCGGCGAGCGCGCGCGAGCGCAGCGCGCGTTGCACCACCGACAGGTACAGCGGCATGGCCGGAATCGCCGCGCTCGCCTGGGTGACCACGGATTTCATGATGGCGACGCCAGCCCTGAGTCCGCCTGCCGCGTAGCGCGTACCCAATTCACGCGCGGTATTTTCCAGGTCCTTTTTGGCGTGCCCGAGCGTGCCATGCCAATAGATCGGCCAGGTGATTTCCGGTCCGATGTAGCTGTACGCCACGGTGGTGGCGTCGGGGGCAAGCACCTGGGCCGCGTCCAGCGCCGCGAGCCACTGGCTCCAATTCTCGCCGCCCATCACCGAGACGGTGTCGCGGATTTCCTCCGCGCTCGCGGACGGCACGGTGACTTCGATCACCGTGTCATGGTCGGTATCGACAGTCTTGGTGGTGAACGGCGCACCGATGGGCTTGAGCGCGGTGCGCGCCGTGCGTGCGTCCGGCAGCCGACGCAGCGGTGCGGCCAGGGAATACACCACCAGATCCACCTGGCCACCGAGGTCGCGCTTGATAGCGTCGATCGCGCAGCTGCGCGTAGCGGCGGCGAACGCATCGCCGTTGATGGACACACAAGGCAGTCCGGCGCGCGTCGCGTACTGATGGAACGCCGCCGCGTTGTACCAGCCGGCGCTCGCGGACTTGGCGACCCGTCCCGGCTTTTCCAGGAACACGCCCACAGTCGCGGCGCCGTAGACAAAGGCCGCGGTGATGCGTGCCGCCAGGCCGTATCCGGTGGAGGCGCCGATGATAAGCGCGGTTTTCGGCACGCTCGCCTGTCCCGGGGCTTTGCGCGCGCGCGCGACCTGGTCGCGCACGTTGAGTTCGCAGCCCAGCGGATGCGCCGTGGTGCAGATAAAGCCCCACACTTTCGGCTGAACAATCATGCGTGCTCACCTTGTGGCAGATGCGGCGCGTGACAACCGGACTGCGTGCGCGGCCACCGCATCCCCCTGCACCGAACCCGGTTACGCGTGCCGCGCGCTACCGCAACTATTGCGGGACACACGCCGATGGCGCGCTGCACATGGTTCGCATGGCAGCGTTGATGGAATCCCTCAGGTCCGCGGTCCAGCGGTTGTAACGTGGATCGATCTTGCCGGTCGCCGCGTCGTAGTTCATGTCCTGAGTGTTTTTGTAGTGGATACTGTAAGTGTGCGCGTCATACAGGATGTCCACGCTCACGCTGCGCGGCGTTTCGACGTGCGTGGCCACGATGTGGCCGGGCGCCACGGTCACGGCGGTCCAACCCTCGTTGTAGGCGCCGACATATATCGCACGCTCAAGCTGTTTTATGTCGAGCGGCTGATTCTCGAAGCCGACTGCGGGCATATTGTCGTAGTGCTGCAGCGGCACCGGTATGCAGGCGGTCAGCAACAGCGCGCAGGCCAGCGCGGGAATGAGCATGGCGATTTTCATGGTGGTGATCTCCCGGTGTGATGCGCCCTGTCCGTGGACGGCAAAATCTGTGGTGCATTATTTTCCCACAGACTCGGCAAGGTCAAACCGCGAGTATCGGCATCGGTTCCGGTGAGGGCGCGGTCGTCAGCCGGCGCGCGACGTTCAAGGTTCAGAGCATGCCCCCGTTGACGGCGATCACCTGGCGGGTGATGTAGGCGGCGGCCTCCGAAAACAGGAATGCCACCAGCGCCGCGACTTCCTGCGGCTGGCCCAGGCGTCCGAGCGGAATCTGCTTGAGAATCTCCGCCACCGGCGCGCCGTGCAGCATGTCGGTTTCGATCAGGCCGGGCGCCACGCAATTCACGGTGATGCCGCGGCTCGCGAGTTCCACGGCGAGTGCCTTGCTGGCGCCGATCAGCCCGGCCTTGGCCGCGCTGTAATTGGTCTGCCCGCGGTTGCCCATCTGTCCGGCGACCGAGGCGATGCTCACGATGCGTCCGCCGTTGCGCATGCGCACCAGCGGCATCACCAGCGGCTGCAGCACGTTGTAGAAGCTGTCGAGATTCGCCGCCAGCACCCGGTCCCAGTCCTCGCCCGGCATGGCGGCGAAGGTGTTGTCGGCGCTGATGCCGGCGTTGCACACCACGCCCCAATAGGCGCCGTGCTTTTCCAGGTCCGCGTGCAGCACGCGGCGCGTGGCTTCGCGGTTGGCGGCGTCGAAACCCAGGCAATGCGCCACGGCGCCGGCCGCACCGAGTTCCTGCGCGAGCTGCTCGGCCTTGGCGGAGTTGGTGTGGTAATGCAGGCCCAGCTGGAATCCGCTGGCCGCGAGTGCGCGCGCGATGGCGCGGCCGATGCCGCCGCTCGCGCCCGTGACCAAAACGCGTTTGCTTGTGCTCATGGCGCCAAGGCCTCGCTGGTTTCGACGACGATGAGTGTGGCGCTCGCCAGCAGCTGTCCATTATGCGAGATGCGGCAGCGGCACGCGCCCACGCCCTGGCTGTCGCCGAATTCACGTTCGGCGCGCACCTCCAGTTGCATGTTCTCGGCAAAGTAATCGGTGTGTGCCTGATACCGACGCGTGCCGAGCAGCATGCCGACATGCGGCGCGCCGCCGAAGCGCCGGTTGTTCAGGCCGGCATGTGCGGCCGCCGCCTGCGCCATGAATTCGATCCCCGCCCACACGGGCACGCCGTGTCCGGCGACAAACAGCGGGTGGGTGCGCGCGATGCGCACCCGCGCCACGGTGTGATTCTCGGAATGTTCCAGCACCGCGTCCAGCATCACCGCGCGCCCGCGATGCGGCAACAGTTCGGTTACGGGTGGAAATCCGGCGCTCATCAGGCGCGTCCCAGCAGTACGCAGATGTTGCTGCCGCCGAAGGCGAAGGAATTGCTGGCCGCGATGCGGCAATGTTGCGACGCGTCTGCGGCGCGACACAGCCGGAGCGGCGCGAGTGCCGGATCGGCGGCGCCGTCCCAGACGTGCGGCGGCAGCGGCGCAGCGGCCGATTCGGTGAGCAGCAGCCAGCAGAACGCAAGTTCGGTGGCGCCGGCCGCGCCCAGCATGTGGCCCACCAGCGGTTTGGTGGAACTGCACGGCGTATCGCTGCCGAACACGCGCGCCACCGCGTGGCTTTCGACGAGATCGTTCTGCACGGTGGCGGTGCCGTGCAGGTTGAGGTAATCCACCGCGGCCGCATTCACGCCGGCTTCCGACAGTGCCGCGCGCATCGCGAGTTCCGCGCCGCGCCCCTGCGGATCGGGCGCGGAGATGTGCCAGGCATCGGAAGATTCGCCGACTCCGAGTACGCACACCGGCCCGGGCTCGCGGCTCAGGAGAAATACCGCCGCGCCCTCGCCGACGTTGATGCCATCGCGATTCCTGCTGAACGGGTTGCACAGCCCGCGCGCCACGGACTCCAGCGCCGCGAAACCGTTGAGCGTGAGCCGGCAGAGCGAATCCACGCCGCCGCTCACCACCGCGTCGCAGATACCGGCGTGCAGCAAGCGGCGCGCGGAAGCGAGCGCCTTGGCGCTCGAGGTGCAGGCGGTCGAGACCGTCCACGTGGGACCGCGCACCGAGAGCGCGTGGCGCAGGTATTCGCTCGGTCCGCTGATTTCCTGCTGGCGATAGTCGTAAGCGGCGGGGAACGCGCCGTGGCGCAGGTGATGGGCGTAGGCCTGTTCGCCCTCGGTGATGCCGGAGGTGCCGGTGCCGAGCACGATACCGACGCGCGCCGCTCCGTACTTGTCGATGGCCGCATCCAGTTGCGGGCGGATCTGCCCGATGGCCGCGGCGAGTATGCGGTTGTTGCGCGAATTATATTCCGGCCATTGCGGTTCGATGGGCGGCAGGTCCGCGTGCACCGCGCCGACATGCACAGGACGGCCGGGAATGAAGTCGTCGCGCACCTGCATGCCTGCGGTGGATCCCTTGTACAGACCGCGGCGTACGCTCGCCGCGTCGTTGCCGAGCGCATTGAGGATGCCGAGGGCGTGCAGATACACGCGCGTCATGGCGTTGCTCCCGGAACGTTGAGCGGCGTGAGCTGCAGCGAAAGTTTGGCGCCTGGGATCACGATACTGATGTGCGCCGTATTCAGCGCGCCGCCGGTTTTCTCAATGCGTGCGATCAGCTGTCCCTGGTGCCACAGCTCGCGCACCTGCCGGTCGCCGGCCGCGCTCACGGTCAAGCTGAGATCGTGCAACTGCGACGGCAATTCATTGGCCGGCGCCACGCTCAGTTCCAGCATCGCGAGCAGCAGTTCCGGGCGCAAGTTACCCCCGGCGCTGTGGCTGGTGAGCTGCCGGCCATCGTAATCGAGGCTGAACAGCGCGGTACCGAACAGGCTCAAGCCGACGAGCCGCAGATGGTGCGCGTCAATCTGCAGGCGGCCGAGGAAGGTCTGCGACTGGCCCGCGTGCGTGACGGTGACCAGGTGGCTCGCGCTCACTGCGGGCAGGGCGGAAGGCGGCAGCGCGCAGAACACGCCGTCGTGCCCGAGGCGCGTGCAGCCCGGCGTCGGCGGCACACTGGCGCATCCCGCGACCAGGCCCAGCGTGGCAATCACCAGTACAGCGCGCGCGCTCATGTGCTTTCCCGCCCGGTGGGCGGCAGAGACAGGGGTGCACTCAGATAGCTTGCCAGTATGCCGATGAGCGTCGCCAGACCGAAGGCATGCAGCGCGGGAATGCGGCTCACGGCGAGCAGGCCGAAGGAAAACAGCATGGTGATCGCCGAGAGCGTCACGGCAAGTGCCGGCGAGCGCTGACGCGTGCCGCCTTCGCGCAGGAACACGCTGTAATCGCGCCCCAGACCCAGAATCAAAATCAACGCCACCACCACGAAAATGTTGAGCGGCTCACGCAGCCAGCCGAGCGCGCCCAGGGTGATACCGAGCGCGAGCAGCGGCGGAAACAACATGCGCAGCGCTTCGCGCCGGCCATATCTCCAGAGCAGCAGCGCGAAGATCACCAGATATCCGATCACCACCAGCCAGGTGGCGCGCACGCGGATGCGGTGAAAAGTTTCAGTTACGCGTGCCAGCGGCTGCACGAACTCGGTGCCGGGCGTGGACAATGCGGCTTGCTCCAGGGTCGCGGGATTCAGCTGGCCGTGACCGGTGACGGTCGCGAGCAGTGCTACGCCGGTGGACGTCGGAATGACCAGCTGCTTGAGATCCGGCGCGGCACTGAAAAGTTGCGCGGCGTCGAGAGGCCGGCGCGCTGCGTGCTGCCATTGCGCCTCGAGATGCGCGGTGAGTGCCGCCGGCAGGCCGAGACTTTTGAACGCGGTCTGCAACGCAGCCGGCGATGCGAGCACGCGGCTCCAGGCGGCGAGACTTGCCTGCTGCTGCGCATTGGACGGCAGAAAGCGCGACAGGCTAAGCGGCAGCGCCGACGGCACGCGCGCACCGAGCGTCACGAACAGGGCCTGCTCACGCGCGAGCGCCTGCTCGAGATCGCTGCCGGCAATCAGGAAAAATCCCGGCGGCGGCAACTGGCCGAGCGTAGTGCGGATCTCGGCATCGGTGTGCAGCAGCTTGGGTGGCAGGTGTTGCAGTTCGCGCACATCGTCGCTGGTCTGCAACCGCAGCCAGCCGGGAATGCAAAGCAGCAGGGCGAGCGCAGGCAACACGTAACGCCAGCGCGAGGGACGGCAGCCCGCCGCGATGAATTGCTGTGGCCAGCGCACGGCCGCATGTGCGGCCACGCGCGGGTTGCGCGTCAGCGTGAGCGGAAAAATGAGCGCCACCACCAGTCCGGCTTCGAGCAAACCCGCCACGGAAAACACCGCAATCTGCGTCAGGGCCGGAAAACCCGCCAGCAGCAGGAAGGCAAATGCCACCACTCCGGTGAGCAGGCCCATGAGCAGGCCCGGCCGCACGCGGCGCCATACCGCCGGCGGCGCGCTTTCGCCGAACCAGTATTCCGCGAAATACAGGAACGCATAGTCAATGGCAATTCCCAGCAGCGTGGTGCCGAACACCAGGGTGAGAATCTGGATGGAGCCAAACCAGACAATTACCGCGGCGCTGGCCGCGAGCACGCTGGCCGCAAGCTGCAGCGCGGCGAGCAGGTGCGGCGCGAGGCTGCGGAACACGAAGGCAATGAGCAGCATGATGAGCACGGCGGAAGCCACGCTCAGCCACAGGGTTTCGCGTTGCGCTTCGCGACGCGCGGCTTGCGCGAACAGCGGTGCGCCCGTGGCCAGAAACTCGCAGTCGTCGCAGACTTTGCGCGCCGCGTTGTGCGCCGCATCCACGGCCTGCACTGCGAGTGCCGCGCCGGCTTGCGAGAAACCCGAAGTGCTCACCTGTACGCGCAGCAGGTAATCGCGCCGTCCATTGCGCAGCGCCGTGAGCAGCGGCCCATCGGGCAGGAATGCGGGGTAAGGCCGCGGCAACCGGCTGAGAAATGCGGCGAGATAACCGCCGGGGTCCGTATCGAAACTGCTGGTCAGGCCGGCGGGGCTCGCGAGCGACACGGCGACGTCCGTGGTGAGTGCCTGCGCGCCGCCGCGGGTGAGACGTGCGGTCTGGGCGGCATCAAGCATGGCAAAGTGATGCGCCTGATAGAGCGCGAGCAGTTGCTGCAGCGTCTGGCCGGTGTTTTCGGCATGCAGGCCGGCATTGAGGAGCGCCGTGTGGGCGGCGAGCGCCGCCGCGCGGGTCGCGGGCGTGTCCGCGCCGCTCACCAGGATCAGCAATTCGTTTATGAAGGCATCGCGGCTGCGCTCGTTGGCGACGCGCAGGGCGCCGGATTCCTGCTGCGCCGGCAAGGCAGCCAGGATATCGGTGTTGATCGGCTGGTGCACGTCGAGGCGCAGCCACGCGAATGCGCACAGCACAGCGAGTGACGCGAGCCAGAGCGTGCAGCGCGCGACGCTGGCGAAGCGCATGTTCACGGAGCACTGTGCGGCGGACTGATGGGCGTGAAGCGCAACTGCAGGCGGCCGCCCGAGGTTTCGCGGATCTCGATCTGTTCGGGCCGGCCGGGCGCGCTTTCCACGACCTCGATGCCTGCAATCGCCTGGCTCAGGGGCCCGGGCTTGGGCGTGAGCGTGACGCGCTGGCCCTGGGCCAGTGGCTGCACCTGCACGTCGAAATAGCGCTGCAGTCGCGCCATGTTCCCCGACAGCGCGCCCACGAAAATCTGTTCCACCGCCGCGAGCCACGGCGCCTGTTCGGGATCGAGCTGGCGCACGCTGCCATCCGGCAGCTCCTCGCGCGCCTCCCCGCCGTTCATCTCGAACACATAATGGTAGGGCGCGGTGATTTCCCAGCGGAAACCATGGGCCGCATCCACGCTCAGCAGGCCGTGGCTGATGAGCGGGGTGTCAAACCCCGGCAAGCTGCGGGTTTCGACGAAGCGCGCGCTGAATGCGGCCGGGATACGCGGCGTCGTGGCCGCGTGCACGCCACTGGCCGCAAGCAGGCACAAGGCTGCGAATGCGGGCATGCGGAATTTCATAAATAATCCTTGAGGCGCGCGCGCAGCACCGGCGGGCTTACCAGCTGCAGTTCGCCGCTGTGTGCATCCACCGCACACTGGACGGTGTAACCGCTGCTCAGGCGTTTGCCACCGACCACGTCGGCCACGCGATAGCCGATCTTCAGGCGGTTCTCCCATTCCAGCAAATCGGCGTGTACCTGAATGCGCTGCGCATAACGCATGGGCTGCACGAAGCGCGCCTTGAGTTCGACGATCGGCCACAGATACCCCGAGGCCTGCATCTCGGGATAGTCGTAATCGATTTTGCGCAGCAGCGCGGCACGTGCGGTTTCGAAATAGCGGAAATAATTCCCGTGCCATACCACCTGCATGAGATCCACATCCTGGAACGGCACCTCGATCTCGACCTGTGCCGTGAGCACCGCGTCGCCCACCGCCAGCTACCCGTACAGCGTCCAGCGGCGCTCACTGATGGCGGCGCAAAGTTGGCGCAGTTCCGTCTCCAGCGGACGGTCTTCCTCGACGTAGGCGCACACCGTGAGCACGTCGTCGAGCATCGCGAGCATCCCGGCCGGCATGTGGCGCGGCGGACGATTGCCGCGACGCCGGCGGATTTCCATGGCCTGGGCCGCCGCCGCGAGACACGCCGCTGCCACCTGTTCGACCAGCGTGAGCACGCGCAGCGCATCGCGCGCCGCGATCGTGCCCATGCTCACCTTGTCCTGGTTGTGGCATTCGGTGGAGCGCGAGAACACGCTCGCCGGCATGCTGAGTTTCAGCGCTTCCGCGGTCCAGGCGGAGACCGCGATCTGCACCGCCTTGAAGCCGTGGTTGAGGCTGGCGCGTGCTTCGCTGGCGCCAGACAGGTTGCTGGGCAGGCCGTTGTTGAAGCGCGTGTCCACGAGCAGCGCCAGCTGGCGATCCAGCAGGTCCGCGATGTTGGCCACGGTGTTTTTCAGGCTGTCGGCCACGAACGCGATGTGGCCGCCGTAAAAATGTCCGCCGTGGTAAATCTCGCCGCTCTCCGGATCCACGATGGGATTGTCATTGGCGCTGTTGAGTTCATTCTCGATGTCGCGCTGCATCCAGCCGAGTGCGTCCGCCAGCACTCCGATCACGTGTGGCGCGCAGCGGATGGAATAGCGCTCCTGGATGCGCAGCGGACTGTCCTGGCTGGTGGCGCCCATGTCGGCAAAAATCCAGGCGGCGATTTGTTGCTGGCCCGCGTGCGGCTTGACTGCGAACAGGCCGGGCGCGAAATGTTTGGGGTCGCTGCCGAGCGCAATGCCCACCATGGCGGTGATGCGCGTGGCCAGGCGCAGGAGATATTCGGCGCGTTCCCAGGCGAGGCAGGCGAGCGCGGTCATGACCGCGGTGCCGTTCATGAGCGCCAGACCTTCCTTGGGCATGAGCGTGAGTGGCGCGAGGTGCGCGGCATGCAGCGCCTGCGCGGCGGTGCACACCTTACCCTGATAGCGGACTTCGCGCTCGCCGATCATGGCCGCGGCCACGTAGGACAGCGGCGTCAGGTCGCCGCTCGCGCCCACCGAACCTTCCTCCGGAATCAGCGGTGCAATGCGCTGCTGGATCATGGATGCCAGTAGGGTTAACACGTCGAGGCGCACGCCGGAGAAACCCATGGCGAGCGAGTTGAGGCGCGTCGCCATGATGGCCACCGTGGTCGGCTCGTCGAAATGTGCGCCCAGGCCGCAGCCGTGGTAACGCACCAGATGCACGGGCAATTGCGGCAACACCGGCGCCGGTATCGGCACCGTGCAGGAATCCCCGTAACCGGTGGTCACGCCGTAAACCTGGGTGCCGGCCGCAATGCTGTCCGCCAGCACCTTGGCGCCGCGCCGGATGCGCTGTTGGAATGCCGGGCTCGCATCCAGCGCCAGGGGCATGCCGCGGGCCACGGCGCAGACCTCGCGCAGCGCGAGACGCCGGTCGCCGACCGTTACGGGAGTTTCAAGCGGATAGTTTTCCAGGTTGCGCATGGGTCTTGGTTGGCTTGCCGTGGCTGGGGGCTGGGGTAGGCACGCTTTCGCCGCCGGCCCAGAAATCAAAAAAGTTGTACCACTGTAGCGGAAATCGGCCGGCATAATCGGCGAGGCGCGCGGCATAACGGCCAGCCCAGGCTTGAGCCGCGGCCTCGCGCCCCCGGCGCGGCAGCCGGATGCGCTCGGCAAAGGGCTCGAAGTACACGCGATACCCCGGCCCTTGTCGCAGGCAAAACATCAGGTACACCGGACATTCCAGCACGTGCGCCAGCACATAGGGACCGAGCGCAAAGCGTGCCGGCCGGCCGAGGAACGGCGCACGGACCACCGGGCTGTCGCTGGTGACCGGTGTGCGGTCGCCGACGATCACTACCACTTCACCGGCGGCGATTTTTTCCCGCAGCAGCAGCGCGGTTTCCGGACCGATGCGGTCCACTTCCAGCAGGCGCGCGCCGTAGGCATCGCTGGTCTCGGTCAGGACGGCGCCGAGTTTGCGCGCGTTGCCGGAATACACCAGCGCGTTGATGCGCAGGCCGGCCACGCGCGTGCCGAGCGCGCGCGCCGCTTCGATGTTGCCAAGATGCGCACTCAACAGCAGCATGCCGCGCCCCGGAGCAAGTGCGGCCTGCAGCTGCGGCAGCCCGGGAAAATCCACCTGCACGCGCGCGGGATTCCGCCAGGCGGCGACCTTGTCGAGGATGCACTCGGAAAAATTCAGGAAATGGTGGATGCTCTGCGCGCGCGATGCGGGAGCGCCCGCGGCGGTAAGGAATGCATGCGACGCACGGCGCGCGTGTGCGTGCGTGAGGAAGAAATACGCGGTCACCGGATACAGGACCGCGAGCGTCAGCGGCCGGCCGAGCACGCGGTCCAGAAATCCGAGGAAACGCACGCCGCCCAGACTGCCGCGTTCGCCGATGCGCGCCCAGTGGCGCGCGCGCCGCCGCGCACGGTTGCGCCGCCACAGCGTGGGGCTGCGCGCCAGCATGCCGAGAAACAGGCGCAGGTGCAGCCAGGCCATGCGCGCGTTGTCGCGCAGCATGCGGAAATGCGAGACGCCGTCCGCGGGGTAGTGCACGCGCGTGGGCAGGAACAGGCTTTCGGTGCCCGCCCAGTACAGGCGCGTCATGATGTCGGTGTCGAAATCCATGCGCGCGCCGATGCGCACGCGCGCCGCCAGCGCCAGGCTCGGGGCGACCGGGTACACACGCAGGCCGCACATCGAGTCGCGCAGCGTGAACGACAACGTATGCAGCCACACGAGGGCATGCGTGAGGTAGCGGCCGTAGAAGCGCACCGCCGGCACGCTCGCGTCGTAACGCGGCAATCCCGAGACCAGATGCTGCGGATGACGCTCTGCGAGCACCAGCAGTGCGGGGATGTCGGCCAGCTCATGCTGGCCGTCGGCATCCACGTACAGCGCATGCGTAAAGCCGCATTCACCGGCGTGCGCCATGCCGGTCATGGCCGCGATACCCTTGCCGCGGTTGCGCGCCAATGTCAGGCACTCGACTTGCGGATCGTCGGCGCTAACGTGCGCGAGCGCCTGTTTGGTGAGTGCATCGCTGCCGTCGTCCACCAGGATTACCGGCAAACCCTGGGCGCGCAGGGCCGCGACGATGGCGCCGAGACTCGCATGGTGATTGAACACCGGGATGACCGCGCAGGCATTGAAATTCATGCGCGCCTCCGGAAATCCAGCACACCGCTCGAGTAGCTGTGCTGGGCGTCGCGGTACTCGTAACGCAGGCGTGCGCCATCCGCCGCGCGCGTCAGGCGCAGAGTAAGGTGCGTGCCGGGCAGAATCGGGCGCTTGAATTTCACCTGTTCGAGGCCGGGCTGCGTCGGCGTGCCGGCGTGCAACTCTGCGGCGTAGTGCACGGCCCAGGCGATCTGCGCCACGCCCGGCAGGATGGGACGCGCGGGGAAATGGCCCTCGAACCAGGGACTGTTCTCCGCCACCAGGATCTCGAGTTCGCTGCCGCCGGGGTGGGTGCGTTTGGCGAGGACCGTGGGCAGAACGTTCATGCGCGCCGTGCGAACAGCTGCTGCAGGCTGGCGTGCTCGATTTTGCCCATGTCGTTGTCCGGCAGCGTGTCCGGAAATCTCCACTTGCGCGGCAGCAGCACGGGTTCGTAACTGCGGCGCAGCCAGTTGCGCAGTTCGCGGCTGATCGCCAGTCTGCCGTCCGCCGCCAGCTGCTTGCGGCCCGCGGCATTCAGGACCACCACCGCACCGATGCTGCGGCGCGATCCTGCGAGCAGCAGCAGGCGCACGTTTGCGACCCAGGTATGCGCCATGAGGCGCGTGCGCATTTCGCTCAGCGACACGCGCTTGTCCTCGAGCTTGACCACGTCATCCGCGCGGCCCAAAAGTGTGAGCCGGCCATCGGCATGCAGATGCGCGAGATCGCCGGTGGCCATCCAGTCGGACTGCCAGGTAAATCCGGACTTGACCCACAGCCGCAAGCCGGCCGGCTCCGCGCGCAGCTCAGTTTGCACCGAGGGCAACATCCGCCAGTAGCGACGTTCGGCGCTGCCCGACCAGGCGCGCCACGCGATGCCACCGGTTTCGGTGCTGCCGTAAATCTCGATGGGCGCGTGCCCCCAATCGCGTTGCAGGCGTTCGGCGCAAGCGTCGGCGAGCGGCGCGCCCGAGCTGAACACCGCGGCCACCTGCGCCGCGGGTGGCAATTCCGCCGGCGCCGCGATGCGCTGCAGAAACGCCGGACTGCTGACGATGACGCAGCGGCGCTGCGCGGCCCAGTGGCGCAACTCCGCGGGTTGCGCGCAGGTATGCGTCACGAACGTGCGTCCCGCGAGCAGCGGCCACAACACGCGCACCAGGGTGCCGTACAGGTGGTAGTGCGGAATGGTGCCGAGCACCAGCGCGTCGCCGAGCTGTTGGCCCCATTGCTGCTCGAGGGTGGCGACTTCGCGGCGCAATTGTCCGAAAGTCTTGCGCACGCATTTCGGCATGCCCGCGGAGCCGGAGGTGTAGCACTCGATGTGAACGTCGTCTTGCGGCAGGCTGGCCGTGTCGTCGCCGGCCGGCGGTGCATCGCCGAGCGCGAGCGTGGCAAATTCCCTGAACGCCGCCGGCCGGTCGGTGAGCACCGCGTCCACCTGCGCGCCGCTCGCGGTGAGGCTGCCGGCCTGCGGTGCTTGCGGCACTACGCAAGTGCGCCCAGCCTGGGCCAGCGCCAGCATCCCGGCGGCAAACCAACTGCTGTCATCGCACACCAGCGCGATGCGGCGCGCCGGGTGCGACGCGAGTGCCGCACGCAAGCCGTGCACGCGTTGCCAGAACGCCGTTTGGTCCACGGCTTGGTGCTCGCTGACGGCCACGGGGCGCGCGGGAGTGAGGTTGCGCATGTGCACCTGCTGCGTGCAGCGCCGCTCAGGTGCTGCGTTGCGCAGCGATGAACTTCGCCAGGTTTTCCACCGAGTGGAAATGCTGGCGCGTATCGGCGGAGCTGGCGTCGAGTTTGACGTGATATTTCTTCTGCACCGCGACCCCGAGTTCCAGCGCGTCGATGGAATCGAGCCCCAGGCCGTCGCCGAACAGCGGCGCGTGCGGGTCAATGTCCGCAGGGCTCACGTCCTCAAGATCGAGCGAGGTGATGATGAGCTGCTTCAATTCTTCGATCAGGTTGTTCATGGGCTGCCAGTTGCTGCTTGAAGAAATTCTCCAGATTGCGGTTCAAACGGCGCGCGGCCACGGTGTGCGGCAGGTCCGGCTCCGCGCCCAGAGCGTTCAGTGCCTGCGGCGGATAAAACTTTACCAGCAAGCGCCAGCGCCGGTGCGGTGCCCGATGCCAGGGCATGCTCTTGAACAGCGCCGGCGGGTCGCAGCAGATCAGCACCGGCAGGATCTGGCAGCCGCTGCGCACCGCCACCTGGGCGGCACCGCGCCGGAAGTGCCAGTCCTGTCCGGGCTCAGTGCGCGTGCCTTCCGGAAACATCACCAAAGTGCGGCCTTGTTGCAGGACCTGTACGCACTCCTCCACGAAGCGTGCGGGATCGGCATTGCTGATGTAGCCGGCGGCTGCGACAAAGCGCTGGTACATGGGATTGCGCAACATCGCGCCCTTTACCACGCAATCGGCCTGCGGCAGCAGCGCGAGCAGCGCCACCATGTCCAGGTACATAGGGTGCGTGGCGATCAGCAGCTTGCCTTCCGTGTGCTGCAGCCATTCGCGGCCCTGCACCTCCACGCGCCCCACGCCCAGGCCGGCAACGAACGCGAGCAACATGCGGAACGATCCGCTCACCACGCGGCGCACGCGGCGTTGCCGCTGCGCCAAACTGCCGGGCCAGAGCTGCACGAGCGGCAGCAGGGTGAAGCTGGCGACGAGGCTCAGGCCGCCGTAGAGCGCGATGCACAGGCCGGTCCCTAGCGCACGGCGCCAGCGATCAAGCCTGGCCAGCACGCTTACTCCTTTCCAGGCGCCAGCCTTGTTCTGCGCCGATGATCGCACTCGCCGAGTGCTCCACAAGGAAGCGCAGCAATGCGGCCTCCGGATTTTCCGTTGCGCGTTCGGCGCATGGAATCAACCGGCAGCACTCGCGTTCCGGCGCGGCGGGTTCGAGGAGCAGCGAGATGGAGAATGCCGCGTGTTGCACGCCGCGCCCGGGCGCCGTGTCATAGGGTGGCGGCAGGCCTTGGTCGGCGTAGCACATCACCACATGCTCCGCGCCCGCGCTCACCTGGCAGGCGGCTTCGAGCAGTCCCATGCCGAGCGAATCGCGGCCGGCGGCCACCGCCGTGGCGGCGCTGCGGTCCTTGCGCGCGATCGAACACAAACCCGTGGTGCCGTTGTGCACCGACACACTGAAGACCGTGGGCGACAGAGGCTCGTCGTGGGCAAGGGCGGCCAGCAATTCCAGCGTGCGCGCCAGTGAACCATCGCGGGAGGCGAAGACGAATTGCGCCGCGTCCAGGCCGGCGAGACAAGGCCACGCGGTGTGCAAGGCCATGCGTCCCAGCCGGTCAAGTCGGCGGCGCAGCAGCGCCGGCAACTGACTCACGTCTGCTTGTGAAACCGCCGCGTTAGGTGCTTTGCCTGCAAGCCACGCATCCCAGTCGGCTGCGGACTCCATTCCCGGCGCCCAGGCGTGCCAGCGGCTGACGGCGAAACCTCCGATGTGTTCCCCAGTTTGCTGCATGCCGTGACAGATTTCGAATGCCGCCTCGTGATTCAGGCCAAGCGTGCGGCTGCAGAGCATTCTAGTCTGCGCTTCTTGCAGCGTGCAAGCGCGCTTGCGCCGGAGAAAATGATTTCACTGATATTCCGCTGCACAAGCCAGTACGCTTCCAGCACGCAGACGATACAGGAAGGGGACGGTGACCAGCACGCCGAGCGCTGCACCCGCGACAACATCCAGCGCCACGTGTTGTTTGGTGGCCAGGGTCGAATACACGATGGCCAGGAACCACACGAGGTTGGCGATTCGCGGCCAGACCGGAGCGCGCACCTGTTTGAGCCAGTGATCCAGCCACAGGCAGGTGAGCACGGAGAATGCTACGTGCAATGACGGGCAGGCATTGCCGGAAGCGTCCACCGATTTCAGAAACGCCACCGACGGATAGCGTGCCCAGTCGATGTCCGGCCGTGGCACCGCCGTCGGCCAAAAATAGAAAATTCCAAAACCGATGAGGCTTGCCCAGGTGACCGACCACACGTAGGCCAGCAACTCGCGGTGGGCGCGCAGTAACGCCGGTACCAGCGCTATGTAGGCCCACAGGCTGGCGTACAGCACCAGGCTCCAGGGCTGGAACGCGATCCATCGGTCCATGCGCGTGAGCGGCATGCGGGTCAGCGGAAACTGCGGGTGGCGCAGCAGCCAGAAGTACCCGAGAAAAAATACCGCCATGTACAGCAGCGTGGCGGGAGCCCGGTATGGCCAGTGGCGCTTGAGACACGCGCCCTGTTGCCACCAGATCGCTTGTGAGTGTGATGCTGTCATGCCGGGCGCATTGTAGTGCACGCATGACGACGGCCGGCGCAAACCAAGTGCATTCAATAGTCAATGCTGCGGATCACCCAGGCCACCATGAATCCGAACGCGTTCTGGTGACGCTCGCTGACCAGTGGACTGGCGTTGAAACTCGCGCCACCCAGATTGATGTAGCGGTAAAACGCGCCGTACACCATGTTGCCCTGTCGCCAGCCGAAGCCCAGGGAAAGGCGGTAGCCGCCGCGGCCGCTGCCGGCAACGTAGGCCGGGCGCGCGGCGGTCGCAAATTGCGGCGCCACGCCATAGATGTAATTGAAATAGTCGCTGGTGGCGTACAGCGCGGAGAACGTAAGGTCGGCGTGAAACTCGCGCTGGCCGTCACGCCATGCGCGTGACAGTTCGATCCAGGGTTCGCTCACCCAACCGCGGTGGTGCAGCGCCCAGCCGTCGGTGCTGATCGCGGCGCGTACCGGCAGCCCGAGCTCGAGTCTCAGGCCCGTACGCTCGTCGCGCCGCGTGCGGAATTTGAGCGCCGGTCCGGCTTCGCCGATCCAGCCCAGATTCGGCATGCCGCTGCGTTCCGCGTCGCGCGACGAGTCCACCGGCACTGAGGCGCTGAAGTCCACGTCGATGGCCCAATGCTCGGTGTTGAGGAATTTCCCGGTGACCCCGTTGCGGTCGGCGTCGAGGCGCGGGGAATGCACGGTGATGTAGGGCAGCGGCAGCAGAAAATTCCAGTAGCGTGCCGCGCCGGGGTAGTCCGCGAAGTGCGCACCGGCGATGCCGATGCCCAACTCGATGCGGGTAGTCTGGACAGCGGCGGGCGGCGCATTGTCCGCGTGCGCGCACGGCAGGAGTCCGACGGCGGCGGCCGCCGCAATCAGCACGCGGATGCGCATAGACGCTCACTCCCGGTTGGCGCGCGTGCTATTGTTCTTGGCAGTACGCGGCCGGTCAAGCCAAGCGCGTGAAAATCACCGTTCAGATAGCGCTCGCGGATTTCGTGGATGCCGATCATGGGCGGCGCGAACGCGCACTGCTGCCCGCATTGCATCCTGCGGAACAGGCGCGCTATCGCGCGTTCGGCCATGCGCGTCGCCGCCACGTCTGGCTTGCGGGACGCGAGCTCCTGCTCGCCGCGCTCGCGCGCCAGCGGCCACAGGTGGATCCAGCGGCGTTGCGCACCGATGCGCGCGGCGCCGTCCGCTACGACGGCGGCGCGTGCGTCAGCCTGAGCCATTCCGGGAACTTGCTGGTCGCGGCGCTGGCCTCGGTCCCGGTCGGGGTGGACGTCGAGCAGCCCCGGCCGCGTGCCTGCGTGCGGCAGGCCGGACGGCTGTTCGCGCGCGCCGAAGCGCGGTACTTGCAAGCACTCGCGCCGGCCGCACAAGAGTCCGGGTTCTATGCGCTCTGGACGCTCAAAGAGGCCTTCGCCAAGGCCGCCGGCATGAGCCTGTGGGAGGCGCTGCGGGCCGCGGAATTCGATCTGCACGCGCGCCACTTGCATACGTCCGCGGCGCCGGTCGCCGACTGGAGCTGCGTACATGCGCGCACCGCTCGCGGCGCGCATTTGGCGCTAGCCGTGCAGAGTGCCGACCATGGCGTGCGACTCGAATGCCGGCGCCGCAGCGCGACGGGCGACTGGCTTGGCGAAAACCTGATCGAGCGCACGGCCATACGCAGCGCGGAATCATCGTCATGTGTCCTGGCGCAGGTTGGCTAGCCTATGCGGATGAACGAAGTGGATAGCGTTTCTGCTCCCGCGATGCGCACGCGACCGGTTTTGCGCTGGCGCTGGCTGCGCTGGAATCTGCATCACCTGACGCTTGCTTACATCGTGGTGGTCACGGCCGGCATGCTGGCGTTCGCCTGGCCATGGTGGGTACTGGCGCTGCCCGGTGCCGCGCTGGTGTGGCTGGTGGCCGACGGCATGCTGCGCCCGCGGTCCAGCCTGTTTTATCCCACCGTCACCCACGGCGTGCGCAGTAGCGGCTGCGTGGCACTTACGTTCGACGACGGGCCGGACCCGGTCGTCACGCCCCAGGTTCTGGATGTACTCGCCCGCTACCGCGCCCACGCCACGTTTTTTGTAATCGGGAAAGCGCTGAGCGCGCAGCCGGATCTGGCGCGGCGCATGCTGGCCGAGGGACATGCGCTTGGCAATCATTCCTGGCAGCACTCGCGTTGGCAGAATTTCCGCCAGTTTCGCTGGCAACTGCGCGAGCTCGAGCGGGGCGAGCAGGCGCTCGCTGCGCTGCAGGGCGGCGAGCGCCCGTACCTGTACCGGCCGCCGGTCGGGCTCAAGCGCCCGGAACTTGCATGCGCCGTATGGCAGCGCGGGCTTACGCTGGTGGCGTGGTCGCTACACAGCCGCGATACTTTTGCGCGCAATCCCGTGTGCGTCGCGCGCCGGGTGCTGGGCAAAATCCGCGCCGGCGACATCGTGCTGCTGCACGACGGTCACGACCGGGCCGGGCGGCGGCGGGAGCACTGTGTGGAGGCGGTGCGCCTGATTCTGGATGGGCTGCACGCGCGTGGTGAACGCTGCGTAACCGTGCCGGAATTGCTGCAAATTTCCCGCCGCTCAATGCCACCTGCGGCGTGACCCCCAGGTCGGCGCCACCGGGCTGGCCACCGGTGTTTGCGCCCCCGGCGGGAACCATTAACATACTCGCTGTCTTGGGTCGTGCCGCGCATGCTGGCACGCCCGGCCGCCCTCCAGTCCACAATCCGGAACTCAGTATGGATTCGCAGCAGGTATTCCAGACTCTCAAGAACACGCTGGTGGAGCAGTTCGAGCTCGATCCGGCCAAAGTCACGCCGCAGGCGCGGCTGCAGGAGGATCTGGATCTGGACAGCATCGATGCGGTGGACATGATCATCAAGTTGCAGGAAATCACCGGTCAAAAGGTGCATCCCGAGGATTTCAAGGAAGTGCGCACGGTGGGGGACGTGCAGCGCATCATCGAGAAGCTGCTGGCCACACAGGCTGCGCCGGCTTGAGTGCCGGTAATGCGCGCGGCCGGCACGCTGGAGGCGGGCGATGCCGCAGCGTGTAGTGGTGACCGGCATGGGGGGATTGACCGCGCTCGGCCATGACTGGCCGGCCATCGCGGCGCGCCTGCACGCACGACGTTCCGGCGTGCGCCACATGAGCGAGTGGGACAGCTACGCGGATCTCAATACCCGGCTGGCAGCGCCGGTCGCAGCCTACGAACTGCCGCCGCACTACAACCGCAAGAGCATGCGCAGCATGGGGCCGGTGGCGGTCATGTCCACGCGCGCCACCGAGCTGGCGTTGGCGGATGCGCGCTTGTTGCAGAACCCGGTGCTCAAATCCGGCCGCACCGGCATCGCGTATGGCGCCTGCTCCGGCAGCGCGGAACCGGTGGTGGTGTTTGGCCGCATGGCGAGCACCGGCAGTCTGCGCGGTGTGACTTCCAATACCTATGTACAGATGATGAGCCACACCGGCGCGGTCAACATCAGCCTGTTCTTCGGCATCACCGGGCGCATTATTCCCTCCAGCAGTGCCTGCACTTCCGGCAGCCAGGCCATCGGCTTTGCCTACGAGACCATCCGCGCCGGCAAGCAGACGGTGATGATCGCGGGCGGTGCCGAGGAACTGAGCATCGGGCCGACCGCGGTGTTCGACACGCTGTTTGCCACCAGTACGCGCAACGCTGCACCGCACACCACGCCGCGGCCTTTCGACCGCGACCGCGACGGCCTGGTGGTGGGCGAGGGCGCGGCCACGCTGATTCTCGAAGAGCTGGAACACGCGCAGCAGCGTGGCGCGCCGATCTATGCGGAAGTCGTGGGATTCGGCTGCAATGCCGACGGCGCGCATATCACCCAGCCGCAGACCGAGACCATGGCGGTGGTCATGCAACTGGCGCTGGAGGATGCGGGCCTCACGCCGCAGGCCATCGGCTACGTCAACGCCCATGCCGCGGCCACGGAACGCGGCGACATTGCCGAATCCTTCGCCACTCACCAGGTATTCGGCAAACGCATGCCGGTGAGCTCGCTCAAGAGTTATTTCGGTCACACACTGGGCGCGTGCGGCTCGCTGGAAGCCTGGCTGAGTATCGAGATGATGCGCGCCAACTGGTTTGCGCCCACGATCAACCTGGATAACGTGGACTCGGAATGCGCGGAACTCGATTACCTGACCGGGGACGGGCGGAATTTTTCCGCCGAATACATCATGAGCAATAACTTTGCTTTTGGTGGCATCAATACAAGTCTCATATTCCGCCGATGGTCCTAACCCTCCATGGTGAGCTGTCCAGCCCCGCCATCCTTGGCGGGGCGTGCGCCGTATACGGCGCACCCTTTGGCGGCATCCATACCAGCCTGATCTTCCGGCGCTGGCAGGATCGGTGATCACAGCCACTTGGCGCGCTTCAGCACGATGAACAGCACCACGCACACCACGACGGTGACGCCGATCACCACCGGATAAGCCCAGGGTTCCCGGAGTTCCGGCATGTCGTGGAAGTTCATGCCCCGTACCAGCTCGCGAGCAGCGTGGGTACGGCGAGCAACGCGGCCCATCCGGCCAGACGCTTGACCACTTCGTTCTGGCGCACGCTGATGAGCGAGAGGTTGACGCTCATCGCAGCATTCAGCAGCTCGCGCATGGCGTTGACTGCGTCGCTGCTGCGCAGTACGTGGTCGTGCACGTCGCGGAAATACGGGCGTACCTCGTCGCGGATCACTTCGGGGTGCAACCGCACCAACTGGTTGAGAATGTCCTGCAGCGGCGCAGCCGCGAGTTTCAGGGTGAGCAGTTCGCGCTGCATGTCGTACAGGCGCCGGGTGACGTCGCGGTTGGAGAGTTGCGTGAACACGGCATGTTCCAGTTTCAGCAATTCCTGCCGGTACGCCTGCACGATCGGCAGATAGTTGTCCACGATGAAATCCAGCACCGCGTACAGCGCATAGCTTGGGCCGAGTGCCAGATGCCCGGGGTTTTGTTCGCAGGCGCGCCGCACCGCAGTGTAGGGCTGCGAAGCGCCGTGGCGCACCGTCAGCAGGTAGCGTGTGCCGATGAACAGGTGGGTTTCGCCGAACACGATGTTGCCGCCGGCAAGTTCCGCGGTCTGCACCGCCACGAACAGGGAGTTGCCGTAGGCCTCGATCTTGGGACGCTGGTGCGCGGAGTGCGCGTCCTCGATGGCGAGTTCGTGCAGGTCAAATTCCTCCTGCATCTTGTCCAGCATCGCCGCGTCCGGCTCGACCAGCCCGACCCATACGAAGCCGTCCGGTTGCGCGAGGAAATCGCTAATCTCGTCCAGCGTGAGGTCACGGGCCTTGCGGCCGTCTGCGCCGTACGCGACACAGTTAGCGATGGCCGGATTGAAAGTCGCAGGTGTCTGATTCATGCTTCAGGCAGCGGCGCGCACGCTGGCGAGTGGCGGAGGCATCGTGTCCTTGATGTCATGGCCAGGTAGTGGTCGCGATTGTGGCATGGCGCATAAGTTAGTGTCGAACCGCGGCAGGACGCATAATTGGAATTGGGCTAACGCGTCCAGCGGGCCAGCGTGGCTTGAAATTGCCCGGCGGAATCAGCGTCGGGTCGGCGCAGGCCGTGAACCGGAAACCAGGGGTACGGGTATGAGGCTGCGGTACGCCGGGCTCGCCGTGCGGGCAGTGTTGTTGGCGGCGCTGGCGGCGCTCGGTGTTTGTGCGCCGGCGCAGGCACGCCAAGCTGCCGGCCATTTTGTACTGCAGGAATCCTGCGGTCTTCCCCATCCAGCGCAAACTACGCTCACGCTGAACGGCGCTCTGGCTACGGTGGATTTTTCGCCGGGCGGAAAGGGCGACACGCTCATTCTTAAAGCCATCACTGAAGCGCGCACCAGCATTCGCGTGCAGGCTTATAGTTTCAGCGATCGGCGCATCCAGCGGGCGCTCGGTGCCGCGCGGGCGCGGGGCGTGGATGTCGAGGTGATACTCGACAAGTCCGATACCGAGAGCTATGAGCACCGCAAGCCGGTGGCGGCGGTGATTGCAGCCACAGGCATCCCGGTGTGGATTGACTCCTCCGTGCGCATCGCCCACAACAAGGTGATGATCATTGACAACGCCGATGTCATCACCGGCTCCTACAATTTCACCTACGCGGCTGCCTACGACAATGCCGAAAATCTGCTCTACATCCGCAATGCGCCGGCACTGGCCCAGGAGTATCTCGCCAACTGGAACTGGAGGCGCAGCTGTGCGCAGCCGTACCGCGGCAATTGATCGGAGCCGTCAAGCCGGCCGCCCGGCCCACACCGGCTTGCGTCAGTGCGTGACGGCCGGTGGGAGCTTGATGATCTTCAGCTGCGAGCGCATGGCACTGCCACACATTTCACGGAGTGTCATGCCGGCCACGTAGGCGGGTTGCAGCACGCCGTTGATGGTGAACGCGTGGTATTTGAAGCCGCGCTTGTCCTTGTCAATCAGGAATTGGAATATCGCGGTCGCAGGTTTGCCGCCGTAGGTAACGATGCCGCTGACATTGACGAAATCGCGACCTGTGGAATCCGCGCCGGCTTCCCAACGCGGTGAGGCGAGGTAACTGTCCACTTGCTGTTCCACGCTGCGTTGCGTGCAGTCATTCAGCGACGAGGTTTTCACCAGCGCGATGACACCGGGGTCGGGTATCCACTGTGGAGCGGCCGTCAGCAGCGCGCTGGGGGAATGGGCGTTGGCGGGCGATTGACCGGACGTGGACTGGCCGCAACCCGCGCTCAGCCCCGCGGCCGTCACCAGCGCCGCGGCGATCACTGTCCATTGCATGCAGTACATCTGCGCGTCTCGTTTTCGGAAAGCAACATGAATGTTGTCGGCGGTGCGGCGATTATCGCGCGCCTCGGTCCCGGGGCGTAAGCGTCATCGGCGCACGGTTGGCGCTCGCGCACATCTCCATGAGCGTGAGTGCGGCGACGTATATGGTCTGCGGCACTCCGTTGATGGTGAAAGCATGATACTTGAAGCCGCGCTTGTCCTTGTCAATCAGGAACTGGAACACGGCCGCGGTCGGCCGTCCGTTGTAGGTGACCCCGCCGTGGATGTTGACAAAATCGCGACCCCGGGAATCGGCGCCGGCTTCCCAGCGGGGCGCTGCCAGAAATGCGTTGACTTCCTGCTCCACGGTGCGCTGCTTGCAGTTGTCGAGATAGGAACTTTTCACCAGGGGAATGTCACCGGCGTCCGGCATCCAGCGCGGGTCGGCAGCGAGCAGCCCCTGGTTCTGCCTTTGTTCCGCCGCCACCTGCGCCGCCGTGGGTTTGGCGTAGCCGGTCTGGATGATGACCGCAGCCAGCACTACGCCCGCAATTAGCACCAACTCCACGACGAGCGCACCCGCCAGCCAGTTGCCGAGCTGCCAGCGCCGTCGCGTCCGCAGGTAGGCCGGGTAGCCGGCCGGCCAGAGCAGCGTCACCAGCGCCAGCCAGCCGAGCATGGTTTGCATGGGGCGCCCGGAGTCCCACGCGGCCGGGGACTGGAAAATCTCGCTGGCCGCGAACGCGCCGCACACCAGCACCATGAGCACCAGCACCAGGACGAGTCCGACCGTCGAATGGGTGGCGAGCGCCACCGCCAGCAACGCCACGGCCGCCAGCACCGGCGTAGCCAGCAAGAAAATGCCGTGATCCGCACTCGTGGTGCCCGAGGCCAATAGCTTGCGCGCCACCGGCGCGCCGGGCGAGGCGCCGCACTGCGCGCAGCGACTGCCGGGCACGGTGTGCGCGCCGCAGTGTACGCAGGTCGTCGGAGTGTTGCCGCCGGTTGTCATGCGATTGTAAATACCGATGCGGCCGCAGCCGCCGGCGATCGGCGAACGCGCAGGTATTTCAAGGTTGGGTTACGTCAATCGGTTGACGGCAAACAAAAAGCCCGAACAAACGCTTCCTCCGGGCCGCGGGAATGCGCCATGCCGAGCGCACACGTGGCTGTCATTTGAGCTGGTCCAGCACCTGCATTTCGGGTACTGCCAGAAACGTGTGCGGATTGTCCGGATCGTGGCTCACCGGCAGCGTGCCACACATGAGCTGCGAGAGCGCGGTCTTGCCGTCTATGCCCGGCTGCGGACTGCCGCCCAGATCGTATTTCAGTACCTGGCCGCGCGCGTTCCATTCCCTGGGCAAATCGCGTGCACTCGGGCGCACTTCCACTGTGACCTCGATCCAGCGGTTCCAGCCCCAGGTTTCGGTGTGGAAGTTGTAGGGATTGCCGCCGTTGGACGCCTGCGTGGCGTGCCAGTTGATGAGGTCGTAGCCGCGCTGATTGAGACCAATGCAGGAAATGGTAAGTTGCTTCACGGCCCGTTGAATGATGTGCTGGTTGTCAACCGGCACATTCGGCGCCATGGATACGGTTTTGTCGGGAGTTTTGCCACAGGCGCCGAGCAGCAGGGTGGCAAGCATGACGATGATGAACCTGTTCATGGCTACACACTCCGTTTGCCGCCAACCTGCAGAAAGTATAGATCAGGGAATCGGGACCGGGTTGCGCCTCAAGGCCGGCGCCGCCGGCCATGCGCCAGCAGGTACCACATCAATCCGCCCAGGACCACCACCAGGACCAGGATGAAATACAGACTGCCCTGATCAAAGTATCCGGCGTAGCGGCGCAGGTGACGCCCGAGGAAATAGGTGCCGAGGCCCCAGACGCCGACCCAGAGCAGGGCGCCCGTGGCATTGAAGAGCAGGAAACGCCTGAAACTCATGGCCGCGGTTCCAGCCACCAGTCCATTCACCTGGCGCAGGACCTCGAAGAAGCGCGCAAACGTCACCACCCAGCCGCCGTAACGGGTAAAGGTCGTCTGCATGCGCTCGATCTGCGCGTCGCCGATGCGCACGTATTTGCCGAAACGCATGATCAGACGGTGGCCGCCGAAATAGCCGATGGCATACCCCAGGCTGTCGCCGATGGTCGCTGCCAGGAAGGCGATGATCAGCACCAGAACGATATTGAGCTGGCCGTGCGATGCCAGTACCGCGGCGGCAATCAGCAGGGTCTGGCCGGGGGCGGGTACACCAAAACTCTCGACGAAGATGACCGCAAACAGGATTAAGTAACCGTACTGCGTGAGATACGGCTCGAGCCATGTCAGCGCATCATGCAGGAACCCCATGAATCTGTGCTCGGCGCGAATCAGCGTGGCGGCATGGTAACAGATGAACCGCGGGCGCTGCCTGCGGTTGGATTACCGTACCCGGCGTACTCCCGACGTCAGACCGGACGACATTTTGCGTGTGGGCGTTGGCCGGATGACGAGCTTGCCAGGCTCAGATTGTGGTGCGCCGCGCACGCACGCGCATCCGCCCGGACCACGCAAGCCCTCGTAAAAGTGGTTTGCATGAATCACTGGGGCGCACGCCGGGGCGGCGCCCCGGGCCGTGGGCGTAGGCGGGTTCCTGACCCATGCAAGCTGCGGCGTACCGGGTATGAATGGCGAAAAACCACCGATTAACGGTCTTGTCCCCGTTTTATGTTCAGGCGCATCATGTTGAAGCCCGTTTGGAGGGCCTGATTTCGCTTGCACCCGCGTTGTTTGGACAGGTCCCGGTTCACACCAGGGAGTCGGCCTTGGAGATTAATGCCATAGACGCCCGCTTGCTTCTTAATTTTGGCCTGTTCAGCCAGCTGGCAGCCGCTGTGCTGCTGGTCGTGTTGTTCCTGTTGCTGCGACGGCATGCGCTGCGACGGCCGTACTTCCGTGCCTGGAGCAGCGCCTGGATTGCGCTCGCCATAGGCCTGGCCGCGCTCACCCTGCGCTACAACCTGCTGCCTTTGGTCCTGGGCCAAGGCTCCGGCATGGATCGGTGGGTCACGGGCTGCAATTTCATCTATCAGTTCGGGAAGCTGGCGTTTCTGCTGCTGCTGCTGCATGGCACGCTGCTGTACCTCAAGGGCGGGGCGCATGAGTCATTTGGCTTCATGCGCTGGTTGTGGGCCGGAGTGGGTGCGATCACCCTGGCATCCGTGCTCGCGTCTTCCAGTCTGCAGGCCGTAATGTTCTGGCAGGGACTCTGCAACCTGGTGGTATTTGTGTTTTGCGCAATCGCAATGCTCGCGTTGCCCAAGTCGCGCCGCAGCTTGGGGACACGCACCACCGGCACGGTGCTGGCAGCCATGGCATTGCTGTGGTTGGCCTATCTGATGGCGTTGGCCAGTACCGTGGTACCCCAGGTACACGCGACCGCGGGCCTGGAAGCCCTGCTGAACGGCCCCAACAATTATCTGGACCTGATTCTTGGCATGTTGCTGGCGTTCGGCATGGTGCTGGTGCTGTTCGAGGACCTGCGCCGGGAGATAGACACCGCTCACCGGGAGTTGCGCGTGGCGCACGAGCAACTGCTGCGCGAGTCATTTATCGATGCGCTCACCGGCGCCTACAACCGGCGCGCGCTCAGTGAGGGTACCGGACTGGAGGACGCCAAAGGCAGTTTCGGCGTGCTGGTGGCATTGGACGTGGACAACCTCAAGGACGTAAACGACGCGTATGGCCACAAGCATGGCGACGCACTCTTGCAGCACTTGGCCTCGGTATTGCGCGCCGGCCTGCGGCCGTCCGACAAGCTGTACCGCATGGGTGGCGATGAATTCCTGGTGGTGATGCCGCGCGCGGTGGTGCGCACGGCCGCGGCGCGCATCAAGGAAATCATCGCCAACGCCCCGCCGCTGCGACTCGCCGACAGCGACACATCGCTGGAGCTGCGCGCCAGCGTTGGTGCGGCGGAGTTCGCCAGCATCGAGGAGCTCGACATCGCGCTGCATAGCGCGGATCGCTCCATGTACGATCAGAAGCGCGCCAGCCACCAACAGCACCCCGTGTTGCCCGGAGCCGTCAGACTGCAGAACGGCCACTGACCATGGACTCCGCGGTCCCGACGTGCCGGCGGCGGGCGGATATGCGCTGAATCCGGAGCAAGCAGCTGTCATTTTTGGCGCGCTGGGCTATGCTTCACGGAATAGGCAGGCGCGGCGCACGGCGCCTTCCGACCTGCGGACATGGCGCGTTTCCGGAGTCCAAGTGAAACCTACTGATACCACCCATCCCGACTACTTTCACAGGGTCGTGGATTGCCAATGGGCGTGCCCGGCCCACACCAACGTGCCTGAATACATACGCCTGATCGCCCAGGGGCGGTTTGCCGACGCCTACATGCTCAACCGGGAATCCAACGTGTTCCCCGGCATCCTGGGGCGCACCTGCGACCGGCCCTGTGAACCTGCCTGCCGCCGCGGGCGCGTGGATGAAAAACCCGTGGCCATCTGCCGGCTGAAACGCGTAGCCGCGGATTACAGGGAAGATATCCGTGCACGCCTGCCGAAAATCCCGCAACAGAAGAACGGCAGGCGCATCGCCTGCGTGGGCGCGGGCTGCGCTTCACTTACGGTCGCCAACGATCTGCTGCCGCTCGGCTACCAGATCACGATGTTCGAAAAGCAGCATGAACCGGGCGGCCTGATGCGCACCAATATTCCCGCGTTCCGCCTGCCGGTCGCGGTGCTCACGGAAGAGATCGACATGATTCTCGACATGGGTGTGGACCTGAAGCTGGGTGCGCCGATCGACAGCATGCGCGCGCTGCTCGCGCAGGGTTTCGACGCCGTATTCGTGGGCAGCGGCGCACCGCGCGGCAAGAATCTCGAGATTCCCGGCCGCCACGCCGATGACGCGCACGTGCATATCGGCATTGACTGGCTGGAATCCGTGGCCTTCGGCCACATAAATTCGGTCGGCACGCGCGTGCTCATCATCGGCGCCGGCAATACCGCCATGGACTGCTGCCGTTCGTCGCTGCGCATCGGTGCCAGCGACGTGAAAGTCATGGCGCGCAAGCCGCTCACCCTGACCAAGGCGTCCGACTGGGAACTGGAGGAGGCGGTCGAGGAAAGCGTAGCGATGGTTGAGTGCCACTCACCGAAGGAATTCGTGGTCGAGAACGGCAAGCTGCAAGGCATGAATTTCGAGGTGCTTGAGTACCACGAAGAAAATGGCCGGCTGAAATCGAAGAAAACCGGCGAGAAGTTTTTCCCGGCGGACGACATCATTCTCGCCATCGGGCAGGAAAACGCGTTTCCCTGGATCGAAAACGATCTCGGCATCGAACTCGATCAGTGGCACGTGCCGGTGGTAAACAAGACCAGCATGCAGTCCACGCGCAATGGCGTGTTCTTCGGCGGCGACGCGGCCTTTGGTCCCAAGAACATCATTTGGGCGGTGGAGCACGGACATCAGGCGGCGATCTCGATTCACAGGTACTGTAATGGCGAAGACATTGCCGAGCGCCCGGCGTACGGCATGAACCTCGTGAGCACCAAGATGGGAATCCACGAGTGGAGTTACAGCAACAGCTATGACCCGTCCGCGCGGCGGCTGGTGCCGCACGTGAGCCTCAAGGAGCGCTTCAAGAAGATCAACATCGAAGTGGAACTCGGCTTCACGGCCGAGCAGACCGAAGTGGAAGTGGAGCGTTGTCTGAATTGCGACATCCAGACGGTATTCTTCGCGCCGCTGTGCATCGAGTGCGACGCCTGCATTGACGTCTGTCCCACGCACTGCCTTACCATCACCGCCAACGGCGAGGAAGCCGAGCTGCGCACACGCCTGAAAGCGCCGGCCGAGAATCTCACGCAGCCGCTGTACGTGTCGGCAGCACTGAAACAAACCGGACGCGTCATGGTCAAGGACGAGGATCAATGCGTGCACTGCGGGCTGTGCGCTGAGCGCTGTCCCACGGCGGCCTGGGACATGCAGAAATCTACCGTGAAAATTGCCTACGCGGGCGATCTGTCAGCTCCGGTTGCGCCCGTGCGCAAGCGTGCTTGAACATGAACGCACGCGTCAACGACTTCGTCATCAAAATCGCCAACGTCAACGGCACCGGATCGGCGAGCGCCAACGGCCTGTTGATGAAGGCCGTCTTTCGCATGGGCATCCCGGTAGTAGGCAAAAATTTCTTTCCCTCCAATATCCAGGGCCTGCCCACCTGGTTCGAGATCCGCGTGAGCCGCGAGGGTTACCTGGCGCGCTCCGGGCGCGTGGACCTCATGGTGGCGATGAACGCCCAGACCTATGCGCGCGATCTCGCCGAGGTCAGCGCCGGCGGCTACCTTATATATGACTCCACCTGGCCGCGCGACAAGCAACTGGTGCGCGAGGATGTAACTGTTATCGGCATCCCGTTCGCCCAACTGGTGAACGGCGAGTTCGAGAACGTGCGTGCCCGCGTGCTCATGAAAAACGTGTGTTACCTGGGCGCGCTGGCGGCGTTGCTGGAAATCGACATGCAGGTGGTGGAGCAACTGCTCAAGGAAACCTTCGCCGACAAGCAGAAACTCATCGCCGGCAATCTCAAGGCCATCGAACTTGGCTATAAGTACACGAAGGAACACGTCACTTGTCCGTTGCCGTTGCGACTCGAGGCCATGCACAAAACCAATGACCAGGTGATGGTGGACGGCAACATGATGGCGGCGCTCGGCTGCGTGTACGCCGGCGCCACCGTGGGCGCCTGGTATCCGATCACGCCGTCCACGTCACTGATGGACGCCTTCAAGGAATACTGCGAGCGCTATCGCGTGGATCCGGGAACCGGCAAGCATCGGTATTGCATCGTGCAGGCCGAGGACGAGCTCGCGGCCATCGGCATGGTGCTGGGCGCGGCCTGGAACGGCGCACGCGCCTTCACGCCCACCAGCGGCCCTGGCATCTCACTGATGAACGAGTTCATCGGCTTCGCCTATTACGCCGAAATTCCCGCGGTGCTGTTCGATGTGCAGCGCGTGGGTCCGTCCACCGGCATGCCCACGCGCACCCAGCAGTGCGACATCCTGTTCTGCGCCTACGCCTCGCACGGCGACACCCGCCATGTGCTGCTGTTTCCCGCCGATCCGGGTGAATGTTTCCACATGGCGATCGCGGCCTTCGATCTCGCCGAACGGCTGCAGACGCCGGTATTCGTGCTCTCCGATCTCGACATCGGCATGAACGACTGGATGGTGCCGAAGATTCGCTGGGACGAGAACTACGTTCCCGACCACGGCAAGGTCTATACGCGCGCACAACTGGAGCAGATGCAGGTATTCCATCGTTACACCGACGCCGATGGTGACGGCATCCCGTATCGCACCTATCCCGGCGTGCACCCCAAGGGCGCATTCTTCGTGCGCGGCTCCGGCCATAACCGCCGTGGCGGCTATACCGAGGACGCCGACGAATATAAGGACGTGCTTGACCGGCTGCGGCGCAAGCACGACACGGCCAAGGAACTGGTGCCGGCGCCGGTCATCAAGAGCCGCAAGGGCGTCACCACCGCTGTAGTTTCGCTCGGCAGTTGCGATGCGGCGGTGCGTGAGGCGCTGGACGTGCTCGCGCGCGAAGGCACCGAGGTGAATTACCTGCGCGTGCGCGGTTTCCCCTTCAGCAAGGCGGTGGAGGAATTCTTGAGCCAGCATGAGCGGATTTTCGTGGTCGAGCAGAACCGCGATGCGCAGTTGCGATCGCTGTTATTGCTGGAAACCCACGTGGAGAAGCACAGACTGAATTCCATCCTGCACTACGGCGGCATGCCCATGGATTCGCGCTGCATCGTCGAGGGCGTGAACCGCGCGCTCGCCAAACCTGCTGTGGCTTAGGGTAACGGAAATGCACATTGCGGAAAAATCCCCCCGCGCGCCAAACGCTTGCCCCCCTTTGCAAAGGGGGGCGAGGAGCGAAGCTCAGAGCGGGCAGCCAGGGGCGAGTTGCGCCGCGATGAGCGGGCGGCCATGGATGGCCGCCCTGGACCCGGACACGGAGCAGGATTGCGGAGTGTTCGAGGCTGCCCTGGACTTTCGGGCGAAGCAGGATTGCGAAGCTCGAAAGAGAGGGGATTTCGGCAGCGCACAACGTGATGTCACGTTCAACTTGGCGGCCATCATTCACTTTGTTCGCACGAGAATTGTATGAGTTTCATGCGCAAACCCGCGGTCAGCCACTCCATGCTCGCCAAGAACGAGCGTGGCCTCACGGTGCGCGACTACGAGGGCAGCATGTCCACGCTGTGCGCCGGCTGCGGCCACGATTCCATCACCGCGGCCGTGATCCAGGCGTTCTGGGAACTCAACATCGAGCCCTACCAGGTCGCCAAGATGAGCGGTATCGGCTGCTCTTCCAAGACGCCGACCTATTTTCTGTCCGAAGCCCACGGCATCAATGCGGTGCATGGCCGCATGCCGTCCATCGCCACCGGCGCCAACGCCGCTGACCGCAACCTGTATTACATCGGTATCTCGGGCGACGGCGATTCGCTGTCCATCGGCTTGGGACAGTTCATCCATGCGATGCGCCGCAACCTCAACATGCTTTATATAATCGAGAACAACGGTGTCTACGGTCTGACCAAAGGCCAGTTCTCGGCCTCGGCCGACGTCGGCAGCAAGGCCAAGAAGGGCGAGGTCAACCAGCAGCCGCCGATCGATCCGGTAGTCGCGGCGCTGACGCTCGGCGGCAGTTTCGTGGCGCGCAGTTTTTCGGGCGACAAGGCGCAACTGGTACCGCTCATCAAGGCGGGCATCATGCACAACGGCTTTGCGTTGCTCGATGTGCTCTCGCCCTGCGTGACCTTCAACGACCACGAAGATTCCACCAAGAGCTACGCCCATACCCGCCAGTTCTATCATCCGGCCGTGCACGCGGATTTCATTCCGCCGAGAAAGCCCATCCGTGCGGCCTACGACGAGGGTGAGGCCATGCCGGTGGAACTGCACGACGGCAGTACAGTGCTGCTGCGCAAAGTGTCGCGCGACTACAATCCCAAGAGCCGCGGCGACGCTTATTCCTATCTGTACGAGCACCAGAAGCAGGGCGAGATCGTTACCGGCCTGCTTTATATAGATGAAGATCAGCGCGAAATGCACGACATCAGCAACACCGTCAGCCAAGCGCTGCGTGATTTGCCGTACGCCGAGCTCTGCCCCGGCGCCAAGGCCCTGGACGAAATCCAGAACCTGTATCGCTGAGCCTGCGCCGCACTGCGGCCTGACCCGACCGCGTCACCACCTGGTAATGGCGCAAGCGCCGCGGCATCGCGAGTAGAAAGCCTGCATCCTTCGGATAGTAGCGCGCGCGTCCGATATCCTCGCCGGCAAATGCGCGGATGGCCTGGGGCGAATCCCACAGGCTCAGCAGCACGATCTCGCTTTCCTTGACGCCTTCATCCAGCAGTACCCAGGTGCCCAGATGGCCGGGCGTGGCGGCATAGTCGCGCAGGCCGGTGCGGCGCAGGTACCTGAGGTAGGCACCGGCTTTATCCCGCGGCACACGTCCGCGCCACTCCCGCAGGATTGTCGGGTGATCCGCGGCGAACACCGGGGCGCGCGGCAGCCGGGCATGGGCCAGCACGATCGGCGGGTAGCTGCGGAAATACGCCACCAGCGCCAGCCACAGCGGCCGCGGGTATTGACGGACATAATCCGCGAGGGTGTGCCACAGGGGCAGGAAGTAATTCAGGTCCAAGTCAGAAATATTCATGATGGGGCCCTCGCCGCTGTAACCGTCTAGCTATAGCTAGACGGTTACAGCATAGACTGGACACTGTAACTAGTCAAGTGTGATACACTGGTTACAGGTAAAAATTGTGGAAGCTTATGAATACCCCGATTCGTAATCTGGAGACCCTGGATTGGGTGGCCGGCCACCCGGCCCTGGACTTCGTCAATACCGTTTCCTGGGCGTCCGCGGGGCATCCCGACTACCTGCACGGTTATGCTGACCTGCTGGCCTGGACGGCGCAGGCTGATCTCATCAGCCCCCAGGGCCGGCGCGCACTCAGCGAAGGCAGCGGGCACGCCCAGACGAGCGCCTTCAAGGAAGCCCAGACCCTGCGGGAATCCCTGCGCGCCATTTTCCAGGCGATCGCAGAGGGGCGGGGTCCGCCGCAGGCGGCGCTCGACCATCTGAATGCCGTGGTGCAAAAAACCGTGGGGTGGCGGAGGCTCAGCCTTGAGGGGCGTAAAGTGCGCAGCGATTGGAACTTCGCGGGCGCACCACCTGGCGCTCTGCTCGGCCCTGTCGCGTGGAAAGCAGTGGAGCTGCTGGAAGACGGCCCGCTGGAACGTGTCAAGGAGTGTCATCCCGGCTGCGCCTGGCTGTTCCTGGACACCTCCAGGAACAGCTCGCGTCGCTGGTGCAGCATGCAAACCTGTGGGAATGACGCCAAGGTGCGGCGCTTTCGCAAGCGGCTGAAAGCCGCTGCAGTGACTTAGAAATGATTTCGGACCGTCGAAGCTTGCGCGGGTTTTGCTTCGGCCCCCGGTAGCCGGAAGACATCCACAACCTGTATCACTGACCGTCGCCTGCGCGCGCTGAGGGGAACAAAATTCAGCCGAGCTGGTATCAAGAGCAAGCCGGATTCCATGCGCAGCGAACTTCTCCAGCGACCGTCCTGACACGCACGCGCGCGGAAGGCGTAAAATTCCCCGCTTTCCCGGTTCCGAAAAACAATCCATCTGTCTGGAGGTGTCCCATGTCGCTGTCCATGTACCAGGCGTCCGTGCCGGTGTTCATCCGTGCGCTGACCAATTTGTCCGCCATCCTCAAGAAGGGCGACGCTTACGCGCAGGCGAAAAAAGTTGAACCTGCGGTGCTAGTCAACGCGCGCCTGTATCCGGATATGTTTACGCTGGTGCGCCAGGTGCAGATCGCGAGCGATACCGCCAAGGGCTGCGCTGCGCGCCTCGCCGGCCAGGAGCCACCGAGCTTTGCGGATCAGGAGCAAACCTTTGCAGAGCTGTACGCGCGCCTCGACAAGACCATTGCCTTTCTCAAGACTCTGAAACCCGCGCAAATCGACGGCTCGGAGGAACGCGCCATCGAATTGAAGATGCGCGACCGCACGCTGCACACCAAGGGCCGCGAGTATCTGCTGGAACGGGCGCTGCCGAACCTGTTTTTCCACGTCACCACGGCCTACGGCATACTGCGTCACAACGGCGTGGAAGTCGGCAAACACGATTTCCTGGGTGCGTAAATCCCGGTTACGCAAGCAAAGGCCGCTCCCTGCTGGAGCGGCCTTTGCTTATCAACACACTTCGCGCTACTGGATCGGCGGCAAGTGCGGGTGGTGGTTGGGGTAGGGCGGCCGCGGGAACTCCGCTGCCGGATGTGCTTTCAGTTCCTGCATCAGTACTTCCACGGTTTTTTCCAGTTGCGGGTCGTGGCCTTGGCGCACCAGCTTCGGATCCTGCCAGACCTCGACGTTGGGCGCGATGCCGTGGTTCTCCACTTCCCAGTGGCCGTGCAGGCCGTAGATCGCCCAGCGCGGCGCGGTGATGCGCCCACCGTCCATAAGCACCGGATAGCCGCCGATACCCACCAGCCCGCCCCAAGTGCGTTCGCCGATGAGCGGTCCGATGTCCATGCGCTTGAAATACCACGGCATGGCGTCACCGCCGGAGCCGGAGAACTGGTTGATGATCATGGCTTTGGGGCCGAAGATTGCCTGCGTCGGCTCGGTGTAATCTTCGCCCTCACGCGTGGCCACGCGGCTCATCGGCTTACGCATCAGGTAATCCACGATGTAATCCGCCAACTGGCCGCCGTGGTTGTAGCGTTCGTCAATCACCGCGCCCAGTTTGTCGGTCTGCGCGAAGTAATAGCGGTTGAAGCTGGTGAAGCCGCCGCCGGCGGTGTCCGGCAGATGCACGTAGGCGAGCTTGCCGCCTGATAGCTTGTCCACCAGGCGCCGATTGCCTTCCACCCAGTCGAGATTACGCAAGGGGAATTCATTCGCCACCGGTACCACGGTCACGTCGCGCGCGCCCGTGCCGTCCGGATTCGGCCCCACGCGCAACACCGTCTGCTGGCCGGCGGTGCCGACGAAGTAGCTGTAGAGATTATCCCGCGCGGTGAGTGCCCGGCCGTTCACCGCCAGCAAATACTCACCGGCCTTGACGTTCACGCCCGGTTGGGTAAGGGGCGCCTGCAATTGCGGATTCCAGTTCTCGCCGCTGTAGATCTTGGTGAAGCGGTAGCGGTCGTGCTCGACCGTGTAATCAGCGCCCAGGAGACCGATGTTGAGTTTCTTCATCTCCGGTTCGGCGCCGCCGCGCACGAACATGTGGCCCACGGACATGTAGGACAACATCTTGCGGAACAGGAAATTGAGATCATCGCGGCTGGCGATGCCGGGCAGATACACGGCAAAGCGCTGTTCCGCGAGCTTGAGATCCAGGCCGTGGTAATGTGGGTCATAAAAGAAATCCCGCTCGATGCGCCACACCTCGCGGTACATCTGGTTCCATTCCTGCCGCGGCACTACCCACACCTGCATGCCGGCGGTATTGATCTGGCCATCGCCGGGTTTCGGCGGCGCGTCGCTCTTGGCAATGAACCAGTTGTCCTTGACCTGGTAAAGCATCTTCTCCCCGTTGAAGGACAAGGTAAATGTCGCGACACCGCTTAACAACGGTTTGGTCTCGCGGTCCTTAAGCGTGAATTTCTGGACGCTCAGAGGCGCGGGTCCGCGGCCCATGAATACCAGCGGCGCTTCCTGCAGATACAGCACGCCGGATTCGCCGGCGGTCAGGCCCACGTAATTCGCCGCCTGGATCGGCAGCGCCAGGGTGCGTTGCAACAGACCCTGGAAATCAATGCTCACCGTCACGGGTTTTTCTGCGGTTTTTCCCGTGCTCTTGTCTTCGGGCGGTTTGGGGGATGCGGCGGGTTTTTCATCGTCGCTCAGGGGCGCGATGGGCGAGGGCAGGTCGCGGCGCAACACCGCCACGTACACGCTGCGCGTGACCGGATGCGCTTCGCTGGTCATGTCCAGCCAGCCGGTGGAAAGTCCCATGTCGGTGCTGGCGGTGAAATACAGATACTTGCCGTCCTTGTCCCACACCGGGTACAGGCAGTCGCTCATGCCGTCGGTCACCTGATGGGCCTTGCCGTCGGCGAGCGAATACACGAACACCGCGCGCAGGTGATTTGGCAGTTGTTTGGTGTAGGCCAGCCACTTGCCATCCGGTGACCAGGACTGGTCAAACTCGTGCAGCGGCGTGTCGAACAGATCGGTATCCACTTTCACCGGCGCGGGATGATCCAGGTCCACATACCAAAGATTCAGACGTTTGTCGCTGTAGGCAATTTTCCTGCTGTCCGGTGACCAGCTCGGCGAATAAAAGAACGACGGTGGCTGGCCGAGATTGATCACGCGCGGCGGTTTCAGGCCGTCCTGATCGCGGATGTACAGCGCGTATTCGCCGGAAGCGTCGGAGAAATACGCCACGGATTTACCATCCGGCGACCAAGAAGGGTCGCGCTCCGCGGCGCCGGGCGTTGCGCTGATGTCGCGGATATCGCCTTTTTCCGCCGGCACCGTGAGAATCTCGCCGTGCGCTTCAAAAACCGCGCGCGCCCCGGTCGGGGAAATTTCCGCAGTGAGAATATCCTTCGCCACCTTGACGAAATGCGGCGCCAGCTGCGGCATGTCGCCCGCCACGTGCAGGTTCAGCGGCGTAGCGAGGTGCGACTTGAGGTCGAACAGGTACAGTTTGCCCATCTGCGAATACACGATGGCGCCGGGCCCGGCCGAGGCGGAGTCAATGTCAAAGCCGTCGTTGTTCAGCAGTTTGGTTACCTTCCCGGTTTGTGTGTCATAGGCGAACAGCGTCACCGGTCCGTCACGGTCGGAAAGGAAATACACCGTGTTGCCCACCCACATGGGATCGCGGTCATTGGAATTGTCACGCGGAATCTTCACTACGCTGGAATCCGAGAGCCGCGCGATCCAGATGGGCGTGGTCTGGCCGCCGCGATAACCTTTCCAGTCCGGCTCCCACTGGAATACCGGACTGTAGGCGAGATGCGAGCCGTCGGGAGAGTGCGCACCGTCCTCGGCCATGGACAGTGGCAATTGCGTGGGCAATCCGCCGGTTACCGGCACTGTGAACAGGCGGTTGGAATCGGTGTTGCTGTCGCGGTGCGAGTTGAACAGCACCTGCTGGCCGTCCGGTGTCCAACCCACCACCCCGTTGTCATTGGGGTGCCAAGTGAGCCGGCGCGGCTCACCGCCGGCCGCCGGCACCACATACACATTGTCGCTGCCGTCGTAATTGCCGGTATAGGCCACCAGATTGCCATCGGGCGAAAACTTGGGATCGCGCGCGAGGCCGTTGCCGCCCACCAGTACGCGCGCATCACCGCCCGTGCGTGGCGCGATCCAGATCTCGTCTCCGTAGGCAAATGCGATTTGCGTCCGCGACAGTGTCGGGGTCTGCAGGAGCAAGGGCGGATTGGCCGTGGCAGCAAAAGGCGCAAACAGAATGAACAACAGGGCAACGAGGGCGACGCGCATGACAGACTCCGTAAGGTGTGGGTAGTGATGGCGCAAAGCCGGGTGAGTATAGGCTATGCTAACGGCAAGGTTGCGGAAACCGGCGCACGAAAGAGATGGAACTGCTGGAACTTCATGAGCCTGTCCGGTCAAATACCATTTCCCCTAGCAAGGAACAGAAGAAATTTCATGACCTTCAAGAACTTTCTGGAGTGCAGCGCGCCGCGCATGTTGAGCGTGCTGCGCATCGTTGTCGGCCTGATGTTCATGCAGCACGGCACCTCCAAGCTGTTTCACTATCCCGCATCCATGGGCCACATAGAATTGTTCTCGCTCATTGGCCTGGCCGGCGTCCTGGAAACCTTCGGCGGCGCGCTGATCGCGCTCGGTTTGTTCACCCGCCCGGTGGCCTTCATTCTTTCCGGTGAAATGGCGTTTGCGTATTTCATGGCACACGCGCCGCGCGGTTTCTTCCCGTTGGTGAATGCCGGAGAGGCGGCGGTGTTCTATTGCTTTGTGTTCCTGTATTTCGCCGCGGCCGGAGGCGGAACCTGGGGATTGGATGCGTGGCTGTGGCGGCCGCGTGCGGCCAAGGTTGCGGTGAGCTGAGGCACGCTGGCAGCCAGCATGAAGGAGTTGAAGCACGAGGCCGAGTTGGTGAAAGCCGCGATTCTCGCCGGCGTGAAATATGCCGAGCAGCGCGGCGCCGCGGTGTTTGAGCCGACGGACTCGGCCAGCGAGAAGATTCTGTACATCTACCGCCTGCTGGTGCACGACAAGCTCATGCAGCCGTTGCCCGAGGACCAGGTGTCGCAGCAGTCCATGCGCCACAAGCTCGCTATCTGGTATGCCAGGCAGTTGCCTCAGGACCATCCACTGCTGAAATGAATCGCCTGGCGAGAGCGTTATGAGTGCCGCGGCGCATCACTGGTACGTTTATTTGCTTGAATGCCGCGGCGGACGGTTGTACGCCGGCATCACCACCGATGTTGCACGGCGCCTGCGTGAGCATCGCGCGGGGAAGAAAGGCGCGCGTTTCACGCGTGCGCATCCACCGGTGAGGCTCGTGGCCGCGGTGCATGTCGCATCCAGGGCAGCGGCGCTCCGGCTGGAGGCGGCCGTCCGGAAACTGCGCCACGCGCAGAAACTGCGCTGGGCGGCCGTGGTGGGGATCGGGAGCACGTGGACCAGTTCGATTACGTGATCGTGGGTGGTGGCGCGGCGGGCTGCGTGCTGGCGAGCCGGCTGTCCGAGGACCCGGCTGTGCGCGTGTGCCTGCTGGAAGCGGGTGGCGAAGGCCGCAACTGGCTGGTGCGCGTGCCCTTCGGCATGGTGTTGAGCGTGCCGACGCCGCTCATCAATTGGGGATTCAAGACGGTTCCGCAAAAAGAGCTGAACGGCCGGCGGCTGTATCAGCCGCGCGGGCGCGTCTTGGGCGGCTCGAGCGCCATCAATGCCATGATCTACACGCGCGGCCACCCCTCCGATTATGACGCGTGGGCCGCGGCCGGAAATCGCGGCTGGTCCTGGAGCGAGGTGCTGCCGTACTTCAAGCGCGCCGAAGCCAACGCACGCTGGAGTAACGCGTACCACGGCGCCGACGGACCGCTGCCGGTGAGCGATGCGTTCACGGACAATCCGATGCACACGGTGTTTCTGGAAGCGGCGCAGCAGGCGGGGTTTCCGTTGACCGAGGATTTCAACGGCGCACGGCAGGAAGGCGTGGGGGTGTATCAGGTAACGCAGCGCCAGGGCGAGCGCTGGAGTGCCGCGCGGGCCTATCTCGAGCCGCAGTTTTCGCGCCCAAACCTGTGTGTGCTTACCGGGGCGCGTGCGCGGCGTGTGCTGTTCGAAGGTCGGCGCGCACACGCCGTAGAATTCCGCCGCGGCGGACGGGTAAAAACGGTTGCCGCGACGGCGGAAATCATCGTGTGCGCCGGCACTTTCCAGTCGCCACAGTTATTGATGCTCTCGGGCATCGGCGACGGCGAGGCGCTCAGGCGCTATGGCATCGCCCTGGTGCAGCACCTGCCGGGCATGGGCGAAAATCTCCAGGATCATCTTGACTACACGCTGATCCAGCGGGCGAAGAGTCCGGATCTCATCGGCTTCTCACCGGGTGGAATTGCGCACCTGTTGCGCGAATTCGGCCGTTACCGTCGCGAGCGTCGCGGCATGTTGGCCACGAACGTGGCCGAAGCGGGCGGCTTCCTCAAGACCGATCCCGCGCTGGAGAAGCCGGACGTGCAACTGCATTTCTGCGTGGCCATCGTTCACAACCACGGTCGCACGTTGCGTCACCTGTTCCACGGCTATTCGCTGCACGTGTGCGTACTGCGTCCGGCAAGCCGCGGGCGCGTGCGGCTCGTGAGTGCCGATCCCGAAGCGGCGCCCGCGATTGATCCTGCCTACCTGAGCGATGCACGCGATTTGGACGTGCTGGTGCGCGGCTTCCGGCTGGCGCGTCGCATTCTCGATGCGCCGGCGTTCAAACCCTACCGTCGCCGCGAACTGTTTACCGCGGATGTGCATTCCGACGAGGACATCCGTGCCGCCATTCGTGCGCGCGCCGAGACTATTTATCACCCGGCGGGCACCAGCCGCATGGGTAGCGACAGAAGCGCAGTAGTGGATGCGGAGCTGCGCGTGCGCGGCGTTGAGGGTTTGCGGGTTGTGGATGCCTCGGTCATGCCGACGCTCATCGGCGGCAACACCCAGGCGCCCACCATGATGATTGCCGAGAAGGCTGCGGATTTATTGCGCCGCGCGTAAACAGCGCGTAGAGGGGTTCGGGTCAGTCTGTATGCGCAGGCGACTGTGCGGGGATAGGCACGGTTGCCTGCTTGAAACCCGGCGGACGGACGTTCGGCAGGAACACGGCGAATATTCCGAGCAGCGGCAGGAACGCACACACCTGATAGACAAAGACGATACTGAATTTGTCGGCCAGCGCCCCGAGTATCGCGGCGCCGATGCCGCCCATGCCGAAGGCCAGTCCATAGAACAGTCCGGATACCACGCCGATGCGGTGCGGCATCATGTCCTGCGCGTACACGATGATCGCGGGGAATGCCGAGGCGAGAATCACGCCGATCACCACGCTCAATACGCCGGTCCACAGCAGGTCCACGTGCGGCAACAGCAGCGTGAAGGGCGCCACGCCCAGAATGGACACCCAGATCACCGCCTTGCGGCCGATGCGATCGCCGAGCGGTCCGCCGATCAGCGTGCCGGCCGCTACCGCAGCCAGGAACACGAACAGGTGGTACTGTGCATCGCGCACTGACGTACCGAAATGGTGGATCAGGTAAAACTCGTAGTAGCTGCTGATGCTCGCCAGATAAAAGAACTTGGAGAAAATCAGCACCATCAGCACCGCCAGCGTGCGGGCAACCAGCTTGCGCGGGTAGCGCGATCCGGCCGCTCTGATCCTGTGTGGTATGCGTTCTGCGATGTGGCGCCGATACCAGCCGCCGACCTGGATGAGCACGACGATCGCAAGCAACGCAGCGAGCGCGAACCACGCGACCTCGCCGCGGCCGTGGCGCAATACCACCCAGGCCGCCAGCAGCGGACCGAGGGAGGCGCCGAAGTTGCCGCCGATCTGGAACACCGATTGCGCCAGACCAAAGCGACCGCCCGACGCCATGCGCGCCACGCGCGAGGACTCGGGGTGGAACACCGAAGAGCCGCTGCCGATGAGCGCCACCGCGATCAGCAGGATCGCAAAGCTGGGCGCCACCGCGAGCAGCACCAGCCCGCTCAGCGTGAAGCACATGCCGACCGGCAATGAATAGGGCATCGGGCGTTTGTCGGTGATCACTCCGACCACCGGCTGCAGCAGTGAGGCGGTCAATTGAAACGTCAGGGTAATCAGCCCGACCTGCAGAAAGCTCAGGTGGAAATCGCCTTTGAGCAGCGGGTAGATCGCCACAATCAGCGACTGCATCATGTCGTTCAGCAGGTGCGAGAAGCTGATGGCGCCGAGCACGTCGTAGCGCGTGACGCGTTTGGGCTGAATCAACTGGTCGGCCGCGGGCTCAGCCACTGCCGGCGATGGGTGCGAGGCGATTTCGTGCATGGAGGGTCCAATCAGCCTGGCACAGTCCGGCGCAGAAGGCGCGGTCGTCATGCTGGGCAAGCTGGCGGAGTTCTCTGGGGCGTGGATGCTGGCGTGCCGTTATGTAATGGCCGGCGCCATTATATCGCCGCAACAGGTTTGCACGGTATGTCGTTGCCGCCGGATTCAGGCGGCACAATTACCTGTGGGCGGCTGCGGAGCAGCTCCTTATTTTGTAACGTGTTTGACCGTGCGTCTTCCGTTCCAAAACTTCCGAACTTTTGGCACCAAAACTGTCGTGTGGCTGTGGTGTTACATAAATTCGGCGGCGGATTTCACTGAGTCAATCAAGGCGTAAATACGCCGACGTGTGGTATAAAACCCCCGATGTACGGAGCTAGCTCCTACAGTGCGCTGCGTGGTAAGGGCCACACCGTGTGTATATCAACCTCTCACAGGAGGCCCGGATCATTCGGCGATAGGTCAAATCATTGGTAATTCGGAGGTTTCACCAATGAACGTCAATCTTTTCGCTGCAAAAAAGACTCAGGGTGTCACATTCAGGATCGGCAAGCCGGTCCTTCATCGGGATCTGGGAATCCAGAAACTGGTCGGCCCCGCCAAGGACAAGCTCATAATGAAAGTTAATTCTTGTAACAATGCCTTGGCTACAGCTTGAGCTTCAGCTCTGCAATTACAAAGGAAATAGGCGACTGATCAGTGCCGTTTAATCAGGGACTTATGGGCCCGTCCGGATTTACAATCTGCAAGTCCGGGCGGGCCCGATTCTTGGAATGCAGTATTACTCCCGTCTGACAAAAGGACGTTCATGCGAAACGCGCAGGAATATCTCGATGCGCTTGCGCGCCTGCCGCGCCCTTACCGTCTTATGCCGCCGGCGCGGGACGGTGCCGGTCAGCACGAAGCCGACACGGTAGAGGCCAACACCCGCGAATTCGCCTCCGCCAATCTGCACCATCTGCTGCCGGATATCCCGATGGCGGCACATCCACAAATCATTGATGAGATCCTGTTGCACCGGCTCATGGCGGAACTCGATGAGGACGGGTTATTTCTATTGGGTAATACTCATATTGAAGACCCGCATTCGGTGCTAGCTGCAGCCAAGAACACGCCGGTCATATTCTGCACGTTCCACTTTGGGTCGTATCGGCTGATTAATATGCTTCTGATGAGTCGAAGCTTTAACTATTTGCTCCCCGTGGAAGACCATATTTACACCGCTCAGAAAGCCATATTTATGGATCATACCGAGGGATACAAGAAGCACTTCCATAGTACGCCCCAATTTGTGGTGGTAAATGCCGAGGAGCCTACGGCTGCGCTGACGATGGCGCGTAAGGCCAGAGCAGGCTGGTCATTGCTGGCTTACATAGACGGCAATACCGGCGTGCAGGGCGCGGCCAGGAAAGACGCCAAGATGCTCAAGGTTCCGCTACTCGGCCGACCGATGTATGCGCGCAGGGGGATTGCCTTTCTGTCGCATTTCCTCAAACTGCCGATCGTGCCGGTCTTCTGCGAATTCACGGGCCCGGTGGAGAGACGTCTGATTTTTCATGATCCGATCCAGCCGGGCGGAGCTGATACCGAGCGGGATGCGTATTGCCAATCCGCAACCGAACGGCTGTACGCGTTGCTCGGCACGTATCTCAAAAAGTCTCCTTCGCAATGGCTGGGCTGGCTGGACATGCAAATGTATCTTGATTTGGATGCTACTACTTCGCTCGAAACCATGGAAAACATGGGCACGGCCATGGATTCCGAAGGCGATGAAGTCGTGGCGCAGCGGCTGGTGTTCAATCATGAGCGCTTCGGATTTATCGTGCGCGAAGGCGAGCGCGTGCTGCTCGATAAGTTTAACTACGAATTTCTGTCGGTGCCCGAAAGTGTATTCGCGGTGCTGGACGCGTGCCGTGAACCGGTGGCGGTAACCCGCCACATGCCGGAAGAACACAGGGAAACCATCGAACAATTGTTATCGCTCAACTTGCTGTCGCCGGTCACGGACACGGTGCGCGGCACTTAGAGCGTCTAACGAAATGTGTGAAGATGAAAATTCAATACGTCTGAAATCTCCCCTCTTTCGAACTTCGCTTGTTGGCTGCGCAGTCCTGCTTCGCCAAAAGTCCAGCCCATACATCCTGTATGGGCGTTCGCGGCGTTGCCGCTCACCCTGCTTCGTCCGAAAGTCCAGGGCAGCCCCGATCCTTTCGCCATCCTGCTCCGTGTTCGGGCCCGGGGCGCCCATCAATGGCCGCCCGCGCATCGCTTCGCGATGTGCCCCTGGCTGCCCGCTCGGGGCTTCGCCCCTCGCCCCCCTTTGCAAAAGGGGGGCGCGCTTTGCACGCGGGGGGATTTGTCAGGAATGGTCATTTTGTTAGGTGCCCTTAGGAGATGCGAAGCTCCGGAATCGGCTGAGACGGTCCGTTTGCCGGCATTTTGCTCAGCCAGTCCATGAATGTGCGTGCGTTCATCGGCTTGCTGATGAGATAACCCTGGAATCCCGGGCAGCCTAACAGGACCAGTGCGCTGCGCTGCGCTTCGGTTTCCACGCCTTCCGCGATCACGTACAGCCCCATATTCTCGGCCATGGTGATGATGGTGCGGATGAACTGGTCGGGCAAGTCCAGTCGCATTTCGCTCACGAACATGCGGTCAATCTTGAGCTCATGCAGCGGCAGCTTTTTGAGCGAGGCCAGCGCCGCATAGCCCGAGCCGAAATCGTCAATCGAGAAGCGTACGCCCAGGGCACTCAGTTCGAGGATGGTCCGCGTGACTTCGGCGATATCCTGCAGTACCGCGCTCTCGGTGATTTCAAGCGTCAAACACGCCGGGTCAATGCCGCTCCGCGCCAGGCTGCGTTTTACCTTGCGCGCGAAGCCCGGTGTTGCGAGCTGCCAGGGACTGACATTGATTGCTAAGCGCGGCGGCGTGGCCAGGGTACCCCCGTTCCATTCCCGCAGATAGCGGCAGGCGCTTGTCAGCACGAACTCGCCGATGTCGTGAATCAATCCGGTCTCCTCGGCCACGGGAATGAATTGCTGCGGCTCGATCAAGCCGTAGCGCGGGTGGTTCCAGCGCAACAGGGCCTCGGCGCCAATCAGTTGGCCCTGGAAATCCATCTGCGGCTGGAAGTAAAGCTCAAGCTCGCCGCGATCCAGAACCGTGCGCAGTCCTTCCTCGATCACGAGGCGCAGGCGCGCATCCTGCTGCATCTGCGTGGCAAACAGCGCCGCGCGGTTGCGCCCCGTGGCCTTGGCGCGGTACAGGGCCATGTCGGCCTGACGGAACAGGGCGCCGACATCCGCCTGCTCGTCGCTGCTTTGGGCTTCCGGGAATACCGATACTCCTACGCTGCCACCCACCGAGAACTGCTGACCGTTGACGGCAAAAGGCTCGCCGAGCTTGTCACGCAAGGTATCCGCGGCCCGCATGGCTGCGGCCTCGGCCTGAGTGCGGTCCCGCCCGAGATTTCCGATCACCACCGCGAATTCGTCGCCGCCCAGGCGGCTGACGCAGCGTGTTTCCGGCAAGGCGTTGCGCAGGCGTTCGGCAATCAGGCGCAACAGCTTGTCGCCGACCTGGTGGCCGAGCGAATCGTTGATGGTTTTGAAATGATCGAGGTCCAGGAACACGATGGCGCCGAGATCGCCGCTGGTCTGATATTGCTGCAGGGTGGTATCGAGTATGGTGCGCAATTGCCGCCTATTCGGCAGGTCGGTCAGGGGATCGTGCGTCGCAAGATAATTCAGCCGCGCCTCGTAGCGTTTGCGCTTCGCGGTCTCCGCCTGCAGGGCGCCCACGGTTTTGTAGAATGCTTCTTCCCGGCGCCGCGTTTCAAGAATCAACGACACGCCCATGATTACCACCAAACCCAGGAACGCGAATTGCCCGAGTTGGATGTATGGCTCATGCTTTGTACTCATAAGCTGGTCGCTTACCACTGCGGCAGCCTGGAGCAAAAAATAGGTGGTGAGCGGAAGCGCTTTGTAGTTCAGGCCCGCGTACCACATGGCCGCGCAGCGCCATAACGCCCACACGAATACTGCATCATGCGTAGAACTGAAATACACAAAAAGCGGTCCGGCGGCATTATTCGCCCAGGAAAGCTTCTCACCAAAGAATACGAACGATGGCTCCATCACCCAATCAGTGATAAACCAGTCACCTCCCGACCACAGGTAGGCGATAAGAAAACCAGCATAAATAACGCCGCAGGTTGCTACCCAAGATGAAAGCTTTCGCACTCTGGTGTATGTGCCGATGAACCAGACCGCCACGGGGAAAATAATGCAAATGAGGATGTTACGCAGGTCATATACCATCTTCATCAATGTCAAGGAATCGAGGGAGTAGTATTCTGCGGTCAGCGCCAAATCGGCGGCGATCAATATGGCGAGTACGCCAAACGACAGAAATGCAGTGTGCTGGGCGCGGATGTTTCCCGAGATGCACCATACGCCGGCGGCCAGCGTGAAACCGGCGATGATCCACACGATCGGCAAAAACAATGGCATAGGGCTGCGCCCGCCTGTGGTTGCGGCTAGCCGCGGTTGTCAGCGGCCCCGGGTTTCGATCTTTACGTTTTGTTGCTGAACGTTCAACGTCGCGGGCGGCCGTGGCCGAGTGCCCAGCAGCCAATGCTCGAATTCACGCACCGACAACGGCGCACTGATCAGATAACCCTGAAAGCCCAGGCAACCCATGGACATCAGCGCGGTGCGCTGCGCCTCGCTTTCCACGCCTTCGGCGATTACCAGCAGATTCATGGTCCGCGCCATGGCGATGATGGTCTCGATGAAATTGTCCTTGTGATCCAGATTCATCTCGTTGATGAACAGGCGGTCAATCTTGAGTTCCCGCAGCGGCAGTTTCTTGATCGAGGCGAGTGCCGAATACCCGGAGCCGAAATCGTCTATCGAAAACCGCGCACCCAACGCGCTCAATTCCCGAATCGCATGCACCACTTCGTCCATGTCCTGCAGCAGGGCATGCTCGGTGATTTCCAGGGTCAGCCGCGTCGGCTCGATCCCGGCTGACTGTGCCGCGGATTGCACTTTGGCGGCGAAGCCGCGCGTCGCCAGTTGCCAGGGGCTGATATTCAGCGACAGGCGCTCCGGTGCCGGCATGCGATCTTCATCCCAGGTGCGAATCTGCGTGCACACGTTGTGCAGGACAAAATCGCCGATGGCGTGAATCAGGCCGGTCTCTTCCGCCACCGGCACGAAATGCCGCGGCTCGATAAAACCCAGGTCCGGGTGAAACCAGCGCAGCAAGGCTTCGGCGCCGATCAATTTGCCCGTGACATCCACCTGCGGCTGGTAATACAGTTTGAGCTCACGGCGTTCGAGTGCGACGCGCAGCCCCTTTTCCACCACCATGCGCCGGCTGGCCTCGGCCTGCATCTGGCTGGCAAACACCGCGGAAGTGTTGCGGCCCGCGGCCTTGGCGCTGTAGAGTGCCATGTCCGCCTGCCGCAGGATGCCGCTTTCGTCGGCGTTGCTGTCCGGAAACACGCTGACACCGGTGCTGGCGCCGATGGTGAGTTCGCGTTGACCGATTTTGAACGGTTGCGCCAGGCTTGCGGTCAAGGTGTGTGCCGCGTGCAGAGCACGTGTGCGCGCCAAATCCCGGGTCTTTTCCAGGTTGCCCAGCACCACGGCGAACTCATCGCCTCCCAACCGGCAGACAAAGCGGCTCTCCGGCAGGGTACCGCGCAGGCGCGTGGCGACGAGTTTCAGCAGCTCATCACCGGTGTGATGACCAAGGGAATCGTTGATGGTTTTGAAATGGTCCAGGTCCAGGAACACGATGGCGCCGAATTTCCCGGAGAGGCGATGCTGGGTCAACGCTCCGCGCAGGACCTTGTGCAGCAGCCGGCGGTTCGGCAAGTCCGTGAGGAAATCATGGAAGGCCATGTGCTGCAGGTGCTCTTCGACGCGCTGACGCTGCAGGGTTTCGGTCTGCAGCGCGTCCACGTTCCGATCCAGCGCGCGGGCGCGTGCCTGCATCTCGCGCGGCAATGCAAAACTCATGATCAGGACCAGCGCCAACAGGGCAAAATCCGAATACGCCGGGCCGTGCAGATTCAGCGGGGCGATGATCTGGTCATGCAGTATGGCGGCCGACTGGATGATGAGGTACAGCGTGAGGGGCCAGGCGTTAGCCACCTGATCCCGGCGCCACAAAAGCACGCAGCGCCACAGCACCCAGATGAAAAATGCGGAAACGGCCGCGTGATAAAGATAAGCAAAAGGCCCTGGGTTTCCCGAAAACCCGGTCAGCATTTCATGCCAGGGCAATGCCAGCGGTTCCCCGGCGGTGATGGCGGAATACCACAGGCCGCGGAACGGCAGGAGGTCCGCTATAAAAAGTGTGCCGAATAACAACCACGCACCGATCAACCAGTATCTGCGATGGCGCAGTTGTGTGAACTCGGCCAGGAACCAGATCGCGGTGGGATAGGCCAGACACAGAACGGCAATCTTGATGTGTGCCAGCACCATAGCCGCTTCAATGGATTGCATTGCATAGAACGCAGCTGTCACCACCATGCACAAGGCAATTAACACGCACAACAATCCGAACGCCAGAAAGCCGGGTTCACGGCGGCGCCACACACCCGAGATGATGAAATAAGTTCCCGCGAACAGCGTGAAACCGGACGCCATCCAGATTGCTGGTATAAACAGGTGCATATTCCGCCTGTAACTACCTATGGAATATGAAGTTGTAAGCCTTGGCATGCTACGCTAACAGCCGTATCCCTGCCAGCCTCTGCGCGCGGCCGTTGACAGGTCCCGCGGGCACAACGCAATGGATTGAAGGCATCGGCGTTTCGGCTAGACTCGCGCTTCAAGCCCGGTGCGGGCCTGCCCGGTGACGTTGGCCGTTTCGGCCGATTTGCCACGGGTCGCGGATATCAAAATGTTGTCTGACTCAGGAAATATCTGAGCAGGTTATGGCCATCGTGATGGAGAAAACGCTTTTGACCGAGCGCATTTCTTCCCGCAAGACCAAAGCCAAACGCCTGCCGGTGCGCCGGGCGGAACGTGGTCTGGATGCCGGGCAGATTGTGCTGCCAACGGATGCCGTCGAGTTGGCGCCGCTCACTGCGCAAGTACAACACCTGGGCGGTACCGCCATCGGCGGATACCGCGAACCGTTTTCGGGACGTCCGGTGCTGCTCGCCACGCTGCCCATTGCCGCGGTCGCGCCCACACCATTCCAGCGCGATCTTTCACCCACGCACACCAAGCGTCTGGCGCAGAAGATTGAAGAGAGCGGTTCGTTTCTCGATCCCATCATCGTGGTGCGCGGTGCGGACGGCAAACTGTGGACACCCAACGGTCGCCATCGCCTGGCTGCCGTCAAAGTGCTCGGGCTGAAACAGATCACTGCGCTGGTTTCGCCGGACGAGGCACTTGCGTTCCGCATTCTCGCGCTCAACACCGAGAAGGCCCACAATCTGAAGGACCGTGCACTGGAAGTGATCCGCATGGCACGCACGCTCGCCAAGAGCCGGCCGCGCGCCAGGGAAACGGAATTTGCGGCGGAGTTCGAGGCGCCGGAATTTCTCACTCTCGGAATTCTCTACGAGGATGACAGCCGTTTCGCGGGCGGCGCCTACAGTTCTTTCCTGAAGAAACTCGATCGTTTCGACGAGCACACGCTCACGGCGAGTCTTACCCGGCGGCAGGATTATGCCGCGCGCTTGCGCCAGATTGATGCGCAGGTCAAAAAGATCGTGGCGAAATTGCAGGCGCGCGGCTTCAAGTCGCCGTACCTACGCAACTACGTGGTAGCACGTATCAATCCGGTGCGCTGGGTGCGATTGAAGAAGAATGACAGGAAGCCGCCCATGCCACTGGCCGCGGCGCTCACGCGCATGGCGGCGGGGGCGCGTGATTTCAACGTGGAGTCGGTAAAGCCATCCGATCTCGCCATCGTCGCGGCCTTGTCTTCAGAATAATAAATTGCGGGAGCGACTACATGTAGTTCTGTGGGAGCGGCGATATTCGCCGCGATTCCTGTATCACGGAATCGCTGCTGGGGCAGGCTCCTACTGCAGCCGCCGCGAAGCAATCGCTGCGCCGATTCAGGGAGCCTCTGGTTCATACCCCGTTCGCCCTGAGCGTAGCGGAGCGAAGTCGAAGGGTGAACGGCAGCCCCCCGAATCTCAAGGCGCAATTCCGTCCGTACTTCGACAGGCTCAGCACGAACGGAATTGATCAGAGTTTCCTTGGGGCACCTAACAAAATGACCATTCCTGACAAATCCCCCCGCGCGTAAAGCGCGCCCCCCTTTGCAAAGGGGGGGGCGAGGGGCGAAGCCCCGAGCGGACAGCCAGGGGCACATCGCGAAGCGATGCGCGGGCGGCCATGGATGGGCGCCCTGGGCCCGAACACGGAGCAGGATGGCGAAGGGATCGGGGCTGCCCTGGACTTTCGGACGAAGCAGGGTTGCGCAGTCCGAAAGAGGGGGGATTTAACGTGTGCCTGGTGATGACCACCGTACATTTTGTTAGACGCTCTTAGGAATTGATGTACTGGCGCAGGGATTCCGCTTCCGCGGTTTTTTCCTGCAGGATGGCTTTGACCAAATCGCCGATGGACACGATGCCCACCAGCCGGCCCCGGTCCACCACCGGCAGGTGGCGGAAGCGTTTCAGGGTCATGCGCTGCAACAGATCCTCGATACGCGCGTCCGGGTGCACGGTCTCGACCGGTGTGCTCATGATTTCCGCGAGCCGCATGCCGCCGAGCTGAGCGCCGTGGCGCGCGAAGCGCCGCAGGATGTCGCGCTCGGTGACGATGCCGGCTATGTCACCGCCGCGTCCGAGCACCACCAATGCGCCCACGCCACGCTCGGTCATGAGTTGCGCAGCGGCCGCGGCGCGAGTGTCTTCCCCGGAAGTGACCACCTCGTGGACCGGCTTGTTCTGCAATACTTGCGATACGAACATGATTTTGCCCTCCCTGACCCGGTAAAAAGTTTAGTCCAATTGGGGCTGCACGGCGCAGCGCCCAAACACCCCAGCCGCCACTGGCTGTCACGCGGGAGTCAGTGGGACCGGGATTCTCACACAGCGCCGCGCCGCACGAATTCGTGGGCTTCCCTGGCCAATTTGAGCCAAGCGGATTTAGGGAGCTTCACCACCAACCATTCCTTCATGAGCCGGCCGCGCGCAGGTTCGAAATACTCACCTTTGCCGGATTGCACCAGCTCATCCACGCGCTCACCGGACAGTTTGACCACGAACCGCCCTTTAGAAGACAGCATGGCAAAAATCCTGCCGTTCACCTTCAGGGCGGTAGAACCGAAACCCTTGCCGCCGTAGGTGACGTCGCGATTTTGCTTGAATGCCTTGACGAGTGCGGTCAGGTCCGCGTCGCCGGCGCTTGTGGCCGGCCGTTTTGCTTTGCGCTTCGGGGCGCTTTTCACGGCAACCGCTTGCTCAATTACGGCAGCTTGATCTTGCCGCCGCCGGGCAGACCGCCTTTTCCCCCGAGCCCGCCCAAGCCACCATTGCCCGCGCCGGGCAACACGATCGAAGAAGCCGCCTCGCGACGCATTTCTTCCAGGCGCTTCATGGTCTGCTCGATGGCGGCCTTGGCCCCATTGCCGAATTTCTCCGCTGCTTCCTTCAGCGACTTGGCTTCGATGTCGAAGCTGATGGGCAATGTACCGAGCGGCGTGAGCACCTGGGTCTGACCGCTGTAAATCACCGGCCGTGTCTGATCGGGACCGCCATCGCGCGTAATCGGCGTGAGCCGCTGAATGGTGCCGATGTTGCGGTCGGTGAATACCTCTTCCTGATAAAGCTGTTCGGGTGACATCTGGATGTCGAGGTCTTTGGCTTCGGTGGCCATGGCGGTGTGTCCGGTGAGTTTGCTTGCGCGACTAGGTTAGCAGAAATGTGTGCGGCCCCTACAGCGCTTGCGATAGGCCGATTTCTGCAACAAGATGGGGCCAGGCAATGCAACAACAAGGGCAAGCGACATGCAAATCTGCGTACTGGGCGCCGGCATGGTGGGTGGTGTCATGGCCCGCGATCTGGCGGGTCGCCATGAGGTCACTGCGGCCGACCGCAGTGAGACGGCGCTCGCGCGGCTCGCGGCGTACGGCATCCACACGCAGCAACTGGATCTCACGGATGTGAGCGCACTCGCGGGTTTCGTCCGGCCCTTCGACCTGGTGGTCTCGGCGGTCCCGGGGTTCATGGGCTTCCGCACTCTCAAGGTGCTCATTGAAGCTGGCAAAAATATCGCGGATATCTCGTTCTTTCCCGAGGACGCGCTGGATCTCGATGCGCTGGCCAAACGCCGAGGGGTTACTGCGCTGGTGGATATCGGCGTGGCGCCGGGCATGGACAACCTGATCCTGGGCCATCACGACGCCCACATGCGGGTAACGCGGTTCGAATGTCTGGTGGGCGGATTGCCGCAACATCCGCAGCCGCCGTTCAACTACAAGGCACCGTTTTCTCCGATAGACGTGATCGAGGAATACACCCGGGCAGCACGTTTGCAACGTGCCGGCAAGGTAGTGACATTACCGGCATTGAGCGAGCGCGAAACCGTGGAGTTCGACGGTGTGGGCCGGCTCGAAGCCTTCAATACCGACGGCCTGCGTTCACTCCTCAAGACCATGGCGCACATTCCGGAGATGGCGGAAAAGACCCTGCGTTATCCCGGCCACGCGGCGCTGATTGAAGCTCTTGAACAATCCGGGTTTTTCTCCACGGAAATGCTGGATATTGGTGCCGTCAAAGTGCGGCCGCTGGATCTGGCGGTGAAGCTGCTGCTGGAGCAGTGGAAGCTGGCGCCGGACGAGCCGGAATTTACCGTCATGCGCGTCACTGTCGAGGGTGAAGAAGACGGCAAGCGCCTGCGCCACGTGTGGGAAGTGCATGACGAGTACGATGCAGCCACCGGTTTTTCCTCGATGGCGCGCACCACCGGGTTCACCTGCACGGCCGCCGCGAATCTGCTGCTGGACGGCAGGTTCCGCGAACCCGGCGTGCATCCGCCGGAAATCGTGGGGCGCGATGCCGGCTGCTTCGATTACATCGTGGCCCATCTCAAAGAACGCCACGTGAATTACCGCCATCGTGCAACTGCCCTGTGAGCGGCGGCTGAGCCCGGTCTGTTAGAATACCCGCCCTTTTTTGGTGCCGGATTACGCCATGAATACCGAGATTACGTCCTTCGAATCCACCGCCGAGCAGGTGGTGGAGCTTGCCAATCAAGTCAGCGACGAGCATCCCGAAGCGGATCTCTGGGACATCGCGGACGGCCTGCTGGCCGGTGCGGTGCACTTCTGGCTGTACTCGCGCCAGCCCTGCGAGGATCCCATGTGCGAGGATTGCGCGCCGGTGTCCACCTCGGGGCTGCGCCAGGCGGAACTTGAAAAGCTGATACGCGAGTTCGCCGAGGACAGCGACTACTACCACGCGCCCACCGATTCCAACGCTGCGCGGGCTTGATTTCCTCACCCTGCCTCGTCCTCAGGGACGGGGTGACGTAGCGTGAGATCAGATAGTTCACTCGTCTGCTGGAAATGCGGCGCGTCGCTCAGGGATGTGCCGATGCCACTGTCGCGCCTTTCCGAGTGCCTTGCCTGTCACGCCGAGCTGCACGTTTGCCGGCAGTGCCGCTTTTATGACCCACGCAAGCCGGAAAGCTGTGCCGAGGAACGCGCCGACCCGCCCAAGGACAAGCAGCGCGCCAATTTCTGCGATTATTTCGATCCGCGTCCGAATGCTTTTCAGCCGGCCGACCCGGGTCCCACCGACCGGGCCAAGACGGAATTGGACAAATTATTCGGGAAATGAACCTGTGCGCATCGGCGCCGCGCTCGTTACCATTTATAACTTACTTCCATCACGTAATAACGCATCTTGCCAGCAGGCGTAACCACTTCGACTTCGTCGTCCACAGTTTTCTTGAGCAGAGCCTGCGCGAGCGGCGAGTCAATGCTGATGCAGTGCCCGGCGGGGTCGAATTCATCTGCGCCCACGATGCGATACACGGTCTGCGTTCCCTGATTGTCTTCCAGCGTTACCTGTGCGCCGAAAAACACCCGCGTCCGGTCGGGCGGCGAATCGGAAATGACATGCAAATCAGGCATGCGCCTTTGCAGGTAACCGATGCGCCCGTCCATCTCGCGCAATTGCTTTTTGCGATAAATGTATTCCGCGTTCTCCGAGCGGTCGCCTTCGGCGGCGGCGGCCGACAGCGCCTGCACCACCTCGGCGCGCTGCTGCCACAGTTGCTGCAACTCGGTTTCCAGCCGGCGATACCCCACCGCGGTGATATAGGGTGAGGACTTGGGCGGAGGAGGACGCCAGCGGCTCATGGATGTTGCGGCGATGCGGAAAGATACGGCAAATTATAGTTGCCGCCGGTGATACGGCGGCAATTGCAGCCACCGGGCCGCCAGCGCCAGCCACAGCAGAATCAGCAGGATGGTGAGCTTTTCCATGAAACCACGCGCCGGAAAGTGCAGCAGGGCGTACCACCAGAGTACCGCGAATTCAAACACCGCGAGTTCCATGGCAGGACGGAAATGCGGCCGCCAGCGGGGCGTGCGACGGAAATACCAGGATTGAATCAGCATGGCAACGCTGGTGCACAGGAAGGCGACGACAGCTGCGAAAATGTGGATAGCTCCATCAAGGGTGAGCGCGGCAGTCTTGTCAGTGGGGAAAATGGCCGTGACTGCCACGCCCGCAGCGCCCAGGGTGAACAGCAGCAGGGTCGCGGCAGTGCGCGCCCCCTGTTCACTGCCGAGATACAGTCCGGTCGCGAGCAGCGCGATGGCGGCAGCGAGGGCGTAGAACGCAGAATGCAACCAGCCGCCGTAAGGGCCGAGCAGGTAAAAGCTCAGTGGCGTGCCCATGAAGCTGTAATCCGGCCGCAGAAATTGCACCCCTGCCGAGGCCAGGAAGAAGTACAGCACTCCGAGCAGCGCCAGCCTACCGAGCCAGGGCGTCAAACCTGTCACTCGAGCCGAAGTCAACATCTGACTATTATAGGTAGCGCATGCCCTTCAGCTATTACGCTCGTCTAAGCGCTGGCAACAAACGCATTTACGATGCCAGTGAGTGCATCGTCGCGTTACAGTTGCAGGCCGCCGCAGAGTTGTGGGCATGCGTGTCGGTACTGGAGGCCGCGCTCGAATCCACGCAGTCGGCCGCGGTGCGGCAGGCCTGTCAGGTTCTGGCGGACGGACTTTGCGGTCAGTTGCAGGCGCCGCCGGTAGTGGTCAAGGTGCTGGCGAAACGACCGTCCAACAGTTACGGTGAGCTGCACGGCCTGTATGAAGGCGTGGAGGGCGCCCTCAAAGTGGCGAAGATCACCTTGTGGATGCGCACCGCCCAGCGCCGGCAGGTGGTCGCGTTCCGCAGCTTCCTGCGCACCTTGCTGCACGAGTTGTGCCATCATTTCGATTACACCCATTTCAAGCTTGCCGACTCATTTCATACCGCGGGTTTCTACCAGCGCGAGTCCTCGCTGTTCCACCAACTGGTGACGGATGCCACCAAGGCTGATGGTGCCGAGTTGTTCCCTGCGAGTGGGGGCGAGACTGTAAAATAGGCGTATCGGCGCCAGCCGTGGTCTTTATGTCAGGAGCTTTCCCGTGCCCAGCTATACCGCCCCCCTGCGCGACATGAAATTTGTCCTGACTGAACTGGCCACCCTGGACGAAATGGCGCGCTTGCCGGGTTGCGGCGAAGTCACACCGGATCTGCTGGACACCGTGCTGGACGCCGCCGGCAAGTTTGCTGCGGAAGTGCTGGCACCGCTCAATCAGACCGGCGACCAGCAAGGTGCGAAATTCAGCGGCGGCGCCGTCACCACTCCCAAGGGCTTCAAGGGAGCCTATCAACGCTTCGTGGCCGACGGTTGGAATGCGCTGTCGCTGCCGGCGGAATTTGGCGGCCAGGGACTGCCAGAGGTGGTGTCCGCGCCGGTGCAGGAGATGTGGCAGTCGGCAAACATGTCCTACGCACTCTGTTCGTTGCTGACCCAGGGCGCGGTCCATGCCTTGCTGTTGACAGGCAGCGATGCGCTCAAACAGCGCTTCCTGCCGAAAATGGTTTCGGGCGAATGGACCGGCACCATGAATCTTTCCGAGCCGCAGGCCGGCTCCGATCTGGCGGCAGTACGCTGCCGCGCGGTGCGTGAAGGCGATCACTACAAGCTCACCGGCCAGAAGATCTTCATCACCTATGGCGAGCATGACTTTACCGAAAACATCATCCACATGGTGCTGGCGCGCACTCCGGATGCGCCCGCGGGCGTCAAGGGTATTTCCATGTTCGTGGTGCCCAAGGTGCTGGTGAACGCGGATGGCACACTCGGCAAGCGCAACGACGTGCAGTGCGCGTCCATAGAGCACAAGCTTGGCATCCACGCGAGTCCCACCGCGGTGATGAGTTACGGAGAGCACGGGGGCGCGGTGGGTTACCTGATTGGCGAGGAAAACCACGGCCTGGAATACATGTTTGTCATGATGAACATGGCACGTTTTGCCGTGGGCGTGCAGGGGCTGGGCATTGCCGAGCGCGCCTGGCAGCAGGCGCGCGATTATGCCAAAGAACGCGTGCAGAGTGCGGATATCGGCGTGCGCCACGGCGCACCCGTAACCATCATCCATCATCCGGACGTGCGCCGCATGTTGATGAGCATGAAGGCGCGCAACGAGGCGATGCGCGCCGTGGCTTATGTGACGGCGGCACATCTGGATCGCGCCATGCGCCACGTGGATGCCAAAGAACGTGAACGGGCGCAGGAATTCGTGGACCTGATGATTCCGGTGGTCAAGGGCTGGTGCACCGAGAATGCGGTGGAGATCGCTTCGCTCGGCGTGCAGGTGCACGGCGGCATGGGTTATATAGAGGAAACCGGCGCCGCGCAATATTATCGCGATGCGCGCATCAGCACGATTTACGAAGGCACCACGGGCATCCAGGCAAAGGACCTGCTGGGCCGCAAGATCGCGCGTGACCAGGGCAGGGCCGTCAAGACGCTGATCGTCGAGATGCGCAAACTCGATGCGCAACTCTCCAAGGCAAGCGGTGAGGATCTGATCGCCATCCGCATGCGACTGACCGCCGGCATCAACGCGCTGGAAGAGTCAGTCAACTGGCTGGTAACGAATTACGCCGCCAACGTGCGCGCTGCGGCGGCGGGCGCGGTCCCGTTCCTGATGTTGCTGGGCACGGTCGCAGGCGGCTGGCTCATGGCCCAATCCGCATTGATCGCGCAGCAACGCTTGGCGGAAGGGACAGGGGACGCGGCGTTTTACCAGGCCAAGATCGACACTGCGCGTTTCTATGCAGACTACGAGTTGACCAGGGTATCGGCGTTCAAGGAGTCCATCGTGGCCGGTGCCGCAGGCGTCCTTGCGCTTACCGAAGACCAATTCTGAAATTGAAATTCTTTATTTCACGTGGGGCAAATGGGGCTTGATCAGGCTGCGAGATTCGACGGAATCACGGGAGGACTGAGGAATTAAGAAATGTATGTTCTCCCACCCGTAGCGCGAGCCGAGCACTGAAGCGAGCAAGGTCAGCCTGAAGGGGCGCCCCAGGGATGGCGGCGATCCGGCCGCGAGGCGAGGGACTGCCTCTCGGCCGGGCTCCGAAGCGAGCGAATCGCGCAGGGCAGTTGCGGCTCCCGCGACCCGCGCTCCGGGGGAATGGTTTTGGTGACTTTTGCCGAAACAAAAGTCACCCGTCGCGCGGGGCGGAACCCCGCACTGAAATAAACATTGACATATCGGAAAAAGCCGATATACTGATGCACATGGAACAGGTAGAAGTCTTCAAGGCATTGGCCAATGAATCTCGGCTCAAGATCCTGCAGTGGATGAAGGAGCCGGGCAAGCACTTTGGCGACTGCCCCACGGGCGGAGCCCGCGGCCGCAAAGTGTGCGTGACGGAAATCCAGTCGAAGCTGGGTCTTTCCCAGTCCACCGCCTCGCAGTATCTCGCCACCTTGGAGCAGGCGGGCTTGGTGGTGGCGCGGCGCGAGGGCCAATGGACCTTTTACGAGCGCAATGAGGAAGCCCTCAAGGAACTGGGGGATTTTCTCAAGAAGGATCTGTGAGCCGCCCAAGACAACCCCGCAAGGGTTTTTTTTGGACTTGTAATATCGAGATTATCAAATATGCAAAAACATCTGAATAACAACAGGAGACGCGCATGAGCACGCAACCGCTGCTGACGCCGGTGAAACTCGGCCGCTACGAACTTCCCAACCGTGTGGTGATGGCGCCGATGACGCGCTCGCGCGCCTACAACCGCGACCGCGTGCCCACCGAGCTGCATGCCGAGTACTACGCGCAGCGGGCCTCGGCCGGCCTCATTGTCACCGAGGGCAGCCAGATTTCTCCGCAGGGCGTGGGCTATGTGTACACGCCCGGCATTCATTCAAACGCGCAGATCCGCGCCTGGCAGAAAGTCACCGCTGCGGTACACGCGCGCGCTGGCCACATTTTCAGCCAGCTCTGGCACACGGGCTACGTGTCGCATCCGGATTTTCACGACGGTGCGCTGCCGGTGTCGGCCTCGGCCGTTAATCCGCGCACCAAATCGTTCACACCGCAGGGTCTGAAGGACACGGTCACGCCGCGCGCATTGGAAACCCGCGAAGTGCGTGCCGCGATACAGGACTACGTGCAGGCGGCTAGGAACGCCATCGAAGCGGGATTCGACGGCGTGGAGGTCCACGGCGCCAATGGCTATCTCGTCGAGCAGTTTTTACGTGACAGCAGCAATCATCGCGGTGATGAGTACGGCGGTAGCATTCCGAATCGTGCACGCTTTCTGTTCGAAATCGTGGACGGCATCGCCGACGACATCGGCGCGGACCGCCTGGGCGTAAGGTTGTCGCCCGCCAATACCTTTGACGTGCCGGCCGATTCCGACACGCGCGCGCTCTACGATTTTGTGATCGGCGCGCTTTCCAGTTACGGCCTGGCGTATCTGCACCTGCGCGAAGCCCAGGGCGATCTCTCGGCGATTCCCAACATGGTGCAGAACGTGACGGCACACTACCGCACGGTGTATCGCGGCACGCTCGTCACCAACACCGGCTTTGACCGAGAGCGCGGTAACGCCGTGATTGCACGCGGGGACGCGGACCTTGTGGCCTACGGCGTGCCGTTCATTGCCAACCCGGATCTGGTCGAGCGCTTTCGCGCCCATGCGCCGTTGGCGCAGGCCGACAAAAATACCTTCTATCAGGGCGGCGCGCGCGGTTACACCGATTATCCGTCATTGCAGGCGGAGGCCGCCTGAGCGGTTTTGTTCCTCAACTCAACGCAGGAGAATGAAAATGAAGCTGTACTTTTCCCCCGGCGCCTGCTCGATGGCGCCCCACATCGTGCTCAACGAACTCGGTTTGCCTTACGAGCCGGTGGAAGTGGATATCGCCAAGACCCACACGCTGGTGAAAACCGGTGAGGATTATTTGCGGATCAATCCCAAGGGATATGTGCCGGCCATTCAACTGGACGATGGCTCAGTGCTTACGGAAGTGGCCGCCATTCTCCAGTACCTCGCCGACCGCAAACCGGAAGCGGGTCTGTTGGCCGCGCCCGGCAGCATGGAGCGTTACCGCACCATCGAATGGCTGACCTTCATCAGCAGCGAGTTGCACAAGGGTTTCGGCGTGCTTTGGCATCCGCCGGTCGCGGAAACCGACAAACAGTATGGACTCGACAAACTCAAAAAGCGTTTCGCATTGCTCGACAAGCATCTCGCCGACAACGAGTATCTGATGGGCAAGAAGTTCACGGTGGCGGATGCTTACGCCTACACCATCATCAACTGGAGCTACTACCACAAGCTGGACCTCGGCGCCTACAAGCACTTGCAGGCGTACATGCGGCGTATCGCCGCGCGTTCCTCGGTGCGCAGCACCGCACACCAGGAAAAACTGGCGGCTTGAGTTTCAGGCGCATCGCCGGCCAGGGACGGCCGACCTTGCTGGAATCGAGATTTCGCATGAGCAAGAGACAACCAACACTTCTATACGACAGGCATCACGGCCGCTACCGAAGCACGTTTTGATCCCCGGCTGAAGGCGCGCTCCGCGCCGCCATTTCACCCAAGCTGAATCGGGCTCTGAAACGCACGGAGATGAGCCGTTACGCCCATTTATATCGGGAGTTTCCGATAAATGAATATCTGAACATTTTTTCCCGTCCCCGAACGTTGCCGCAATGCGCGGTGCCGTTCCCGACTTCGCAACAACAACCCAACCCCAAGGAGGTTAGTGTCATGAATAGCATCCTAAATCACAAAATCACAGTTATTTTCGCCGCACTTCTGGCGGCCTTATTGCTGGCGGCGCCCGCGGTGCATGCGCAGACCGGCATCAGCATCGGCTACACCGGCATGCACGACGGCCAGCGCGGCCGCGCTTTGATCTTTGATTACCGTCCCGAGGGCACACACTGGAATTTCAGTGCCGGCAATATATCTCACACACTCAACCGCGACACGACCTGGGCGGGCGTGCAATACATGATTGTTGACCGTGATCTGTTTGCCGGTTTTGGCCCGGCCCTGATTACGCGGCAGACATCCACGCTTACCAGCCAGTACCAATTCATCACCACTTTCGGTTGGCACCATGGCCACTGGGAGCTGGCGGTGCGCCACATTTCCAACGGCGGCACCCGTGGCGACAACATCGGTGAAAATCTGGTGACGCTGGGATGGAGCTTCTGACGCGTCTTGCTTCGCGCGGAACTCCACTGCGCGGCCGGCTTTCGTTCCCTCTTTGAGAGCCGGCCGGACGTCCCCCCAACGTCCGCAGCTTGCCGGTGCGCCGCCCGTTCCACGGCGCGCCGGCATTTTTATGCGCGGCGCAAACACGTGGCACGTGTAACGCGTCGGGCCTTGGTCTGGAAATCAGGGGAATCGGGCTTATATTAACGACTGGTGGCAGGTACTTTATATATGAGGAATCCGGTGCTTAATATTCACAAGACATCCATGCTTTCCCGCGACCAGATGCTGCCGGGGCGCGCCCAGCCAATCCACACGGCGGAGCGCCACTTCGTCAACGGACATTCGCTCATGCCGCCGTTCCCCGACGGGATGGAGGATGCGACGTTTGGTCTCGGATGTTTCTGGGGAGCGGAGCGCATGTTCTGGCAGCAGCCGGGTGTGTACGTGACGGCCGCCGGTTACGCAGGCGGCCACACGCCCAACCCGACCTACGAGGAAGTCTGCAGCAATCGCACCGGCCACGCCGAAGTAGTGCGCGTGGTGTTCGATCCCCAGGTCATTGGCTACAAACAGTTGCTGAGTATTTTCTGGGAGGCGCACGACCCGACGCAGGGCATGCGTCAGGGCAACGACGTCGGCGCACAGTATCGCTCCTGTGTATTTACATATAACAGCGAGCAGCAGTGTGCCGCGGAGCAATCGCTGCAACAGTACCAGCAGGCGTTGGGCGCCGCCGGGTATCCGACGATCACAACGGAAATCCGGACAAACGGCGAGTTTTATTACGCCGAGGATTACCACCAGCAATATCTTGCGAAAAATCCCGACGGCTATTGCGGCCTGCGCGGCACCGGGGTGCGCTGTCCGGGCTGAACATGCTTTGCGCTTGTGCTATGTTGATTTCCCGCCCATCCTTTCGGGGTCGCATGAACGCAAAGACACATTCACGTTCTGCCGCGCCCCTGTCGGAAGCCGATAAGCGGCTCGCCGCCGCGCCCTCGGCGTGGCGGTATTTCCCAAGCCTCGCGCACTACCCGCTGCACCGCGATGCGCTCATCGTGGTCTTGATTTTGGGTCTAGGCCTGTGGCTGATGCAGTTCAGCAGTACATATATCGTGTTGCTGCTGGCTCTGGGCATGGCGTTCGTGACGCAATATCTGCTGGGCGTAGTGCAGAGCACAGCTCTGGGTTACGCTGCGCCGCCTCCGTTCGTCAGGGAAATCCTGTCCCAGCCGAATTATTTTCGCCTGCTGGCGCTCGCGCTCTACCTCGTGCCGCTGACGCTCTTGGTATTGTTCGCGGCGCATTTCCGGCTTGCTTGGCTGGCCTATCCATTGCTTGCAATCGGTGCATTCCTGTTGCCGGCATTCATCGCGGTGCTGGCGCTGGCGGACGACGTGCGCGAGGCCGGCCAGCCCCTGAAGCTCAGGCATTTCATCCTCCAAGCTGGCGATGCGTATCTGGTCGTCGGCCTGCCAATGGCGGCGCTGGCATTGGCCGCCTATGCGTTCGGCGGAAGCATGTTTTCTCTGCTGGCCGCGCTGGGTGCGATCTGGTTGCTGATGATGAGCTGCCACCTTTTGGGTTTTGTCGCGTTCCACGGTTATGCGCAAATGAACGTGGGCATGGAAGAACTGAAGAAAACCGAGGATATACGCCGACTGGAAAATCAGCAAGCGAAGCTCGGGGAGCTGCTGTTGCAGGTGGATCTACTGCTGGCCGCGGGCGATCAGCGCGCCGCCTGTGATGCCATGTTCCTTGACCCCGGACCGCTGCATGATGCGCAGAAGTTCCATGAGGATCTGTATGAAGCATTGCGCAGCCGCGGGCAAGTTATCCTCGCGCTGGTCCAGGGCAAGCGACTCATGCACTTGTTGATGCATCAAAACAAGACGGGGCGTGCGCTCACGGTGTATGAGCAATGCCTGAATCTCTGCGGCTTCTTCGAGCCCCGCGAATTGCTCGAAGCGCTGCAACTCGCGGAATCGGCCTTGCAGGAAGGGCGCCTGCCGCTGTTCGACAAGATCGCCGCCGGTATAGTGCAGCAGCATCCAGGATCGGACGAGGCAGTGGGTTTACAGTTTCGCCGCGTGCGTTACCTGATTGAGGCCCAAAAGGACGAAGCCGGCGCGCTCCGGGATCTTGAAGCGCTGCTTTCCGAAACCGACAATCCTCTCTATCCGCGCATCGCCGCGCTGCACAAAACGTTGAGCGCTCCGCGTTCGTCGCGCTGATAGCCCTGCCTATTTGAGATAGGTGTCGTCCGGATAGCACCAGGCCCAGTCCGGTTCGGCTTCGATGGTCTTGATGATGGGGTGCTGGCTGCTCGCGTAATGCGCGCGCGCGTGGCGGTTCCTGGAGCTGTCGCAGCAACCCACATGTCCGCAGATCATGCAGATGCGCAGATGCACCCAGGTGTCGTCCTGGGCGACGCATTCCGGGCACACGTGCGCCGTGTAGCTCACTTCACGGGCCTGACCGGTGTGTTTGCAGAGTTTCGAGTGGAGTTGTTGCGCGGTCAATTTCACGCTGGGCATATTGGCCTCCGGTGACAATGTTGCATGAGGACTCTGGGGTACCCTCACCCGGCGCTTCGCACCACCCTCTCCCGGAGGGAGAGGGGGTTCTGTAAGGGGGCTATTGACTGGCGATCGGCCGCACGGTGAAGGACGGCGCCTTGAGCCGCTCGCCCTTGTACGCTTTGACTTCGCCAAAATGCCGCCGGGCTTCCCAGTCATCGCGCGCCGCGCGGATTTCCTCGGCGGTGCGCGCCACGAAATTCCACCAGATGATCACAGCCTCGCCGAAGGGCGCACCGCCGATGAGCACCGCGTGCGCGGGTGCCTTGCTCGTCAATTCCAGGCCACTGCGGTGGGTGCCGAGGTAGTGCAAGGCGCCGGGCGTGAGGCGCGTGCCTTCCAGGTCAAGTTCGCCCTCGATGATTACCAGCGCGTGCTCCCAAGCGGGATTGAGCGGCAATCTGAGTTTGCCGTTGGCGCCCATCCTGAGTTCTGCTCCCACCAATGGCGAAAATTCCCGGGCTCGGACGCGCACGTCGTGCAGTTCGCCCATGAATATCTGTACGCGCCCGCCGCCCGGCTCGAGCACCGGCAGGTCCTTGTAGTGATCGAATGCGGGTTCGCGTCGGCGCTCCGCTTCCGGCAGCGCCACCCACAACTGCAAACCGTGCAGCTTGCCGGAATTCTGCGGCGGAGTTTCTTCCGAATGCGCAATCCCGCGTCCGGCGGTCATCAGGTTCAATTCACCGGGACGCGCCATGCCGGTGAACCCCAGGCTGTCGTTGTGCAGGACTTCACCCGAGAACAGCCACGACACGGTTTGCAGGCCGATGTGCGGGTGTGGCGCCACATCCATGGCTTTGCGGCCGCTGAATGACAGCGGCCCGTAGTAATCGAAGAAGCACCACGGTCCCACCAGGCGGTGCTGGCGCAGCGGCAGCGCGCGTACCACCGTCAGGCCGCCGCCCAGTTCGGCGTTGCGTGCGGGCCAGCTCAGAATTTCCGCGCGGGTTGCGCCTTCGCCTTCACAACGTTCGGCTTCCGGCTGGGGCAGTGGATTGCTCATGGTAATTCCTACGTCGGTACAACTCTCAGGGATGCGGCACGGGCTGAAAGGCGAAGTTCCAGGTGAAATTCGTATCCAGCGTCACGAACAGCGGGTTACCCCTGAGGCCGAATTTCGTCAGCCACGTTGCGCCCGTGCTGCGATTGTACGCCTTGCCTTCGGCGTAACGCGTTGAGGATTCGGGGCCGTTGAACAACATGCCCGGCGGAGATACACGCACTGCAGTGGTGTCGCTGATGTTCATTGGCGTGGTCACCGGCTGCCACTCGGCATCGACGCTCAGTGTGCCGCGTGCAAAACGCAGCACGCTTTTGGCATGCTTGCCTTTGGCGAGAGCATGCAGAGTTAGCGACACTTGCGCCCGGGCCACGGGGATGCCATGGCTTTGGAACAACCGCATCACCGGTGTACCCGGTTTCCCGGCGGCTGCCAGTACCGCGATCCAATGGGCGTTCGCGGGCATCGGCGCGCTGGCATCGAGGACCACCGGTTCCACCGGTACCAGCACGAAGGCCGCGTTGAACGACCCGGTGGCTTTGCCCGCGTAGCTGGAATCGGGGCAGGAGGCGACGAACACCAGCACCAGCCCTGCGTCTTTGACCGGCCCGAGCGCGGCCCGCCATTGGGGTCCCACGAATGTGTTCAATTCGGAAAGCGGTTTGGCCCAGCCGGCCGTCAGGCCGGTGCAGGGCCGCTGCGCCGAGATTGTCCACGCAGCCTCGGCGTTCGCAGCCGTTCCGATCCCCATGGCCAGCAGTCCGCATACAATCATGGCGCAGCGCATAATGCCTCCGGATAATTGCGAATAGAGCACCGATATTAAACCCGATTCATGAGCCTCGAATACTTCCATCCCGCCACTGCGTCATGGTTCCGCCAAAGCTTCGCCGCGCCTACACCGGCGCAGGCCGATGCCTGGCCGGCAATTCGTGCCGGCCAACACACCCTCATTGCCGCGCCCACCGGCTCCGGCAAGACGCTCGCGGCGTTCCTGGCCGCCATTGATGCGCTGGTTTGCGAAGGTCTGGAACACGGTCTCAAGAATGAATGTCATGTGTTGTACGTGTCGCCGCTCAAGGCGCTCTCAAACGACATCCACAAGAATCTGCAGCAGCCGCTGGAAGGCATCCGTGAACAACTGCGCGCGCAGAATCTCCCTGACATAGAAATCCGCGCGCTGGTGCGCACCGGAGATACGCCGCAGGCGGAACGCGAACGCATGCGTCGCGAGCCGCCGCACATCCTGGTGACCACCCCCGAGTCGTTGTACATCCTGCTGACTTCCGATTCCGGCCGGCGCACCCTGTCCACGGTCAAAAGCGTGATCGTGGATGAAATCCACGCGCTCGCCGGCAACAAGCGCGGCGCGCATCTCGCGCTATCGCTGGAAAGATTGTCTGCGCTCACGCCGCAGGCACCGGTGCGCATCGGTCTGTCGGCGACGCAAAAGCCCATTGAAGAGGTCGCGCGCTTTCTGACGGGTGGCGAGGCGTGCAACATCATCAATACAGGTCACGTGCGCGAACGGCGGCTGCATCTGGAATTGCCGCGCTCGCCCCTCGCGCCGGTGATGGCCAACGAAGTCTGGGCGGAAATCTACGACCGGCTGGCAGAATTGATCAACGCGCATCGCACTACGCTGGTGTTCGCCAACAACCGGCGGCAGGCGGAGCGCGTAGCACGGCATCTGGCCGAGCGCATCGGCGAGGAGCACGTCACCTCGCATCATGGCAGCCTGGCGCGCGCCCATCGCCTCGATGCCGAGCAGCGCCTGAAGCGCGGCGAACTGAAGGCGCTGGTGGCGACCGCTTCGCTCGAACTCGGTCTCGATATCGGCGACGTGGACCTGGTGTGCCAGCTCGGCTCGCCGCGCAGCATCGGTACGTTCTTGCAGCGCGTGGGCCGCTCCGGTCATGCGCTCGGCGCGCTGCCCGAGGGCCGGCTGTTCCCGCTGTCGCGCGACGATCTGGTGGAATGCGCCGCACTTCTGGATGCGGTGCGCCGCGGGGAACTCGACGCATTGCACGTAAAGGAAGCCCCGTTCGACGTATTGGCGCAGCAGATTGTCGGCGAAGTCGCTTGTCGCGAATGGAATGAAGCGGAGCTGTTTGAGCTTTACCGCCGCGCCTGGCCGTACCGGAATCTGAGCCGCGCGGACTATACCGAAGTCGTCAGGATGCTGGCCGAAGGTTATGCCACGCGCCGCGGTCGAAGGAGCGCGTATCTGCACCGCGACGCGGTCAACGGCAAATTGCGCGGCCGGCGCGGCGCCAAACTCGTGGCGGTCACCAACGGCGGCGCGATTCCCGATCAGTTCGACTACGAAGTGATCCTGTCTCCCGCGGGCCTGCGCGTCGGCTCGCTCAACGAGGACTTCGCCTTCGAGTCCATTCCCGGCGACATCTTCCAGTTGGGCAATACCAGCTATCGCATCCTCAAGGTCGAAACCGGCCGCGTCTTGGTGGAAGACGCCAAAGGCCAACCACCCAACATTCCGTTCTGGTTCGGTGAGGCACCGGCGCGCACACTGGAATTGTCACAGGCGGTATCGCGTTTGCGCGAGAAGGCGGATGGTCTACTTTGCGCATCGGGTGCAATGGACAATCGTGAAAAATCCCCCTGCGCGTCACACGCGCTTCCCCCTTCACAAAGGGGGGTGAGTGGGCAGCCGACTCATCAGGCCGCAAGCACCGGCGGTGCGCTCCCCCCTTTGCAAAGGGGGGCATGGGGGGATTTTATGGCCGAGGGAGGCGTATCCGAACCGAAGGCGAAGCTGGAGCGATGGTTGTGCGCAGAACTGCAATTGGATGCGGTCGCCGCGCAGCAACTCGCCGCGTATCTTGCCGCCGCACGCGCCGCACTTGGCACGTTGCCTACCCAAAACCAAGTAGTATTCGAGCGTTTCTTCGATGAGGCCGGCGATCAGCACTTCGTGATTCATTCGCCCTTCGGCGCGTGCATCAACCGTGCCTGGGGCTTGGCGCTGCGCAAGCGCTTCTGCCGCAAGTTCAACTTCGAGCTTCAGGCCGCGGCACTGGAAGACAGTATCGTTCTATCGCTCGGTCCCACCCACAGTTTCTCGCTGGAAGAGCCGGCGCGTTATCTGAACTCCGCCAGCGCTTTGGATGTGTTGCAACAGGCGGTGCTGAACGCGCCCATGTTCGGCACGCGCTGGCGCTGGGTGACGAGCACCGCCCTCGCCGTGCGCCGCAACCGCAACGGCCGGCGTGCGCCGCCGGCGTTCCAGCGCGCCGACGCTCAGGACCTGGTGGCAGTGGTGTTTCCCGACCAGCTTGCCTGTGCCGAGAATCTCACCGGCGCCATCGAGATTCCGGACCACCCCCTGGTAAAGCAGACGCTCCACGATTGTCTGCACGAGGTCATGGATGCGGACGGGTTCCTCGCTTTGCTTCGGCGTCTGGAATCCGGCGAACTGAAAGTGGTGGCGCGCGATCTGGCCGCACCCTCACCGCTGGCCCAGGAAATCCTCTCGGCTCGGCCGTATGCCTTTCTTGACGACGCGCCGGCCGAGGAGCGGCGCACGCTCGCAGTGCAATCGCGCGGCATCTCGAGTCTGGAAGACGCCGGCGCGCTGGCGGCACTCGACCCCGACGCTATCGCGCGGGTGCGCGCCGAAGTCTGGCCCGAAGCGCGCGATGCCGACGAATTGCACGATGCCCTGACAATCCTTGGCTTTCTCACCGAAGAGGAAGGCAAACGTAATCCAGCTTGGTCGGGTCTTTTCGATGAGTTGGTCACTGCAAAGCGTGCCACGCGATTCTGGCAAAAAGTCGCCAGCCCTAATCCAGTAGTCACCCCCGCGAAAGCGGGGGTCCAGGGATTTGAATCAACGGATACCGCTGCCGAGGTGGGAGCGGTCGTCCCGACCGCGATGGGGCTGAATCGTGGCGGAGACCGCCACTCCTACAAAATTCTGTGGGTCGCCGCTGAACGCTTGCATGAACTGCTCACGATTTATCCCGAGGCGATACTCGATCCAGTGATCGAGCCGGTCGCAGAACCGGATGGAGAACCTTTATCGCAAGAGGACGCACTGCGCGAACTCCTGCGCAGCCGTCTGGAAGCCTCCGGTCAAGTGACCGTTGCTGCACTTACGGAATTGTTCCGGCTTCCCGAAAATGAAATCGAACCGGCGCTGCTGACGTTGGAAGCGGAAGGCTCCATCATGCGCGGCCGCTTCACTCCCACGAGTTTGCCCCCCTCGCCCCCTTTTGGGGGAGAGGGCGAGGGTGAGGGGGGTAATAATTCTCAGCGCACGTCGGCTTCGCCCAGCATCTTGGGCAAAAAGAAAGAAGTTGAGTCTGAATGGTGCGAGCGCCGGCTGCTCGCGCGTATCCATCAGTACACGCTCAAGCGCCTGCGCAACGAAATCGAGCCGGTGACGCCGGCCGATTACCTGCGTTTCCTGTTTGAGTGGCAGGGCGTTGCGGGCGAGCGCGCCGAAGGCAGCGCTGCGCTGGCCGCGGCGCTGGAACAACTGGAAGGCTTCTCGGCGCCCGCCGCTGCCTGGGAGGCGGACATCCTGCGCGCGCGCGTCAACGACTACGCACCTTATCTGCTGGATCAGCTTTGTGCCGGCGGTGCGGTAGCCTGGCTGAGACTCAACCGATCGCACAATGCAGACGGCGAGCGCCATGCCGGCCCAGTGCGCAATACGCCCATCGCCTTTGTCTCGCGCGAAGCCTTGCCCCATTGGCGCGCGCTTGCTGGTTCACCGGACGAGGGCGCGTTCAATCTCTCCCACGGCGCGCGTACGGTGCGCGACGCGCTCAGGCATCACGGCGCTTTGTTCTTTGCCGATCTGGTGCAGGAAACCGGACTGCTGCGCACGCAACTCGAAGCGGCGCTGGCGGAACTCGCGACCTGCGGTCTTGCGACTGCCGACAGCTTCGCCGGTTTGCGCGCGCTTATCACGCCCACCGCCAAGCGTGCGCCGCTCGCGCGCTCCTTCCGCTACCGCTTGCGGCGCGGCGCGCCGCCAGGAGTAAATGAAGCGGGCCGCTGGTCGCTTATGCCGCCGCGCACCGTGACGGGCGATGCGCCTGCCGACGGCGACGCGCTCACGCATCTCGCCGTAGTGCTGCTGCGCCGCTATGGCGTGGTGTTCCGCAAAGTGCTGGAGCGCGAGAACAACCTGCCGCCCTGGCGGGAGCTGCTCTATATATATAGAAGACTCGAAGCCCGCGGCGAAGTGCGTGGCGGGCGTTTCGTGGATGGCTTCTCTGGTGAGCAGTTTGCCCTGCCGGAAGCGGTGGGCGCATTGCGCGAAACCCGCCGACACGAAAAGACCGGCGAACTGGTTTCGGTGTCCGCCGCCGATCCGCTCAATCTTGTGGGCATCGTCACGCCCGGTGCGCGCGTGCCGGTGCAGGGTGAAAACCGCGTGCTCTACCGCGATGGCGTACCCGTGGCGGTGCAAGTGGCAGAGGAAGTGAAGTTCATGCAGAAAGTTGCGCCCGAGACGGAATGGGCACTACGCAATTCGCTTTTGCGGCGTATGTCGGTGGAACAACATCCGTAACATTGCTTTGCATTATCGGATTGCTGAAAGAATGATCATTGCTTGAAGTACAGTAGTCTTTGCCATCCATGATTCTAGGGCACAAGTAGATGGATAAAATGATCTCTATCTTGTCACTTATTATTGCAGTTCTGGCTGTTTTCATTGGCCCACTCGTATCTCTGCGTATCGCAAAACGTCAAATCCAGCTATCTCTGGGAGTTGCGAATAAACAGATCATCGCTCCTATGAGGCAAGTATGGATAAATAACTTACGGGATTTGCTGGCTGAGCTTCTGAGTAGGTCCCGCCATTACTACACAGCAGGTTTTGAAGATAGAACGGACCAGGAGTATCTACGTCTCACCCTTTTAGAATACAAGATTAAATTGATGCTTAATGCAAAAGAGAACGATCACAAGCAGCTTGAAGAGCTTATTCGTATGATGATTTCTTCTCTTGAGCAAGGAAGAGAAAAAGATCAAGAATTTGTAGATACGCATCAGAAATTGGTTGCTTTATCGCGACAAGTATTCAAGAGAGAATGGGACGTTGTAAAGGAACCCATTAACTGAATTGTGATTAACCTCTTCAAGAGGGAGATTTTTATGCCTAACTTCACTCGCAAGAAAAAATCTGCCAGCCGTAAGCGCAAAGTAGCAAAAACGCTGCACGCCTCGCGCTTCCCAGGCGAGAATAGTGCCTATCGCAAGGCGCGTGACAAGCTGCTGAAGGAGGAGATGGCGCTGCGACGGCATACCGAGGCAGTAGCGGCGCAACGTCGCAAGCTGCCACTGGGCGGCAAAGTCCCCGAGGACTATGTGTTCGAGGGTGTGGACGAGATCATGGGTGTGCGGCGGGTGCGGCTATCCGAATTGTTCTCGCCCGGCAAGGATACGCTGGTGATTTACAACTACATGTACGGTCCGGCTATGGAGCGGCCCTGTCCCATGTGCACCTCGATGCTGGATGCGCTCGAGGGCAATGCGCATCACATCATGCAACGGGTGAATCTGGCGGTGGTGGCGAAATCGCCATTGCCGCGTATTCTCAACTTTGCACAGGAACGCGGCTGGCGGCGGCTGCGTTTGCTGTCATCCGCCAACAACAGTTACAACCGCGATTATTTCGGTGAAAGCTCCGACGGCAAGCAATGGCCCGCGCTCAACGTGTTCCGCAAGCGCGGCAATGCCATTCACCATTTCTGGAATTCGGAATTGATGTTTGCGCCCAGCGACAAAGGCCAGTCGCCGCGGCACGTGGACTTCATCTGGCCGCTGTGGAATCTGCTTGATGCCACACCCGAAGGCCGCGGGACGGATTGGCATCCGAAGCTGAGTTATTAGAAGCAGTCTCAAAATTTGCAATTCGATCATGTTGAGCCCTTCGGCTTCGCTCAGGACCGGCTGCGCAAAGCGAAGTCGAAACATCGTTATTGCAGCAGAATCTACCCCCTTCGACTCCGCGCCTGCGGCGCTACGCTCAGGGCGAACGGATTTTGAGATAAGTTCTTGGTCCGCTGGTTGATTCCCGCAGAGTAAACCTTCCGTTAAGTCGTGGGCTTGCCGGCCGGTTCACTCCGGCTGTCCTCCGCGAACAGGCGCCGGAGTTCCTCGGCGGCTTCCTTGGTGGTTTGTATGTATTTGGCTTCGTCGTGGAACACGGCGTACTGGCGCTGCAGCAGCTCCTCATCGTAGTGCTGGAACTTGTCCAGCAGCGCGCGGGTTGCGTGCGCCGGTTCACCCAGACCTTCTAGCACAGCTTCGGTGAGTTTCAGGCTCGAATACAGGGTCTCGCGCACGATCGCCTTCACGCCCAGTTCCGTGAGCAGATGCGCGTGGTAACGGTTGCGGGCGCGGGCGTACACCGGGACGAGCGGGAAATTCTTGCGCACCGTCTCGGCCGTGCGCACCGAAGCCGCTACGTCGTCTATGGCGAGCACGAATACCTTGGCCTGTTCGACGTGCGCCGCGCGCAGCAGCTCCAGGCGCGAGGCATCACCGTAGTACACCTTGTTGCCGTAACGGCGCAGGTCGTCCACGTCCTCGAGGTTTGCATCCAGCGCGGTGAACGTGATTTTCTTGAGACGCAGCACGCGGCCCACGATCTGGCCGAAGCGGCCGAAGCCCGCGATTACCACCGGATTGCCGGGCTCGTCAATGCGGTCAAACGGCGGCGGCGCCTTTTTCGCATCTAGGCGCGCCATGACTTTTTCATCGAACAGTACCAGGAAGGGCGTGGCCGCCATCGAGAGCGTCACGGCGAGATTCAGCAGGTCGGTGAGCGGCTGGCTGAAAATCCGGTAGCCGGCGGCGCTGTTGAAAATCACGAAGGCGAATTCGCCTCCCAGCGGCAGGGTGAAGGCCAGGTTGCGTGACGCGGTACGCGGCAGTTGATATAGCCGCCCCATACCGTAAAGCACCGCGCCCTTGATGATCAGCATGCCGGCGGTCACGCCGATGACGATGAGCGGAATGGTTGCGAGTAGTCCCAGGTTCACCGACATGCCCACTGCCAAAAAGAACAATCCCAATAGCAGACCCTTGAAGGGTTCGATGTTGGCTTCCAGCTCGTGGCGGTAACTGGAGTCCGCGAGCAGCACGCCGGCGATGAAGGCGCCCAGGCCCATGGACAAGCCGACAGCGTTGGCGATGAGCGCGGCACCGATCACGATCAGCAGCGCGGCGGCGGTGAAGATTTCCGGATTGCCGAAGCGCATCACGAAGCGGAATACGGGTTTGAGAACGTAGCGCCCGCCAAAGATCAGCGCGGCCATCACCACCACGATGATGATGACGGAGCGCAGGAAATGCGCTTCGTGAATGGGCGCACCGCCGTGCACCACCTTGAGCAGCGCCAGTACCGGAATCGCCGCGATGTCCTGGAACAGCAGAATGCCGAACGCCGCGCGGCCGTGTTGCGTGGTGAGTTGTTTCTTCTCTCCCAGCATCTGCAGCACGAAGGCGGTGGACGACAGGGCCAGCCCGAAGCCCACCACCAGCGCCGTGATCCAGTCGAGACCGAGGGCGCGCGCGCCGAGCGCCAGGATGATGGTGCTGACCACGACCTGCACCGCACCCATACCGAATACGGTGCGGCGCAGCGCCCACAGACGTGAAGGTTGCAGCTCCAGCCCGATGATGAACAGCAGCAGCACCACGCCGATCTCGGAAAAATTCAGCAGCGCATCCACGCCGGTGATGAGCTTCAGTCCCCAGGGACCGATGACCACGCCGGCAATCAGATAGCCGAGCACCGAGCCGAAGCCGGATTTGCGCGACAGCGGAACCGCGATGCACGCGGCGATGAGGAACACCAGTACCTGTGGCAGGAAGCTCATGGCAGTCTCCACGCGTGCGACGGCCTAGCTTAGCAAGCTTGGATTGTGAGAGCGGCCGGGTTGATCACTGAGCCGCCTGCCACGATAACTACATCGCATGCGAGGCAAGCTGCGCGCGTAGTCCAGAGCAGAGGAGAACCTTTCTATTCCCTCCTTTGAAAAAGGAGGGTGAGGGAGGATTTGATCTGAAAATCCCCCTTCGTTCGGACTTCGCAATCCTGCTCGGTCCGAACGCCCAGGGTGGCCCTGCACACTCTGCCATCCTGCATCGTGTTCAGGTCCAGGGAGACCGTCCCTGGTCTCCCGCACATCGCTTCGCGATGAGCCCATGGCCACCCGTTCAGCGCTTCGCGCCTCACCCCCCTTTTTCAAAGGGGGATGGGACATTGGTTCTAAATTGCTCCATTCTTGCCCGTTACCGGGAATGCAGCAATTCCCGCGCTGCCTTGAGAATATCCGTGAGCACGCCGGCGGCGGTCGGCTCCGGTCCCGCGCCGGGGCCGGCGATGGACAGCGGCACGGGCTGATAGCGGTCCGTCCAGAGGCGCACCATGGTTTCCCGCTGTGCGTACAGTCCGAAGGGGGGGCGTAGCGGCCACGTGGGTGGCGTGTCTATAATCCGCTTCATGAATGCGCGCAACCGCTTCCGTCTGCTGTTTGCCCTGAGCCTGGTAGCGGCGTTGACCTTTGTATCTGCCGGCCCGGTGAGCGCGTTGGCGCAATGCTGTCAAGCCGAGGCGGCGCAAATATACGACGCCCGTTGCGACACGCACGGTACGTGTGGGCACGGGCAGGACCTGTCGGTCTGCTGTGGTGGCGTCTGCACGGCCCCGGCGATTTCCGCGGCCCCTCTGATTCCCACGCGCGCGCCGCAGGACCGGAGTTATGCTCGCGGACTTCCCGTCTCACCTGTCCTCCAATGGCTCGAACCTACCGACACTCCGCCCCCGAGGCGCTGACCTCCCGCAACCGATAAACGCCCGCACCCGCAGGGGCGCGGGGAATCGTCCAACCGGGCGTCCCATGTGCGTCCGGCACGATGCCGGAGGTGTTTCATGTTTTCCGTCTCTCGCAAGGCGCCACTTGGTGCGCCGCTCACCCTGTTTGCAGCTCTGATACTCGCCGTGGGCATGCAGCCCGCGTCCGCCAGAACCTACGATCTGACCATCGCGCGCACGCCGATCAACATCACGGGCACGCCGACGACGGCCGTTACCGTCAACGGCGTGTTGCCCGGCCCGACGCTGAACTGGCACGAAGGCGAGCACGTAATCATCCACGTGACCAACAAGCTCAAGGTGCCAACCTCGATCCACTGGCATGGCATCCTTTTGCCGGCAGACATGGACGGGGTGCCGGGCATCAGCTTCATGGGCATCGCGCCCGGTATGACCTTTACCTACCGCTTCACGGTCAAGCAGGCCGGCACCTACTGGTACCACAGTCACAGCGGCGGCCAGGAGCAGGAAGGGTTTTACGGCGCTATCGAGATTACTCCGCAAGAACTTCCACCCTTTCACTACCAGCGTGACTATGCCGTGGTGCTTTCAGATTGGAGCGATGAGTCGCCCGGGCAAATCATGGCGAACCTCAAGAGCCAGCCCGATTACTACAACTACGCGCAGCGCACCGTGCCGGAGTTTTTCCACGACATCGCCGCCAAGGGGCTCGGCGCGACGCTCTCCGATCGCCTGACGTGGGGGCGGATGCGCATGAGCCCGACCGACCTCAGCGATGTAACCGGCGCGACCTATACCTATCTGATGAACGGCAAGACGGATGCGCAAAACTGGACCGCGCTCTACACGCCTGGCCAGCGCGTGCGTCTGCGCCTGATCAACGCCTCCTCGATGACGTACTTCGACGTGCGCGTGCCGGGGCTCCAGATGACTGTGGTGCAGGTGGACGGACAGGACGTCAAGCCGGTCACGGTGGATGAGTTGCGCATGGCAATCGCCGAAACCTACGACGTGATCGTGACGCCGAAGGACGGCCGTGCCTACACGATCTTCGTCCAGAGCATGGATCGTTCCGGCTACGCGCGCGGCACGCTCGCCCCGCACGCGGGGATGGTGGCGGCGGTGCCGCCGATGGATCCGCGCCCGTTGCTCACTATGCGTGATATGGGCATGAACATGAGCGGCATGCAGGGTATGGACAACATGCCGGGCATGAAGATGGAGAGGCGCGAGGCCGAGCCGACCGCAAGTCAGCCGGCAATCGAAGACATGCCCATGCCGGAGCACGCCATGAGCATGAAAAGTACAAACACAACGCCCCCGGCGCAGGTCTCGCACGCCCCTCACTCGAATCTACCCGCGGCCGCAGGTAGTAAGGAAAAGAGGCCGGCATCGGATATGTCTGAGATGGCCGGCATGATGCACGCCATGACATTGCCGGCTGCGTCGGCCACGGCCGCGACACCGGCGTACGCGCCACCCGTGTACCCCGGCGTGGGCGTCGCGCATATTGCCGAGGCACCCATGAGCCGTCTCGACGATCCCGGCAACGGCCTGCGTGGCAACGGGCGCGTGGATCTTGCCTATGCCGATCTCGAAAGTCTGAAGCCGCATCCCGACCCGGCGCCCGACCGCACCATCGTGCTGCATCTCACCGGCAACATGGAACGTTACATGTGGTCGTTCAACGGCAAGAAGTACGCCGAGTCGGTGCCGCTCAAGATGCATTTCGGCGAGCGTGTGCGCATCGTGATGATCAACGACACCATGATGAATCATCCGATTCATCTGCACGGCATGTTCATGGAACTGCAGAACGACCATGGGGTACACAATCCGCTGCTGCATACCGTCAACGTGCAACCCGGCGAAACGCTGAGCGTGCTGGTCACGGCGGATGCTCCCGGTGGCTGGGCGCTGCACTGTCATCTGCTCTATCACATGGAAGCGGGCATGTTCCGCGAAGTGCTGGTGATGCCGCCGCCCGGCGCCACGGACCCGGCGGTCTATTCGACGCCGGCTTTCGCCGATGCCCGCGGCCACACGACCGGTGTTCCGTCGCCGCCCCAAGAACGATTCACGATGGCGGACACGAAACTCCACCGGCAGGTGCTGCTCGATCAACTCGAATACCAGTCCGGCCTCGGCGCGAGTTCCGATGCCCGCGCCTGGGATGCGCAGGCGTGGTTCGGCGGCGATTACCGGAAGCTGTGGCTCAAAACCGAAGGCACCCGCAGCGGCGGTCATACCGAGGACGCCAATCTGAGCACCTTCTACGATCGCGCGTTCAGTCCATACTTCGACTTCCAGGCCGGCGTGCGTCACGACTTCGGCGGTGGGCCGGCGCGCAACTGGGCGGCCTTTGGCATTCAGGGGCTCGCGCCGTACTTCTTCGACGTTGAACTCACGGGCTACCTCGGCCCCGGCGGGCGCACGGCGGCGCGCGCCAAGCTGCGTTATGAGTTGCTCTTTACGCAGCGTTTGATTCTGGAGCCCGAACTGGAGGCGAATTTCTACGGGCGCGACGATGCCGCGCGCCAAATCGGCAGCGGCCTGAGCGATGTCTCTCTTGGCTTCAGGCTGCGCTACGAATTCAGTCGCAAGTTTGCGCCATACCTGGGCATCGTCTGGCGCGAGCGTTTCGGCAAAACTGCTGATTTCGTGCGTGCGCGCGGTGAGCGCCCCGACGATCGGCAATGGGTCGCGGGCTTGCGCGTCTGGTTCTGAAAAAGGAGCATTCCGTGAAAAGACATACCGAACATGTTCTGGTCGGCGTCGGCGTCTTGGCCGCGATCGTAATTGGCCTTGGCCTTTTTGTCTGGTCCGGCATTTACAACATAGGCGCCGACGATCACCATTTGCGGGTCACATACAGGGTGCTGCAAATCCTGCGCGATCGCTCGATCCGGGCGCGCGCGGACGACATCCAGGTGCCAAACCTCGACGACCCGCAACTGATTCTGAAGGGCGGCAGGCAGTACGCGGCGATGTGTGCCCAGTGCCATCTCGAACCCGGTATCGGGAATTCCGAGCTGCGCGAGGGCATGTACCCGCAGCCGCCGAATCTCTCGCAGGAGCATTTCGATCCCAGGGTCGCGTTCTGGACGATCAAGCACGGCATCAAAATGAGCGCGATGCCAGCCTGGGGCCAGAGTCATGATGACGCGACGATCTGGAGCATGGTGGCCTTCATGGGGAAACTTCCCGGCATGACCCCCGAACAGTACAAGGCCACCGTTGCCAAGCTGCCGCCGGGTGAGGATACGGACATGCATGCGGACGAGGGGCATCCCCATTCGCATGCCGTACACGGACGCATGACAACGCCGGCACCCGGGATGACCTCGATGCCGGGCAGGACTGCCCCGCCTTCCGCAGGGACGGGCAGCGGTGACTGAGCTCGGCCTCAGAAATCCATCGTGGCCCGGAGTTCCGCTTCCAGGCTTAGCTCCGACGCAATCGGTGCGCGGCTTTGCGAATGTCGGTGAGCACGCCGGCCGCGGTGAGTTCCGGCCCCGCACAGTTCTTGCCCTTGTCAAGATGCGAACGGCCCGTTATTTTGACTTGATGGCGACAAGGCGAGGGTAACGCGATGTGCCGCTGGAAACGCGCCTGCTGGATTGTGGGTTTGTTCGCAATACCGTACGTGCCGGTGTTGTGGGTCGGGCTGTACAACCACGCGCAGCCGGCGGTCTTCGGCATCCCGTTCTTCTACTGGTTCCAGTTCGTGTGGATCATCGCGACGGCGATCGTCACCGCCGTGGCGTATCTGGCCAAAGTCTGAATATCATCAATCGGAACCGCACATGAACTGGCCTGCGCTCACGGTGTTTGTGCTGCTGTTTGCCCTGGTGACGGTGCTGGGGTTCGTGGCCGCACGCTGGCGGCGCGGCAATCTCAATCACCTGAACGAGTGGGGCCTGGCGGGACGGCGCTTCGGCACGGTGGTGACCTGGTTTCTGCTCGGCGGCGATCTCTACACCGCTTATACCTTCGTGGCGGTACCGGCGCTGGTATTCGGCGCGGGCGCCATCGGCTTTTTCGCGTTGCCGTACACGCTCATGGTGTATCCGTTCGTGTACGTGGTGTTTCCGCGCCTGTGGTCGGTCGCGCGCACGCACGGCTACGTGACCGCATCGGATTTCGTGCGCGGCCGTTACGACAGCGGCCTGCTGGCGCTGGTGGTGGCGATCACCGGGATCCTCGCCACCATGCCGTACATCGCGCTGCAGCTTGTCGGCATTCAGGTGGTGATCGCGGCCATGGGCTTTACCGGCAGCGGGCTGATTGGCGACGTGCCGCTCATCATCGCGTTCGCGATACTCGCGGCCTTCACCTACACCAGCGGCCTGCGCGCGCCGGCGCTGATCGCGGTGGTGAAAGACCTGCTTATATATATCGTCATCATCGCCGCCGTGATCATCATTCCCATGCAGCTCGGCGGCTACGGCCACATCTTCGCGGCCATCCCCGAAGCCAAGTTGTTCCTGAAACCGCCGGCCGGCGGCAATCTCGGCAGCTACAGCGCCTATGCCACGCTGGCGCTCGGCTCGGCGCTCGCGCTGTTCCTGTATCCGCACTGCGTCACCGGCGTGCTGAGCGCGAACGGCCGCCGCACCATCAAACGCAACATGTCGCTGTTGCCAGCGTATTCACTGGTGTTGGCATTGATCGCGTTTTTGGGCTACATGGCTTACGCCGCGGGCGTACAACACGATCCGGCGTATGCCGGCTGGTTCAAGCAGTACGGGACGACGTTCGCGGTGCCGGCGCTGCTGCTGCATTCTTTCCCGGCGTGGTTCGCGGGCGTGGGTTTCGCGGCCATCGCCATCGGCGCGCTGGTACCGGCCGCGATCATGTCCATCGCCGCATCGAACCTGTTCACGCGCAACATCTACAAGGAATACCTCAAGCCGGGCGCGACGCCGGAACAGGAAGCCAAGACCTCGAAACTCGTGTCGCTGATCGTGAAGCTCGGCGCGCTGGCCTTCATCATCTTTCTGCCCGAGTCGTACGCCATCCAGTTGCAGTTACTGGGTGGCGTGTGGATCATCCAGACGCTGCCGTCCGTGGTCATCGGGCTTTACACGCGCTGGCTGCACCGCTGGGCGCTGGTCATCGGCTGGGTTTGCGGTATGGCCGTGGGCACCGCCATGGTGGCGGCGCAGAACTTCAAGACTTCGATTTATCCGCTGCACCTGGGCGCGCTCACAGTGCCGGGCTACGCCGCGTTGTATTCCGTGATCATCAACATCGCCGTGGTGATTGTGTTGACGGTGATACTGCGCGCGTTGCGCACGCCGGCCGGCCACGATCAAACTTCGCCGGATGACTACGAGCGCGAGGCCGCGTGAACATCCCGCGCATCATCGGTCTCACCGCGGCAGCGCTTACCACGCTTTCCCTGTTGCCGCAGGTATGGCGCTCATTCAAGACGCGCGACACGCGCGGCATTTCACTCGGCATGTACGTGGCGTATACGGTAGGCATCGCGCTGTGGCTGGTGTATGGTCTGCTGATCCACGACTTGGTGGTGACGCTTGCCAATGCCGTGACATTGATTTTTGCGGCTGTCATCCTTACGCTCAAACTGAGATTTGGGTGAATCACACATGCATCGAACACGGGGATTCCTGCTTGTCTTGCTGACGTTGATGGCGTTGACCGGGTGGCAGTGCGCGCAGGCCGACGATAACGATATTTACGCGCCGGGCATGAGTGCGGCGGTGGATCTCGGCAGCTATCGCACGGATTTCGCCTACAGCAACGGCAATCATCAGGCAGACATCGGCCGCTACGGCATCACCTTTGTACAACCGGTGGCGCCGGAAGTGGGTTTCGGCCTGCAGGGCGGTTATATGACTGCCGGCATCGACAACGCGACGCTCAATCCTCTGGGCGACGGCTACGGCCCGTTTTTCGGATTGTTTTTCACCGCACAACCCGAGTTGGGCAATTACTGGAGCGTGGATGTGCGTGCCGGTTATACCTGGCACGACATGAGTTACAGCGGCGCGAACCAACAGGCGGATGCCACCTGGTACACCAGCTATGCCTCTGCGGGACCGGCATTGCGTATTGATCACTGGCGGTTTTCCGCCGGCGGGTACTGGCAGAACATTTCCGGCCATGAAACCGACACCGGCACGCTGAACGGGCGCCTGGATTTTTCCGCGGCGCACTCCAGCGGCGCCTACTTCGGGTTTGCCTATTACCTGGATCAGACCGGCTCAGTCGGCATTTATGCGTTCGGTGGTGCGCGCCACGGCATGAGCCTGGTTTTCAAGCGGGAGTTTTAGCTGTGTTGACGGGAGCGGCGTGTTTTCTTAAGCGGTAAGTCTCGGTGGAGCCGTTTAGCCTTATAAGAGCGGCGCGTTTCATGTACTTGATTGCGTGTGCTTGCCTGCATGTGCGCATGTAACCAGGCTGAAAAATCCTTTTCGCTGAGTTTGCCTTCGGCCAGCGCCAGCATGGTCAGGTATTTTTCTTCGTCGCTCGCGACCAGCTCGATTTTATTCAACGCCAGGAAAGTTCGATACGCTACGTAAGCGGTGCGCTTATTACCGTCCACAAAGGGATGATTGCGGGCCAAGCCGAAAGCCAGGCTCGCCGCCAGTTCGGCAAGATCAGGCGCGGGATCGCCGTAAGCGAAAAGCTGCTGCGGCCGGGCGAGGGCGTATTCCAATAGTGTTTCGTCGCGCACGCCCGCGCTGCCGCCATGCTCGGCAAGCTGGCGGTCGTGAATGGCAAGCGCCAGGGCCTTTTCCAGCCAGACGATCATGCGTGGTTTCAGCTATCGGCGAGTTTGCGCAGTAGATTCCGGTCCTTGCGCATGATGCGTTCGGCCACTTCCATTTGCTCGGCGAGTTTGGAATCGAAGGGCGTGAGTTTGATGCCGTCCGGCAGTTCGGTGGCGTAAAGCGCGTCGCCTTTTCCCAGGCGCAGGCGCGCCAGCAGTTCCTTCGGCAGTATGACGCCGGCGGAATTGCCGATCGTGGTGACTTTGAGTTTCATAAATAGGCCTCCTGACAGCATTATAACGTACGTTATAAGCCTGCCAAAATGCCGTTCCTGAGTGGGTTGGTCATGTTCAGCCAATCGCTGGCCGCAACAATCCTCCGTGCACAAGTTGCAACACTGGCCCCAGCGATGCGTAGCCGGTGTACCAGGTGGCATCCGCCTGCTGGTTGTACTGCTGTAACTCATGTCGTGCCAGCTATGACCACAAGGCAAACCAACATTCCAGCAAGCACCAAACACGAGCTGTCAGTTGAAGAACAAACCCGGCAACGGTCCGTAGCCGCCGCCCAAAGGAATGCGCGTCTTGCATGCTAACAACGCTAACGTTGCCAACAGCCATGCGAAAAACCTGGGCGCTCAATGCGTGCTTTCAACTGTGGCGTAATTTGCGCGTCGGGCCAATTTTCGCCAGCCACAGGATGATGGCGTGCAAGTTGCCGATTCTCAATCTGAGTCAGCACGGCAGCTGCTGTCAGCACTCCTGGTCGCACGCTGCCAATGCGACCCGTTTGTCGCCGACCGATGGGCGTGCAACTTTTCCCGTGCCTGCTAGGCTAAAGATCAGGGCCGCGTGAATGCGGTACACAGGCAGCAAGACAACATGGGCAGCCAGCGAGTCATTGCAGTGGAAAATCTCGAAGACTGGTTCCGCCAGTCGATCGGCGGCGCGCTCGAGCGCCGCCAAGTCTCGGCCGAGGCGCACACTGAACAGTACGTGGTGCGGCTGGCCACGGAGTTCGCGCGCACCGAGGCCTTGTACGAATGCGCGCACGACGGCGGTTACCGGTTGAAACCGCTGGCGGGCATGCTGGCTGAGGCCTTCGAGTCCGGCTCGCCGGAGCGGCGCCAGCAGTTGTTGCAGCGGCTGGGCGACGTGGCGCTGTTCATCGCCGGCTTTTTCAGCGATTACCTCAATCACCGTCCGGTGGACGTGGACTATTACAGCCGCATGGGCGGTACCGCCTACGGCACGCTCGCGGACATGCCGCCGGCCTCGCGGCGCGAGGCGGTGCTAAGTCCGGTATTCGCGGAACTCGCGCGCAAGTTCGACGAGTTCGTGGACGTGCTCAACGAAGTGGCACAGCAGGCGCGGGTTTTCGACGAGCGCGATGTGATGCGGCTCTACGAGTTGTGGTTGCGTACCGGCAGCCGCCGCGCGGCGGACAAACTGCGCGAACTCGGCGTGCAGCCGGCCGCGGGCGCACGCAGCCGCTTCACGCATTGAGTGCATGCACGCCGCGGCTCCCGGCACGACGCTCGGCACGCTGCAGGATTACCTGGCGCGGCTCTATGAGCTCGACGTGGCGTTTCGCGTCGAGGATTTCCTGTTGACCGATGCGCGTGTGGCGCAGGCACTCGAGGGCGCAAGCTACCGGCCGCTGCCGGAAAAACTCTTGTTGCGGGAATCGCCGGCAGCGCTGGAGCTGTCGGTGTACCTCGATCCCGAAGTGCTGCAACGGCTCGCGGCCGGCGGTTCGCTCGAGGACTTCTGGACCGTGCTGGAAGGCGTGAGCCATTTTCTATATCTCGCCTGGAACGCACAACACGACCGCGGCGTGCGTGCGGTGGAACTCGAACTGCAGGCCGAGGTGGACAAGTATGCGCTCACCACGCTCATTGGCGCCGGACAGGCTGGGCTCGGAGCCGGTGACGTGCATCAATTGCTGTTCGAGTGTGCACACTTCGATTCAGGCTTGAGCGGCGCGCTGCTGGAGCGTTACCGTGATGCCACCCGCGATGCGGCGCGCTACTGCCTGAGCCTGGCCCGACGCTTCGCCGGCCCCAAGGATCCAGCGCGACTGCGCGAGCTGCGTCGTTTCTACCGCCTCGATCACTGCACCAAAATCCGGTTTATCGCCGAGCATTGAAGCGCGACCGGCGGCCGGCGGGCGAAAACCGCTAGAATGGGCGCGCTTTTTTTACGCGGATTTGCCCCATGTCCAGACGCCCCGTGAACGTCAACAAGCTGGAGAAACGCCTGCGCCGGCAGGTGGGTCAGGCTATCCAGGATTTCAACATGATCGAGGCCGGCGATCGCGTCATGGTGTGCCTGTCGGGCGGCAAGGATTCATACACGCTGCTCGATATCCTGCTCAAGCTCAAGGCGAGCGCGCCGGTGGAGTTCGAGATTTTGGCGGTCAATCTGGATCAGAAGCAGCCGGGTTTCCCCGAGCACGTGCTGCCGGAATATCTGAAGAGCATCGGTGTGCCGTTCCATATCCTCGAGCAGGACACCTACAGCGTGGTGAAGCGCGTGATTCCGGAAGGCAAGACCACCTGCAGCCTGTGCTCGCGCCTGCGACGCGGCGCGCTGTACACGTTTGCGGCACGCAACGGTATCACGAAGATCGCGCTCGGGCATCATCGCGGCGACATCGTCGAGACATTTTTCCTCAACCTGTTTTACGCCGGCAAGCTCAAGGCCATGCCGCCCAAGTTGCGGTCCGATGACGGCCGCCACGTGGTCATCCGCCCGCTTGCCTATGTCGAGGAGCGCGACATCGCCAAGTACAGTGCCCTGCGGGAATTCCCCATCATTCCCTGCAATCTCTGCGGCTCGCAGGAACACCTGCAGCGCAAGGCGGTGAAAGCGATGCTGGCCGAGTGGGAGCGCCTGCATCCGCAACGCATAAATTCCATCTTTGCGGCGCTGCGCGACGTGGTGCCGTCGCATCTGGCCGATGCACGCTTGTTCGATTTCAGCGCACTGGGTGCGCGCCTGCCGCCGCGCCGCGACTGGCTGGCGCCGGACGCCGGTGGCGAAGATGACATGGCCGACGTGCTGGTGGCCGCGGTGCCGGTGGACGAGTTGCTCATGACCGCCCGGCGCGCGGTTGCGGCCGGCGCCTGATTGCCGGCCGATGAAATGTTGAGAGGGGAGAATCACCTGTGACACTGGTCGCGGCCGCATCCGGCTATTTCAGTTCCGAACAGCTTGCCGCCCTGTCGAAAGAGGGACTGCAGGTTGCCGTGGTCCAGACACCGGCTGATTTGTCTGGCAAGAACTGTACGGTGCTGTGTCTCAGTCCCAATCTGCTCTCCGCCGAGGCGACCCTCGCACATTGGCAGGCCGCCGCCGCGGACGCGGCAATGGTCGCCGACCAATCCATTGCGAAGGCGGGCGTGACCGGCATTTCGAAATCGTGGCCTACGGCGGCCATTTCCGCCACGCTGCATCTGGCGGCGGCGGGCGCACACGGGCGCCGGCAATGGCGTGAGCTCGGCGAACTGGGCGCGGCGCTCGCCGGCGAGCGCAACCCGCAGGCGTTGCTTGCATTGATTCTCACCGGGGCGCGGAGCTTGGCGGGCTGTGACGCCGCCGGCCTCTTTCTGATTGACAAGCCCACCGGCGGTGACGCTGAACTGGTGCTGCGGCTCGCGCAGAACGCATCGGTGGATTTCACGTTCCAGGAACAGCGCCTGCCCCTGAACCGCTCCTCGATTGCCGGTTACGTGAGCGTGAGCGGCGAGGAGATCAATGTCGCGGACGCCTATGCGCCGCCGGCGGGCGTGACGTGGCGCTTCAACGACAGTTTCGATCGGCGCTTCAGTTATCGCAGCGTCTCGCTGTACGCCGTGCCACTGCGTACGCCGCAGGGCGCGGTCATCGGCGCCCTCGAATTCATCAACCGCAAGCGCGAGGCCGCGGGCAAGCTCGATGACACCGCGAACGCGACGCGGCAAATCCTGCCTTTCGATGCGCAGCTGCTGCCGCTGCTGCGTGCGTTCGCGACCCAGGCCGCCGCCGCCCTGGAAAACACCCGCTTGTTGCTGGCCGTCGAGAACATGTTCGAGGGTTTCGTGACTGCCGCGGTCACGGCGATTGAGCAACGCGACCCGGTCACCAACGGGCATTCCTTCCGCGTGGCGCGCATGACCACGGGTTTGGCCCAAGCCCTGCCGCGTTCCGGTGTAGCGCGCTTCAACGGCGCGACTTTCAATGACCGCCAATTGCGCGAACTGCGCTATGCCGCGCTGCTGCACGATTTCGGCAAGATCGGCGTGCGTGAAAACGTGCTGGTCAAGTCCCACAAGCTCACTACCGAGGATTTTCAAGCCATCCAGGCGCGCATCAGCGTGGAAACGGAGCGTCTCAAGCGCCGTGCACTGGCGCAGCAACTCGTGATGCTGAGAGGCGGCATGGATTCAAGCCAGGAACGGCGCGCCATCGAGCAGGAACTGCAGAGCAAACTTGCCGCCCTGGACGCTTACTGGGGTGCCATCCAGGAAGCCAACGAACCGGAACTCGCGAAGAAAAAGTCCGGCAAGGCGTTCAAGCAGGCGGTCGAGTACAGCCTCACCGAAGAGGGCACGCCATTGTTGACCGCCGAAGAGCGACGCGTGTTGTCCATCCCGCGCGGCAGCCTGAGCGCCGAGGAGCGGCGCGAAATCGAAGCGCATGTGCTGCATACCTACAATTTCCTGCGGCGTATCCCCTGGCCGGAGGAGCTGGCCGCGATACCCGAAATCGCGGGCGCGCACCACGAAAAGCTCGACGGCAGCGGCTATCCGCGTGGCCGCACCGAGGCAGACATCCCCCTGGCGTCGCGACTCATGACGGTGGCCGACATTTACGACGCGCTCACCGCCACCGACCGGCCTTACCGGAAGTCCCTGCCTTCAGAACGGGCCTTCAGGGTGCTTGAGGACGAGGCGCAGCAGGGCAAGCTCGACAGCGATGTAGTGCGCATATTCATTGATGCCAAGGTCTATGACCAGGCCGCGACCCTCGACTCGCTGGAAGGTCACTAGCAGGCTGTTGAAAAGCAGCCTGCTAGGCGCCCCAGGGATGGGACGCATCAAAAATCAAACACACAAGTGTTTGATTTTTGGAGCAAGGCGCGAATTTACTTCGCGCCGCAGCGAGTTGAAAAAGACCAGGGAGGGTCTTTTTCAACAACCTGCTAGCCGCCAGAGCCGGACGCGCACCGGCGCAAACGCATCCTTCACGCATCCAGATCGGGAATCATCAGGCTCTCGAGCTTGGCGATGTAGTCCTTGAGCTGCAACTTGCGCTTCTTGAGGCGCTTGAGCTGCAATTCGTTGGTGTGCGGATCGTCCGCCAGCCGGCCGATGGCCATGTCGAGATCGCGGTGCTCGATGCGCAATAGTTCGAGTTTGGCGCGGATTCCCTGGCTGGAAATGCTGGTCATGAGTGCGAAATCCGTATCCAGGATGCCGGTGACGGGAATTCCGCTCAACATACGTTTCGCAGTCAGTCGGTGCAAGGGGCAGCGTAGCAGGCGGGGCCGGGTGGACCCGCCGCCACGTGCCGGTGCACGTATTGCCCACGGCCCGGAATCTCCTTTCTGAGCGGCTAGAATGAGCCTGGCTTACACTTTGGGTCGTGGGTGATTCGGCGCAGGCAATGGAAATTTTCAAGCTGTTCCATATCGAGGCGGCCCACCGGCTGCCGAACCTGCCGGCCGGCCACAAGTGCGGTCGCCTGCACGGCCATTCATTCCGCGTCAGGGTTTACGTGCGCGGTGAGCCCCAGGCCGGGACCGGCTGGATCATGGATTTCGCCGAGCTCAAACGGGCATTTACGCCGGTGTTTGAGGAGCTTGACCACCGCTATCTCAATGACATTCCCGGCCTGGAAAATCCCACCAGCGAAATCCTGGCGCGCTGGATCTGGCAGCGGTTGCAACCATCGCTGCCGCAACTGTCGAAAGTGGTAATCGCCGAAACCTGTACGTCCGGGTGTGTGTATCGTGGCCATTGAACAGGAGTGAATCCATGCGTACCCATTCAGTGTTGAGCGGCTGGTTGTTGGCGTCAGGTTTGCTGTGTGCGCCGGCGGTCATGGCCATGAGCGACCAGCAATACCTGCTCGCCATGCAGGCGATGCACATGCACGATGCGCCGGTCGCGAGTCCCGCGACCCGTGCCACGCCGGTGCAGCCCATCCAGCACCGCGAAGTCGCGTATGCCAACGTCAACGGCCAGGCGGTACGCGGTTACCTGGCCGAGCCGCTGCACGCCGACGGCCCGCTGCCGGCCATCATCGTGATTCATGAATGGTGGGGCTTGAACGACAACATCCGCGACATGGCGGACCAGTTGGCAGGCGAAGGCTATACCGCGCTCGCCGTGGATCTGTACGGCGGTCACGCCGCCACCACGCCTGAAGCCGCGGTGCAGCTCATGAAAGGCGTGCTTGCCGACACCGCGGCAGCGAACAGCAATCTGCGTCAGGCGTATGCCTATGTGCACGACAAGCTGCATGCGCCGCGCGTGGGCGTCATCGGCTGGTGTTTCGGCGGCGGCTGGTCGCTGCAGACCGCGCTCATGCTGCCCGACCAGTTGAATGCCGCGGTCATGTACTACGGCCGGCCGGTGGATGATGTGGCCGCGCTGTCCAAGCTGAAAATGCCGTTGCTCGGCTTTTTCGGCGAGCAGGACCAGGGCATCACGCCGGCGGACGTGCGTGCCTTTCAGGCGGCGCTCAAGCACGCACATGTAGATGCCCAAATCCATGAATACGCCGGCGCCGGCCATGCCTTTGCCAATCCCTCGGGCGGGAATTACCGGCCAGCCGCCGCTGCCGATGCCTGGAAACGCACCTTGGCGTTCTTTGCGCACAATCTCAAAGGCGCGGGTGCGCATCCGGCCGGCTGAAATGCTAGGCTTGGTTCTTCAAACATGGAGTGAGGTGCAACCATGCGGAAGCTATTTGCGGGTTTGTTGCTGCTGGCGATGGGCGGACTGACGGGAGTGCAGGCCGCGACACTCGCGGGCGTCAACATACCGGATACCGCCGTGGTGGGCGGGCAGACTCTGGTGCTGAACGGCATTGCGTTGCGCACCAAGACCTGGTTCAAGGTCAAGGTCTATGTGGGGGGGCTGTATTTGCGTGAGAAGGCCAATACGGTGGAAGCCGTGCTGGCCCAGACCGGTCCGGATCGCGTGCAGATGAACATGATCTACGCCGCCTCCCCAGGTCAGTTCAAGGATGCGTGGGATGAAGGCTTCAACGACAACAATCCCGAGATCAGTGCGGAACTGCGCGCCAAGATAGACCAGTTTGTCGGCTTTTTTGGCCAGGCAAAACGCGGCGATGTCATCACTCTGGATTACATTCCGGGGCAGGGCACCGAGGTGCACTGGAACGCCGAGCTCAAGGGCACGATCGCGGGTGCGGATTTCCACACTGCGCTGTTGAATGCTTTTCTCGGCCCGAAGTTGCCGGATGATTTCCGCAACGGCTTACTGGGCGTGAAAAATTGACCGGGTGCGTTTTGCAGGACTGACGCCCACATCGCGATAAACGCAGAATCGCGGCCAAGGGCTGCTGCTACAAGTATTGCCGCCAGTCGCGCGCTGGGTCCGCGTACGCGATGAAATGGGGATTGAGCAGAGATTCCTTCGCGTTGTAGCTGAGCGCCGTTCCGTCGACGTTGACCACGTGACCGCCGGCCGCCAACAGAACGGCGTGACCGGCCGCCGTGTCCCATTCCGAGGTCGGGCCAAGGCGCGGGTACACGTCAGCGGCACCTTCCGCCACCAGGCAGAATTTCAGGGCACTGCCGCGCGACACGGTCGCATGCGGTCCGAGTTTCGCGAGATAGCCGTCCAGCAGTTCGCCGCGGTGCGAGCGGCTGGCGACCACGCGCACCGGGTCTCCGGAGAGCGGGTGCACGCGAACCGGCTCGGGCTTGCCCGCGCCATGGCGGCGCCAGGCGCCGGCACCGACCACGCCGTAGTAGCTGAGATTCTCCGCCGGGATGTGCACCACGCCGGCCACCGGCGCATGTTGCTGCACCAGCGCGATGTTCACGGTGAAGTCGCCGTTGCGGTTGATGAATTCCTTGGTGCCGTCGAGCGGATCCACCAGCCAGTAGCTGTCCCAGCGGCGGCGCTCGGCAAACGGAATCTGGCTGGATTCTTCCGAGAGCACCGGCAGATCGGGCGTGAGCTGTTTCAGCCCTTTGACGATGATTTCCTGCGCCGCCAGGTCGGCGGCGGTGACCGGCGAACGGTCCGCTTTCTGTTGCACGCTGAAATCCGTGGCGTAGATTTCCAGAATGCGCCGGCCGGCGCTGTCGGCAATGTTGAGCAGCGGTTCGAGCATGCGCGCGTCGGCGAATCGCACTGTGAGTCTCCGGTTTGCGGAAAAGCCGGTATATCATACCGGTCATGTTGCAAAAGGCGCGCATGCAGGTGGCTTGGGCCGCGATCGACAACGTGTTCCTGGACATGGACGGCACGCTGCTCGACCTGCATTTCGATAATTACTTCTGGCAGGAATACCTGCCGCGACATTATGCCGAGCGCCGCGGCTTGAGCACGGCGCAGGCACAGGCGGAACTGCGGCCGCGCTTTCGCGCGCTTGAAGGCACGCTGCAGTGGTACAGCGCCGATTACTGGTCAGCCGAACTGGGCGTGGACGTGCTGGCACTGACGCGCGGACTTCAGCATACGATCCGCGTGCATGCGGGCGCGCTGGAGCTGTTGCAGAACGCGCAAGCGACGGGCAAGCGCCTGGTGCTGCTCACCAATGCGCATCCCGGCGTGCTGGCGATAAAGCTTGAACATACGGGACTGGGGCGGTTTTTCGACCGCGTGGTGTCCGCGCATGCGCTGGGTCATCCCAAGGAAACCGCAGGCTTTTGGCAGAGTCTGCGTACGCTTGAACCCTTCGACCGGCGCAGCACCTTGTTTGTGGACGACAGTTTGCCGGTGTTGCGCGCCGCACAGTCCGACGGCCTGGGGCGGTTGATTGCCGTGCGCCGTCCCGACAGCCACCAGCCGGCGCGCGAGATCGACGAGTTCCCCTCGGTGGAGTCGTTGGCGGAGTTGATGCCGGAAAGCAGTGAGGGGTTAGGGGTGAGGAGTGAGGAGCTGGAGAAAGCGCGAAATTATTGAAAGACAAATTGTCAGACCTAAGCGTTTTGAACGCCTCACGCCTCACGCCTCAGCGCCTGCGGCGTCGGCCGCCGCGTGCGCCACCGCGCCCGGGTGCATGGCCGTGATGGTGCAGCTGCGCCTGATAGCGTTCGCGTTTCGCCGCCGGGTGCAATTCCGCGAGCAGCTCCGGCCGCAGGGCCTCGCGCGGAATGGCGCGACCGATGTAGTGCTCGATCTCCGGCAGCGAAAACGCGTATTCCTCGCAGGCAAAGCTGATGGCGTCGCCTTCGGCGCCGGCACGCGCGGTGCGGCCGATGCGGTGCACGTAGTCCTCGGCGTCCTGGGGCAGATCGTAGTTGATGACGTGCGTTACGTCGGGGATATGCAGGCCGCGCGAGGCGACGTCGGTGGTCACCAGGATCGGCAGGGCGCCCTCGGTGAATTCGCGCAGCAGCCGCAGGCGCTTTTTCTGCGGCACGTCGCCGGAGAGCACCGCGGCCTTGAAGCCGTTGCCCTTGAGCCAGGCTTCCACGTCTTCCGCCACGCGTTTGGTATTCACGAACACCATGGTGCGGTGGGCTTCCAGTTGCCGCAGCAGGCCCACCAGCAAGGCGATCTTTTCGTTGGTCGCGGGCAGATACAGCACCTGGCGCACGCTGTTGACCGTGACCTGGTCCGGCTGGATGCGCACGAACACCGCGTTGTTCATGTGTTCGTAGGACAGCTCCATGACGCGGTAGGAGAGCGTGGCCGAGAACAGCATGTTGAGCCGCTCGGTGGGGTGCGGCATGCGACGCAGCAGAAAGCGCACGTCGGCAATGAAGCCCATGTCGAACATGCGGTCGGCTTCGTCCAGTACCAAGACTTCCAAGACGCGCAAATCGTATACGTGCTGCTTGAAGTAATCGATCAGCCGGCCCGGAGTGCCGATGAGCAAATCCACGCCGGCCGCCACGCTGTCGCGTTGCTGGTCGTAGTTCTCGCCGCCATACACCACCGTGCGACTGAGATTGACATGCCGGCCGAGCAGTTCGGCATCCTTGTGGATTTGCACCGCCAGTTCACGCGTGGGCGCCACCACCAGCGCGCGCGGTTGATTCGCCCGGCGCCCGGATTTGGGTGGATGCGTCAGGAGGCGCTGATACAGCGCGAGCAGAAACGCGGCGGTTTTGCCGGTGCCGGTCTGCGCCTGTCCGGCCACGTCCTGGCCCTTGAGCAGCAGCGGCAGCGCTTGCGCCTGAATGGGCGTGCAGTGGCTGAAGCCGGCCTCGGCGAGGCTGGCAAGCAGGGGCGCGGCCAGTCCCATGGACTCGAAACGCAGCTCGGTCAGGTGTTGTTCCATCGTGGTTTCTTGAGTGACCCGGGGGCTTGCAATCCGCCGGCGGTTGGGCTCAAATAGGCTTCAACGCCCAGTACCCGTGCTCAGTGCGGGACGTTTCCGAACCTCATAACGCTTTATTAATTCAGCGACGCGCACCAGCCGCGACATTGTGCCCTAACCGGCACGGCACGTCACTTCCCATGCGGGTTGCACGCCAACGCACCCATCCGCCCAGCGGCGGCACCAAGAGTTTCAGATACCGGAGGATCGATAACCGTGAGTGACCAGATCGTGTATACCACCGACGCCAACTTCGAAAACGACGTGTTGAAATCCAGTGTCCCGGTGCTCGTGGATTACTGGGCGGAGTGGTGCGGGCCCTGCAAGATGATCGCTCCGATCCTCGACGAGATCGCCAAGGACTACGACGGCAAGCTCAAGATCGCCAAGGTCAACGTGGACGAAAATGCCCACCTTACCCAGAAATACGGGATTCGCAGCATTCCCACCTTGATGCTGTTCAAGAGCGGCAGCGTGCAGGCGCAGAAAATCGGTGCGCTTTCGAAGTCCCAGTTGACGGCATTCATTGAAACCAATATCTGACTGCGGCCGCACATGCGGCGCGCGGTGCGCACGGCGGCAGAGAACCGCCGGCAGCATTAGACAGAATTGCAAAACATTTTTCTAACCCCGGCATTCGCCGGTTTTCCTCTATTGCATTAAATCGGGAACTCCGCGTTTATGAATCTGACTGACCTCAAGAAACGACCCGCCGAAGCCATCATCGAACTGGCGGAATCCATGGGCCTGGAGAACATGGCGCGTTCGCGCAAGCAGGACGTGATCTTCTCCATCCTCAAGGCACACGCGCGCAACGGCGAGGAAATCTCCGGCGACGGGGTGCTGGAAATCCTGCAGGATGGTTTCGGCTTCCTGCGCTCCGCGGAGGGCTCGTATCTCGCCGGCCCGGACGACATTTACGTCTCGCCCAGCCAGATCCGGCGTTTCAATCTGCGTACCGGCGATTCCGTGGCCGGCAAGATCCGGCCGCCCAAGGAAGGCGAACGCTATTTCGCGCTGCTCAAGGTGGACCACATCAATTTCGATCCGCCCGAGAACGCCAAGAGCAAGGTGCTGTTCGAGAACCTGACGCCCCTGTTCCCCAAGCAGCGCTTCAAGATGGAGCGCGGCAACGGCTCTACCGAGGACATCACCGCGCGCATCATCGACATGATCGCGCCCATCGGCAAGGGCCAGCGCGGCCTGATTGTGTCGCCGCCCAAGGCCGGCAAGACCATGATGTTGCAGAACATCGCACAGAGCATCACCGCCAACTATCCCGACGTGTACCTGATCGTGCTGCTGATTGACGAGCGCCCCGAGGAAGTCACCGAGATGCAGCGCTCGGTGAAGGGCGAGGTGGTGTCCTCGACCTTCGACGAGCCGGCCACGCGCCACGTGCAGGTTGCGGAAATGGTCATCGAGAAGGCCAAACGTTTGACCGAGCACAAGCGTGACGTGGTGATCCTGCTGGATTCCATCACGCGCCTGGGGCGCGCCTACAACACCGTGGTACCGGCCTCCGGCAAGGTGCTGACGGGCGGCGTGGACGCCAATGCATTGCAGCGCCCGAAGCGCTTCTTCGGCGCGGCGCGCAACATCGAAGAGGGCGGTTCGCTCACGATTCTGGCCACCGCACTGGTCGAGACCGGTTCGCGCATGGACGACGTGATTTACGAGGAATTCAAGGGCACCGGCAACAGTGAAATCCACCTCGACCGGCGCATCGCGGAAAAACGCGTGTTCCCGGCCATCAACATCAACCGCTCCGGCACGCGTCGCGAGGAACTGCTGGTGCCGCAGGACGAGCTGCAGAAAATCTGGATTCTGCGCAAGCTGCTGCATCCCATGGACGAGCTCGCGGCCAGCGAATTCCTGCTCGACAAGCTCAAGGAAACCAAGACCAACGCCGAGTTCTTTGATTCCATGAAGCGGCAATGATGCCGTCGGCATCTGATTGTCCCTTCTCCCGTGTCAGGGGAGAAGCATGGATGAGGCGGTCTTGAAAACGTAGGAGCGGCTTTCAGCCGCAATTAAGTGGCGCAGATTGTGAGAGCGGCGTGGACCTATGGTCCACCTGTCGCAATCCCTATTCTCGATGTCCAGCCTTTTCCCGTTGCAGCGCGCGGTAGCCGATATCGCGGCGGAAAAACCGTCCCGGCCAGTGAATGCCTTCGGCGACCTGATAAGTGCGCTGGCGGGCAGCGGTCAGCGTGTCATCCACCGTCGTCACGCACAACACCCGCCCACCGCTGGTCACTACGCGGCCATCCTGCTCCGCAGTCCCGGCGTGGAATACCTTGATGTGATCCATGGGGGACGACGGCAGGCCGGCGATAGAATCACCTTTGCGGTATTCGCCCGGATAACCCTCGGCTGCGAGCACCACGCCGAGCGCGGGACGCGCATCCCATTCGGCGGTGATTTTGTCGAGCCGGGCGGCGAGCGCGGCTTCACACAATTCCACCAGATCGGACTTTAGGCGCAGCAGGATGGGTTGGGTCTCGGGGTCGCCGCTGCGGCAGTTGAATTCGATTACCCGCGGCTGCCCGTCCGGCGAGATCATCAGGCCCGCGTACAGGAATCCAGTGTAAGGCGTGCCCGCGGCGGCCATGCCGTGGATGGTGGGCTGGATGATGTCCTTCAGGATGCGCGCGTGCAGATACGGAGTTATGACCGGCGCGGGTGAATACGCACCCATGCCGCCGGTATTGGGACCGGTGTCGCCGTCGCCCACGCGCTTGTAATCCTGGGAAGTGGCGAGCGCCAGCACGTGTTCGCCGTCGGCCATGACGATGAAGCTCGCTTCCTCGCCCTGCAGGAAATCCTCGATCACCACGCGATGTCCGGCGGCGCCGAAGGCATTGCCGGCCAGCATGTCGCGCACCGCATGTTCGGCCTCGGCGAGCGTCTGCGCCACGATCACGCCTTTACCGGCGGCCAGCCCGTCGGCCTTGATCACGACCGGCGCGCCATGCTCGTGCAGATGCTTGAGCGCCGTTTCCACTGCGGTGAAGGTACGGTACCCGGCGGTGGGAATGTTATGGCGCGCGAGAAAATCCTTGGCGAAGGCTTTGGAGCCTTCGAGCTGCGCGGCCGCCTGCGTCGGGCCGAAGCATGGCAGACCCGCCTGGACGAACACATCCACGATGCCTGCCACCAGCGGCGGTTCGGGGCCGACCACGGTGAGCGCGATGCCCTGACCGAGTGCGAAATCCACCAGAGCCTGCAGATTGTCGGGGGCGATGCGCAGATTCTGGCATTTCGCCTCGTGTGCGGTGCCAGCGTTGCCCGGCGCCACATACACGCGCGCCACGCGCGGCGACTGCGCCAGCTTCCACGCCAGCGCATGTTCACGTCCGCCGCCGCCGATGACCAGAACCTGCATGATTTTTCCGCGGGCTGTTACTGAATCCGTATGGTACGTGTTTGGTCTGTTAAAGCCAGGAATTTTGGCTGCGAGTCGCTAAATCCCAAGCTAGGCGCCGGAGATTTTGCCCGAGGACGAGGCGCATCCCGAGCGAGCAGCGGAGTTACCGATCTGTGTAATGAGCAGCGCAGCGAGGGTTGCAACGCTGTAATCGGGCAAAAGATCCGTGCCTAATGCCGGAAATGGCGAATGCCGGTCAGCACCACGGCAATCCCGTGTTCGTCCGCTGCGGCGATGACTTCCGCATCGCGCATCGAGCCGCCCGGCTGGATGATGGCGGCGATGCCCGCCGCCGCGGCTGCGTCCACGCTGTCGCGGAAGGGGAAGAAGGCGTCCGAAGCCATGACCGCGCCGCGCACTTCCAGTTGGGCTGCGGCGGCTTTGAGCGCGGCGATTTTCGCGCTCATCACGCGGCTCGCCTGACCGGCGCCGATGCCGAGGGTACGTAGATCTTTTGCGTACACGATGGCATTGGATTTCACAAACTTCGCCACCGCCCAGGCGAACATTAGATCGTCGAACTCCTTGGCCGTGGGTTGGCGCTTGCTGACCACTTTCAACTCCGCGCGCGTCGTGCGCTGCTGATCGGCAATCTGCATCAGCAGGCCGGAGCCTACGCGTTTCACGTCGATGCTGTTATGGCCATCGCCCGGCGGAATTTCCAGTATGCGCACCTTGGGTTTGGCAGCCGCCGCGGCCAGCGCGTCCGCGGGCACCTGCGGCGCAATCAACACTTCGACAAACTGGCGTTTGATCACTGTCTGTACGGTTTGCGCATCGAGTGGGCGGTTGAAGGCGATGATGCCGCCGAAGGCGGATTCCGGATCCGTGGCGTAAGCCAGCGCGTAGGCCGCCACGCCATCGGCCGCGAGCGCCACGCCGCAGGGGTTGGCGTGCTTCACGATCACGCAGGCGGGCGCCTCGAATTGGCGCACGCATTCCCAGGCGGCATCGGCGTCCGCGAGGTTGTTGTAGGAGAGTTCCTTGCCCTGCAACTGGCGCAAAGTGGCGAGTGTGCCGGGTGCGGGGTACAGGTCGCGGTAGAACGCGGCTGGCTGGTGCGGATTCTCGCCGTAGCGCAGGTCCATGAGTTTCACGAAACGGCTGTTGGCGTGCGCCGGGAAGGTGTCACGGCCGACGATCGCATCGTATGCGTCATTGAGCTTGAGACAGGAAAGGTAATCGCTGATGGCGGCGTCGTAATCGGACACCAGGTCAAACGCAGCCACCGCGAGGCGAAAACGGCTGGCGCGCCCGAGGCCGCCGTCGCGGCGGATTTCGCCGAGCGCGTCGGCGTACTGCGTGGGTGCACTCAGCACCGCCACATCGTTCCAGTTCTTGGCGGCGGCGCGCAGCATCGCCGTACCGCCGATGTCGATGTTTTCGATGGCCTGGGCCAGCGTGGCCTGCGGCTGGGCGACCGTGGCTTCAAAGGGATAGAGATTCACCACCAGCAGGTCGATCGGCGGGATGCCATGCTTCTGCATAGTCGCGGCGTCGGTGCCGCGCCGCCCGAGCAGTCCGCCGTGAATCTTGGGGTGCAGGGTTTTGACGCGTCCGCCGAGGATTTCGGGAGAGCCGGTGTATTCCGCAACTTCCTGGACCGGGAGTCCGGCATCGCGCAGCAGTTTCGCGGTGCCGCCGGTGGACAGCAGTTCGATGTCGAGCGCATGCAGGCCGCGCGCCAGATCCACGAGACCGGTTTTGTCGGAAACCGAAAGCAGCGCACGTTGGATGGGGCGCATCGGCTGGAGCCTGGAGATTGCGGAATGTGAATTTTACAGTGACCCCCGTGCCTCGGCTACACGGGACAATCCCATGAGTAGTGTGTGTCTGAACGTGACATTCCAGCTGCTGGCCAAGGACGGGCGGCCAAACCAGCGCCAGCGGAGTTAAGTCCCCTTCGCGCTCAGCGCGCGCCCCCCATTTTAAAAGGGGAGTGAGGGGGGATTTCAGGCGCTGATTTTATATTGACGCAGTTTCTTGCGCAGCGTGCTGCGGTTGAGGCCGAGGATCAGCGCGGCGCGCGACTGGTTGCCGCGCGTGTAGTCCATCAGCGCCTTGAGCAACGGCGGCTCGATCTCGGCCAGCACGAAGTCGTACACGTTCGTGGGGTCATGGCCGTCGAGGTCGCTGAAATAACGTCGCAGGGTCTTCTCGGCATAGTCCCGCAGGCAATGTGAGGCCGCCACGCCCGGCGCGCCGCCCTCGACCACTTCGAAACGTTGTGCCGTGGCTTTGTTGTTCATGCCGCCAACTCCAGTTCGTTGTTGTTGTCCCCAAATAGATCACGGACCAGGGCACGCTGTGCGCGCGTGCTTTCCACGCGCAGCAACTGGTCCCGCAGCCCGGCCGCGTGTGGCACGGTCTTCAGATACCAGCCGATGTGCTTGCGTGCCATGCGCACGCCGGTGAACTCGCCGTAAAAAGCGTACAGATTGTCGAGATGCGCGAGCATGATGGCGGCAATCTCGGCGGGCGCGGGCGGCGGCAGTTTGCGGCCGGTCGCGAGAAAATGCGCAACCTCGCGGAAGATCCATGGCCGTCCCTGGGCGGCGCGTCCGATCATGACGGCATCGGCGCCGGTGTGCGCGAGCACCGCCTGGGCTTTCTGCGGCGAGTCCACGTCGCCGTTGGCGATCACCGGAATGCCGACCGCCGCCTTGATGGCGCGGATGGTTGCGTACTCGGCCTCGCCGCCGTACAGATCGGCGCGCGTGCGGCCGTGTACCGCCAGCGCGCAGATGCCTGCCTGTTCGGCGATTTTCGCAATGCGCACGCCGTTCTTGTGTTCGCGATCCCAGCCGGTGCGAATCTTGAGCGTTACCGGCACGTTGACCGCGGTGACCACCGCTTCGAGAATCTGCCCGACCAGCGTTTCATCCTGCAACAACGCCGAGCCGGCCGCCTTGTTGCAGACTTTCTTCGCCGGGCAGCCCATGTTGATGTCAATGATCTGCGCGCCTTCATCGGCGTTGCGACGCGCGGCTTCGGCCAGCATGAGGGGTTCGCCGCCCGCGATCTGCACGATGCGTGGCTCGGCCTCACCTTCATGATCGCGCCTGCGGCGGCTTTTCAGGCTGTCGTAGAGCGCGACTTGCGCCGTCAGCATTTCCGAAACCGCCAAGCCTGCACCCAGGCGCATGCACAACTGGCGGAACGGACGGTCGGTGACGCCCGCCATCGGTGCGAGCACCACGGAGTTGCGCAAAAAATACGGCCCTATACGCATGCGTGCGTGGATTTGTTGAACGGGGATTAGGGGCCGGATGATAACGGCAAACCCCGGGGTGTCAAACTTGAAATTTTCCGCGCCACGTTCTATGCGAATGCGCCGCGTGAGCGTTCGGATTGGCAGCGCAGATTCGCGCAATTTGTCCCGGAGACAGGCGCGGTTCCTTGAGAATCAGCCTGCGCCGGCGCTGCTGCCGCATTGGCGCTGATTTTCCATGTTCAGGCAGGCCTGTACCTGAAAGCCCACCGCGTCCGGTCCCGGGTCCACCACGTCGATGCGGAAATGCGTGGCCATGCCGCTGCCCAGCCAGGTGGCGGGCTGGTTCGCGGGCAGATACTCGCTGGCGGTGAAATCCCGCGCGCGCAGCGCATCGCCGTAGCGGTCGGTGAGTTCCACGCGCAGCAGCGGCCACGACTGCGCGAAGTCCGCGTGGTTCTGCAGATTGCCGGTAATGGCCAGGGCGCCGGGTGTGTCCGGGTCGGAGGTCACATTGATGCTGCTGATTATCCAGGAACTCGGCTGTGGCACCGCCTGCAACGGATGCCCCATGGCCGCATACACGGCGCCCAGCGGCGGGCCAATCACAGCGGTGGCGCTCAATGCCAGCCGGTTGGCGTTGATCAGCTGGATGGCCAGCAGCACGAGCAACATGACCGCGCCTACCCCCCAGCCGCTGATGGCAAAACGCCGGCGTGGGGCGGGTGCCACGCGCGGTTCGCTCGGCGGCAATTGCGTGTCGCGGTACAGCGCCTGGTCGCGCGCGAGTTCCGGGGGCTTGGGAATATGATCCTCGATGAGCAGCGATGCCTGCGTCGGTGAAGGCGCAGACGCAGGTTCGGCCGGTTTGGCGGCCGGGGGCTCGCCCCACAAATCCGCGAACAAATCGTCTATCGGCGCGACGGATTCTTGGTCTTTTACCGAAATTTTCAGGTCCAGCACCGGCGGCGCCGGACTGGCGGATTCGATGGCAATCGGCTCGAGCTCCTCGGGCTTGCGCACCGGCGTTTCCTCCGCCGGCTCAATCGTGTAAACCGGTGTGCCGGTTTCCGCAACCTCCGCTGCCACCTCGGAAGCCTCGCGCAGGGTTTCAAAGGCATCGAACACGCTTTGGCAGCGGCTGCAGCGCACCAGTCCATGCACCGCGCGCAACTGCGCGGTATTGACGCGGAACTGGGTGCCACAAGCGGTGCAGGTCGTGAACATCAATGCCTCTCTGGTTTGCGGCGCGCATCCAGTCGCCGCCATCCGTCGCGCTGTGTCCCGGGGCCGAATCGGAACCAGGGCGCACAGGCGGCGCGCACGTCGCGATCCTGATCCGCAAGGATACCGGAAAGTACCAGCTCTCCGCCGGGCTTGAGCCGTTGTGCAAATTGCGGCGCCAGCTCGATCAGGGGCGCAGCCAGAATGTTGGCGAGTACCACATCCACGGCCGCGGCCGGCAAGCTGTCCGGCGGGCCGATCTTGATTTGCGCATCCACCTGGTTGCGCAGAGCATTTTCGTGCGTGGCGGTAAGCGCCTGCGCGTCATTATCCACCGCGTGGACGCGCGCGGCACCGAGCAGGGCGGCGGCGATCGCCAGCACGCCCGAGCCGCAGCCGTAATCCAACACGGATTTTCCGGCGAGATCCGCGCCATCCAGCCATTCGAGGCACAGTGCGGTGGTGGCATGGGTGCCGGTGCCGAACGCCAAGCCCGGGTCGAGTCTGACATTGACGGCGTCGGAATCGGGCGGCGCGTAGGCGCTTGGCACGATCCAAAGTCGCCGGCCAAAGCGCATGGGTTTGAAATCCTTGAGCCATTCCCGTTCCCAGTCGCGGTCCGCGAGCGGCGTGAAGCGGTGCGGCGGCAACCTGCCGAGCGCCGCGGTGAGTACCGCACGCACCGCGTCCGCATCAATGTCGGATGGAAACAGCGCACGCAGTTGCGTGTGCGGCCAGCGGGATGGATGCAGCGGATCGGGGTCGTACAGCGGGTGGTCCGCGGCGTCGCAGCACGTGACAGACCGGGCGCCGGCAGCCTCGAGCGCGGCTTCGACGCGCAGCACCTCGTCGGCCTCGAGCATCATCTGAAGTTGCAGCCAAGCCATAAAAAGTACTGCGTGCTGCGTTCTATGTGCTGCGAATGAAAAGTAGATTCTGCTTCTTTACGCAGTACGCAGCACTCAGCACGTCTTTTTACAATCCCAACTTCTTTTCGAGGTAGTGAATATTCGTGCCACCGGCGATGAAGGCCGAATCGCTGAACAGTTCCTGGTGCAGCGGGATGTTGGTGTTGATGCCCTCGACTACGGTTTCCAGGAGTGCGGTGCGCATGCGCGCCAGCGCCGAGGCGCGGTCATCGCCGTAGGCGATGATCTTGCCGATGAGCGAATCGTAGTAGGGCGGCACGGTGTAGCCGCTGTACGCATGCGAGTCCACGCGTATGCCGGGACCGCCGGGCGCGTGCCAGCGGGTGATGAGACCGGGGGAGGGCGTGAACTTGTGCGGGTCCTCGGCGTTGATGCGGCACTCGAAGGCGTGGCCCTTCATCTGGATGTCCTTCTGCTTGAGCGTGAATGGCTTGCCGGCGGCGATCATCAGCTGCCATTTCACGATGTCGATGCCGGTAACCAACTCGGTGATCGGGTGCTCGACCTGCACGCGGGTGTTCATCTCGATGAAGAAGAACTGGCCGTCCTGGTAGAGGAACTCGAAGGTGCCGGCGCCGCGGTAGCCGATGTCCTCGCAGGCTTCGGCCACGCGCTCACCCATGGTGCGGCGCTGCTTCTCGCTGATGCCGGGCGCGGGCGCTTCCTCGATGATCTTCTGGTGACGGCGCTGCATCGAACAATCGCGTTCGCCGAGGTGCACCGCGTTGCCCTGGCCGTCGGCCAGCACCTGGAACTCAATGTGCCGCGGACGCTCCAGGAACTTCTCCATGTACACCGCGTCGTTGCCGAAGGCCGCCTTGGCCTCGGCCTTGGTCATGTTGATGGCCGACATGAGCGCGGCCTCGCTGTGCACCACGCGCATGCCGCGTCCGCCGCCGCCGCCCGAGGCCTTGATGATCACCGGATAACCGATTTTCCTGGCGCTCGCGACGGTCTGTTTGGCATTGTCGGTGATCGCACCGTCCGAACCCGGCACCGTAGGTACGCCGGCCTTCTGCATGGCCTGCTTGGCCGAGACCTTGTCGCCCATGAGGCGGATGGTTTCGGCGCGCGGGCCGATGAAAATGAAGCCGCTTTTTTCCACGCGCTCGGCGAAATCCGCATTTTCGGCGAGGAAGCCGTAGCCCGGATGGATGGCGACCGCGTCGGTGACTTCGGCGGCGCTGATGATGGCCGGCATGTTGAGGTAGCTGTCGGCGGAGGCCGGCGGGCCGATGCACAGCGCTTCGTCCGCGAGGCGCACGTGCTTCAAATCGCGATCGGCGGTGGAGAACACCGCCACCGTCTTGATGCCCAGCTCGCGGCAGGCGCGCAGGATGCGCAGCGCAATCTCGCCGCGGTTGGCGATCACGATCTTGTCGAGCATCGCCGGCGCGCGGCTGGTGGCTTTGGCGGCGATGGCGGCTTACTCGATGATGATCAATGGCTGACCGAATTCCACCGGATCGCCGTTGCTGGCCAGGATCGCCTTGACGGTACCGGCCTTGTCGGCCTCGATCTGGTTCATCATCTTCATGGCCTCGATGATGCACAGCGTGTCGCCCTCCTTTACCACGCTGCCGACATCCACAAACGGTTTGGACCCGGGTGTGGCGGCGCGGTAGAAGGTGCCCACCATCGGCGATTTCACCTGGTGGCCGGCGGGGATTTCCTTGCCGCTGGGTGTCACCGTCGCGCTCGCAGCCGGTGCCGCAGCTGCAGGCGCAGCCGGTGCGGGCGCGGCCGGAACTGGTGCGGGCGCAGCCATCGCATGCGTAACCGCCGGAGCGCTCCCGCCGTAGCGGCTGATGCGTACCGATTCCTCGCCCTCGGTAATCTCGATTTCCGCGATGCCGGATTCTTCCAGCAGCTCGATGAGTTTCTTGACCTTGCGTATGTCCATAGGCGTTACCCCGGAAAAGCAGGTTCAGTGTGTCTGGGTGCGCAGCCAGCGGTCGGCCGCCTGCAGCGCGAGCTCGTAACCCTGGCTGCCGAGGCCCGTGATCGTGCCGAGCGCCAGGTCCGAGAAATACGAGTGACGGCGGAAGGGTTCGCGCCCTTGGATATTGCTCACGTGGATTTCGATGAACGGCAGCTTGACCGCGGCCAGCGCGTCACGCAGCGCGACGCTGCTGTGCGTATAGCCCCCGGGATTGACCAGCAGGAACGCAGTGCCGTCCTTGCGCGTCTGCTGCACGCGGTCCACGAGTGCGCCCTCGTGGTTGCTCTGGAATGACGCCAGCGTGTGGCCCAGAGCCTTGGCTTGGTTCTGCAGACGCTGTTCGAGTTCCGGCAGGCTGGCATGACCATAGAGTTCCGGCTCCCTTTCCCCCAGAAGATTCAGATTGGGCCCATTCAACATCAGGATGCTTGCCACTCGATGCCTTCATTTAAGCCTGGAATCCCAGGAGATGGCGGCAGGATTATAGCAATTCCATTTCTAGAGTCAGCGCCAGTTCCCGGCCCGGCCCACTCTGGAAGACCCCATTGATTGCATGGTTCGACTTAGCCGGCAAATTGGTGCCGGAGGTTCTTTGGGGCTGGTCGGGGCATGGATTGTGAGGCAGGCAGGCCAGATTGTCCATGCCCGGTTTTGACAGAAGCAGGGAGATCAGCGCAGTTGGCGGCTAGTTTGCCTGGGTTGTAGCCGCTGGCTTTGCAGACGGCAGGGCCGGGAGCTTTAGCGCGGCTCTGATCAGGTTTTCGGCATCCATGGGCTCCATGGCGCCCGCGTTGATGCGGAACACGCTACCGTCCGGGTCCAGCACCACGCTCACCGGCAGGCCGATGAAGTCGCCTCCCAGGGCATTCACGATGTCGGCGCTGTGGCCACCCCCCATGAGAATGGGGTAATTGACCACCGTTCTCTTGAGGAAGTCACGCACGTCCTGCTCGCTCTGCTCATCGGTGGCAATGCCCACGATCTGCAGGCCCTGGGCCGCGTATTTGGCCTGCAACTTCACCAGCAGCGGTACTTCCTCGCGGCAGGGCGGGCACCACGTGGCCCAGAAATTCACCAGCACCACCTTGCCGCGCCAGTCATCCAGGCTGTGCGGCTTGCCCTGCAAGTCGTTCATGGAAACCGTCAGCGCTTCGGCGGCGGACATTGCGGGGATCGCGGGCGGCGGCGCGGAAGTTTCCGCCACCGACGTGACCGGTGCCGGGTGGTGAGCCGGCTGCATCCAGGTGTACACGCCGAATCCGGCCGCACCCGCCGCGATCAGAATGACGATTACCAATACCGTGGCTTGAGTGTGTTTCAATTTCCTGTGCCCGTGTTGTCTGCGAATACCTGGCGCACGCGTGCCGCGAAATCCTCCGGGTCCATGTAACCGACCACGCGCTGGTCCGTGAGTTCCTGACCGCGGTCATTGAAGAACATGATGCTCGGCGGACCGTAGATGCCGAAATGCTTGAGCAGTGCCTGATCGGCGGCGTCGTTGGCGGTGACATCGGCTTCCAGGAGCCGCGTGTTGCCGAGCGCGGCAATCACACTCTGATTGCGAAACGCTCCTTGCTGCATCTCCTTGCAGGATACGCACCAGTCGGCGTAGAAATCCAGCATCACGGTTTGATGCCGCATGCTGGCCGCCGCCACCGCCTGATCCAGATCCGTCACCGTCTTGATGCGCGTGAACTGCAGGCCGTCGATGCGGTTCACACTCGACCCGGCTTGCGTGAAGCGCGCCAATGGCTGCAGCGGATCCTGTGCGCCGCTCGCCGCACCTACCAGCATGATAACGCCGTAAATCCCGACTACCACTCCCACGCCCTGCCACACTCGCCGCCAGGCAAGCGCGCGGGTCTTTTGCAACAGCAGATACACGCCGCAGGCAATGGCGAGCGCCGCCCACAATGCGAGCGTTACCGCTCCCGGCAGGATGCGCGACAGGAACCAGATGGCCACGGCGATGAGCAACACGCCCAGGAAATATTTGACCGCCGTCATCCAGGCGCCGGCCTTCGGCAGCCACTTGCTTGCGGAGGTGCCGACGATCAACAGCGGCACGCCCATGCCCAAGCCAAGTGCAAACAGGGTCAGCCCGCCGCGCAGCGGATCGCCGCTCTGGCCAATGACCAGCAGCGCCGCCACCAGCGGCGCGGTTATGCAGGGACCGACGATCAGTGCCGAGAGCACGCCCATCACGCCCACACCCGCGAACGCGCCGCCGCGCTGTGTATTGCTCAGGCTCACGAGGCGCGTCTGAAGCGCACTCGGCATCTGCAACTGATATACGCCGAACATGGAGAGCGCCAGCAGCACGAAAACCAGCGCAAACACGCTCACGATCCAGGGATTCTGGAACCAGGCCTGCACGTTGGCGCCGGCCAGCGCCACGATCACGCCGGCCACGGTATAGGTGAGCGCCATGGCGATGACGTAAGTGAGCGAGAGCGAAAATGCGCGCAGCGTGGAGGGTTTGTTTTGCTGGCCGGCGATCAGGCCGGCGATGATCGGAATCATGGGCAGTACGCAGGGTGTGAAGCACAGTGCGATGCCGAGGCCCAGGAACACCAGCAGCACCCAGGCGAGGTTACCGTGGCGTATCAAATCCGCGAGCCGGTTCTGTTGTGCAACAGGCGGAGGGTTCGCCGCCACTGTTGACGCCACGCCGGTCGTGGGAGTCGCGGACACGCCAGGCGTGGTGAAGTTGATCAGCACGGTTTTGGTGATCGGCGGATAGCACAGGCCCTTGTCGGCGCAGCCTTGGTAGGTAACGACGAGCGGAATACTGCTGTCGCCGCCGCTGCGCGTCACCGGGATCATGGCCGCCACGCTCTGGCGGTAAATTTCCTGCGTGCCGAAATACTGGTCGCTCTCGATCTGGCCTTGCGGGAAATCCGGTGCGCCCAGCGACACGTTCAGGTCGGAACTCGTGAAATGGAATTTTTGCCGATACAGGTAATAGCCGTCGGCGATCTGCCACTGCGCCTCGATGGTGTTCGCATCCTTGGCATAGGCGCTGAAATGAAACACCTGGTCGGGCGGCGGGAAACTGCCGGTGCTTTGGCCCCCGGCCACCACGGCCGCGAGATCCGGCGGATGTACCCCGGCAACTTGCGCGGCGGCCAGAGTCAGATTGAAGGTGCGGGTCTGTGGCGGATAGCAAAAGCCTTGGTCGGCGCAGCCCTGGTAAATGACTTCTAGCGCCAGCGGTCCCGAGCCGGCATAGGGGACGCTCGCGGTCACGCCGCCGCGATAGATTTCCTGGGTGCCGAAGAACTGATCCGTATGGGTTTCGCCCGCAGGAAATTGCGCGTTCTCAAGGGCCACGCCGGGTGTCTGGCTGACGAACTTGAATTTGCTGCGGTAGAGGTAATAGCCGGGCTGGATGTCCCAGTGGGCCAGCAGCATGCCGTTCTGCGGCTGTACCTGCAGGCGATATGCCTGGTCGGGCGGCAGCGGCTGCCAGGCGGCATGGGCCAAGGCGGGCAGCAGGGCGAGAATCGCCAATAACCATACGGCACCCGAAGACAAAAGGCGTGGTGCAAAATCCCCCCACGCGCGACGCACGCCCCCCCCTTTGCAAAGGGGGGTAAGGGGCGGAGCCGCGAGCGGGCAGCCACGGGCACATCGCAACGCGATGTGCGGGAGACCAGGGACGGTCTCCCTGGACTTGAACACGACGCAGGAAAGCAAAGTGTTCAGGGCTGCCCTGGACTTTCGGACAAAGCAGGATTGCGGAGTCCGAAAGAGGGGGGATTTAAGGTCGCATTGACTGGCGCGCATATTCGACATGTCGTTCGATGCTCAAAATAATAAGTTCAGGATCCACGGCTATTCTGCGTCAGCCAGCCGAGATAGTCGGGGTCGCCGTGGCTTACTGGAAGGGCCAGGATTTCCGGGGTCTCATACGGGTGCAGCGCGCGCAGGCGCTCGCGCAGGGCTTCGAAGCGCCCGGCCGTGGATTTGATGATCAACAGGCATTCGGGTTCCCGCTTCAGCTCCTCTTTTCAGATATATATGGAGGTGAGTCCCGGCACCAGGTTCACGCAGGCCGCCAAGCGCTCTTTCACCAAAGCCAAGGCAATTTTCTCCGCTGACTTCTGGTCAGGGACGGTGGATAAGACAACTACATGATTCTCAAGCATAAGTTTCCATAAATTTCCAACGGCCCATCCCTTGACTCCGGGGGATTCGACCTTATCATTAGCACTCAGAGCGGTGGAGTGCTAACAGGGTTCCTCCGCATGCCTTTGTAGACCCGTCATCCCTGGAAATCATTTCAAGAAGGAGAGTCTTTCCATGAAGCTGCAACCACTTCACGACCGGGTGATCATCAAGCGCCTGGAGTCGGAAACCAAATCCGCGGGCGGCATTGTCATCCCCGACACCGCCAAAGAAAAGCCCATGAAAGGCGAAGTCGTCGCCGTCGGCAAGGGCCGCACCCTGGACAGCGGCCAGGTACTGGCGCCGACCGTCAAGGTGGGCGACAAGGTGCTGATCGGCAAGTATGCCGGTTCAGAGTTCAAGATTGACGACGTGGAATACGTCGCGGTGAAGGAAGACGAGATCATCGCCATCGTCGGCGGCAAGTGATCCGGTTTTTCATCCCGAATTCATTCAACCCATTTCATTTAGAGGATTACAGCAATGGCTGCTAAAGACGTTAAATTCGGTGACGATGCGCGTCAGCGCATGTTCCGGGGCGTGAATGTCCTGGCGAACGCCGTCAAGGTTACCCTCGGCCCCAAGGGCCGCAACGTGGTGCTCGACAAGAGCTTCGGCGCCCCCACCATCACCAAGGACGGCGTGTCCGTGGCGAAGGAAATCGAACTCAAGGACAAGTTCGAGAACATGGGCGCGCAAATGGTGAAGGAAGTCGCCTCGCACACCTCAGACGAGGCCGGCGACGGCACCACCACCGCCACCGTGCTGGCCCAGGCCATCATGCGTGAAGGCCTGAAGGCCGTGGCCGCGGGCATGAACCCCATGGACCTCAAGCGCGGCATCGACAAGGCCGTCGGCACGGTCGTGGAAGAACTCAAGAAGCTTTCCAAGCCCTCCTCGGACAGCAAATCCATCGCCCAGGTGGGCACGATTTCCGCCAACGGTGACGAGTCCATCGGCAAGATCATCGCCGATGCCATGAACAAGGTCGGCAAGGAAGGCGTGATCACCGTCGAGGAAGGTTCGGGACTCAACAACGAGCTGGAAGTGGTCGAGGGCATGCAGTTCGACCGCGGCTACCTCTCGCCGTATTTCATCAACAACCAGCAGAGCATGAGCGCGGAGCTTGAGAATCCGGTCATCCTGCTGCACGACAAGAAAATCTCCAACATCCGCGAAATGCTGCCGATCCTCGAGGCCGTGGCTAAGAGCGGCAAGCAGCTGCTGGTGGTGGCCGAGGACGTGGAAGGCGAAGCGCTTGCCACCCTCGTGGTCAACACCATCCGCGGCATCGTCAAGGTGGTGGCGGTCAAGGCGCCGGGCTTCGGCGACCGTCGCAAGGCCATGCTTGAAGACATCGCTACCCTCACCGGCGGCACCGTGATCGCCGAGGAAGTCGGCCTGTCGCTCGAGAAGGCGAGCCTCAATGATCTGGGCAGCGCCAAGAAAGTGATCGTGGACAAGGAAAACACCACCATCATTGACGGCGGCGGCCAGAAGAAGAACATCGAGGCGCGCATCAAGTCGGTGAAGGCGCAGATCGAGGAAACCACCTCGGATTACGACAAGGAAAAACTCCAGGAGCGCGTGGCGAAACTGGCGGGCGGCGTGGCCGTGGTCAAGGTCGGTGCCGCGACTGAAGTCGAGATGAAAGAGAAGAAGGCCCGCGTCGAAGATGCGTTGCACGCCACACGTGCGGCGGTCGAGGAAGGCGTGGTACCCGGCGGCGGTGTGGCTTTCGTGCGTGCCCACAAGGCGGTTGCCAAGCTCAAGGGCGCCAATGACGATCAGAACACCGGCATCCAGATCCTGGCCCGCGCCATCGAAGAGCCGTTGCGCCAGATCGTGGAAAACTCCGGCGCCGCGCCGGACGTGGTGCTGGACAAGGTCGCCGCCGGTACAGGCAACTTCGGCTTCGACGCCCAGACCAGCGAATACGGCGACATGGTGGAATTGGGCATCCTCGATCCCACCAAAGTAGCGCGTACTGCATTGCAGAACGCCGCTTCCGTGGCCGGTCTGCTGATCACCACCGAAGCCATGGTGGCTGAGCTGCCGAAGGACGAGAAGCCTGCCATGCCCGCCGGCGGCGGTGGCATGGGAGACATGGACTACTGATCTGACAAGTAAGTCGGAAAGAAAAACCCCGCTTCGGCGGGGTTTTTCTTTTCTCTTTGTTCTCTCTCCCCCGAGGCGGGGGAGAGACAAAAGTGAGGGGGCAAGTTGGTTGTATCAGGAAGGCAAAAAAGCCCCGCAGCAATTCGGGGCTTTTCTTTTGTATGTGGGAGCGGCGATATTCGCCGCGATGCCTTTTCCCTTTGATGTGGGAGCGGCGATATTCGCCGCGATGCCTTTGCGCCGTCATTCCGGCGTAGGCCGGAATCCAGGTTTTGAATGCAGCCGCCGCCAGCGGCGGCTTATATTCAACCCCCCCTCCCTCCGGGAGAGGGTGGGGAGAGGGAAGGAGCGGCCTTCGGCCGCGCCTTTTTCAAGAGAGCGGGGTTCCGCCCCCGCAACACGGGTCCATTTTCTTTGCTCGTCCAAAGAAAATGGACGAAAAGAAAGGACGCCCCAGGATGCCGGTCCTTCGGCCTGCCCTGCGCGCTTCCCTCGTTCGGGGCTTCGCAGACGGCACATCCCTGTGCCGCTGCGAAGGCTCGCCTTCCTGGCTTCGCCAGCTTCGCTGCCTTATCCTCACTCTGTCCAGTGCTCGGCGGCATCCAAGGGGTGATGGACACGTAGTCAAGCACGCCAATCAATGTTGGGGTCGAGTATGAGTGCGGATATGCAAAGACAGGAAGCACAAGATGTACAACGCGAACTTCGTGAAGCAATTGAAAGGATTGTTGCGTCCCATAGCTCGCGCAGACTTGTGGTGGCGGGTCCCGGCGCAGGGAAAACCACGCTGTTTCGTACGTTGTTAGAGCAGTCTGCGGGAAACAGAGACACACGGCTGGCTCTTACCTTCATCAATAACCTCAAACAAGGCTTGGACAAGAGCCTAGGCGACCTTGCGTGCATCTTTACGCTTCATGGTTACTGTCAGTCATTACTCCATAGGCATGCTGTACTAAGGGCGGGGCTAACCCGGAATTTTATATGCCAACCAGGACTGACTTCTATTATCAAGTCTGATTGGACGCATATACATGGAGGAGGACCTCCTGCTTTCACGAATTTAATGCGCAACCTGGTGATGGATCCCGCGATACAGTTCTTTATAGACAGAACGAATTACTACGATGCTGTAGATTTCGACGACAGCGTGTATCGAACATATTTGGCGATAGCGGCTCATCCGGAGATGATTCGAGGATTTAATCTTGTCTTAATAGATGAGTACCAAGATTTCAATCGTATGGAAGCTGCTGTAATCGAGATACTAGCTCGGGAGAACCCAATCGTAATCGCTGGTGATGATGACCAGGCACTGTACAGCCAGTTAAGAGGTGCCAGCTGGGATCATATTCGAGCACTTTATGCTGGTGACGAATACGAAAAATTTACATTGCCATTCTGCATGAGATGTCCAGAAGTCATTGTCAATGCAGTAAACGATGTAATTGCGGAAGCAACGAAGCTGCATCGTCTACGTGGACGTATTGAAAAGCCATTTCGACACTTTGAACCAGCTAAGGGTGAGGCCAGCAGGCAGTATCCGAGGATTACCTCAATTACGACGAGCGTGCAACGGCGCAAACCAAACTATTTTGGGCAGTATCTTATTCAAGCTATAGAAAAGGTTCCGCAAGCAGAAATTGCCGAGTCGAGGGAAAAGGGGGAACTGACCGTCTTGATAATTGCAAGTAATCCGTACCGTCGGCAAATAGAAGAATATTTGACGGAACATAATCGGTTATTTGATACGAGTTCGAGTGAACCTGCAAATATAAGACGAGAAAATGGTCTGGCAATTTTGAAAGGCAATGAAACGTCAAATTTAGGGTGGAGAATCATTGGAGAATTTGAAGACGACACCGTTTTGGCTGGGTGGCTGCATGCCGCTCAAGCTCGGCGGACAAATCTCTTTGACGTAATACCGGAAGAATATCGAGCAGCCGTGCTTCAGGAAGCGGCCCGATGGGAGCCTACAGTAGAAGAAGTCGCTCAGACTCCAGACGACGGTGGCCCAACAATCAAGATCACATCGTTTGAGGGTGCGAAAGGTCTCTCTGCTCAACAAGTTTTCATTATCGGCATGCATCAAGGAGAGTTGCCACACGAGTCGGCGAACATACGCGATATTGAAATTTGTAAGTTTTTGGTTGGATTAACTCGAACCAAAAGGAAATGTACTCTATTAAAGACATCTCGCTTCGGCGAATCAAGAAAGCAACCATCTATCTTTCTTTCCTGGATAGACGCGAGTCGTTATGAAGAAATATATGTGGATGCTGCGTACTGGAGGAGGGACTAATAGAAAGGAAAAGCATAAACAATTTCTAATGGGCAGCGGATAAGCCGCCGCAGGCTTAACGAAACTATCGCATCGCCGCTCGCAGTCTTTCCAGCTCCTGAATGTATCCCCGATTATGCTCAATCCATAGCTCCAGCAGTTTGTGTAACGTGATTTCGCCTACGCCTTCGAGATAAGCTGTCCGGGCGAGTTGGGATTCGGTCAGCTTCCCAAGAATTTTCAGGTTTGCACGGCGTGCTTGAATGAAGGCGTCCAGGGCGCCTCATTGGCAGTTTTGCTGTAATGTAGCGTCGAGCATGGGTCTCGAGATGGTTGTGATATGACCAAGAGATTCAAAATCGGCGATCACGTGAGCTGGAATTCGGAGGCGGGACGGGTATCGGGCACGATCATCAGGATTCATACCCGCGATTTCGATTACAAAGGTCATACGCATCATGCGTCGAAAGATGACCCGCAATACGAAATCAAGAGCAACAAGACCGAGCACATTGCGGCGCACAAGGGCAGTGCTCTCAGGCATGCCTGATTCCGGGGGAACAATAATTTGCGCTTGGCATGAACGGGCGCACAGCATGATGCGTTACATTGCGTAACATGACGAAGGCTCCGAGTAGCAATCAAAGACCAGTTCTGCGCCTGTTTCCCGGCCCGGGCGGGCCGGCGCCCTTGCGCGGGCTTTATCTCAACGATGCGCTGCGGCCTTCCGGGACGCCGGCGCGGCCATTCGTATATGCGAGCTTTATTGCGAGCCTCGATGGACGGATTGCGCTGCCTGACCGGGAAACCAAAACACACAAGGTGCCGCGCGCGATTGCGAATTCGCGCGACTGGCGGCTGGTGCAGGAGCTGGCCGCATCGGCTGATGTGTTGGTGACTACCGGCAGATATATCCGCGATCTCGCCGCCGGAGTTGCACAGGATAATTTGCCGGTCAGCGACAAGCCGGAATTCGCCGATCTGCTCGAATGGCGGCGCGCACGCGGTTTGGCGTCGCAACCAGCTGTCGCCATTGTCACCGGGAGTCTCGATTTGCCGATTCCGGAGCTGCTGCTGCATTCGGGCCGGAGAATTTACATCGCCAGCGGCGGTGCGGCCGATGCCTCGCGGATTAAAACGTTGACGGCGCAAGGTGTTCGCGTGTTAAAGACTGGCACCGGCAATCGTGTCGAAGGCCGTGCGCTTATTGCAGCGCTGGCCAAAGAAGGCTTCGGCAACATTTTCATGACGGCGGGCTCCGTGTTGCTGAACACGCTTCTTTCCACTGGTGTCCTGAACCGACTCTATCTAACGCAAGCTTGCCGCATCCTGGGCGGTCCGGTATTTGAAACGCTTTACACCGGCGAGGAGCTTAGTTCGCCGGCCGACTTCAAGCTGCATTCGCTTTATTACGACGCCGGTGAAAGCGGCGCTGTCGAGCAGTTATTTTCCGTATTCGATTACCGCGCCCCGCTGGACGATTGAGTTGTCATGTCTATTATGTGTTTGGTTAGGCTAACGAACGGCGGTCCTCAGCTTTTTCAGTTCCTGAACGTGCCCGCGGTCATGCTCGACCCACAGTTCCAGTAATTTCCCTAACGTGATTTCGCCTACACCTTCGAGATAAGCCGCCCGGGCGAGCTGAGTATCCGTTACATCCCCAAGAATCTTCAGGTTTGTGTGGCGCGCTTCGGTAAAAGCATCCAGAGCTGGCTGCATTGGCTGTTCGCTGTAGTGCCGTTCGCGGGCGAGCTGACCGCCGTTGATGTCGGGCAGCGTGGGGTGATTTTCCGCAAGCATGCGATGCAGCCGTACTCCGTAGCCTTCGATTTCGATATCCCGCAGGTGGCAGATATTTTCCAGCACGGAAAAGTATCCGCCTTTGGGCTGGTAGTGCAGTTGCGCATCTGTGAGACCGGCAACCTGCCGCCGCAGGGTTTCCGGCATGCGTGTGAGTGCGGCGATGGCTTCCTCTGGCGACATGGTGTTACTTACATTCTAGCCGTTCGAGAACAGCGGACTCGCGCTCGGCGAGTCCGCTGCTGTTGGTTGCCACGCCAATGCTTGAGTTATGCGTGCCAGAGCGCCGCGAAGATTGCGCCGGTGATCAGGCTGTAGATCAAGCCGTCAATCACGTCCTTGGTCACGGCTTTCCAAGGCTGGCCGTACCAGATTCCCATCGGCAGCACGGCGAAGGCGTAAGCCATGAATCCGACCGTGGCGACGACGCGGAACACTTGCAGACCGGCGGTGCCGCCGGCCAGCGTACTGGAGGCAATGTAGGCGCAGAAGATCGAGACGATCAGGCAGAAAATGAACCACTGGACCAGGCTTGCCCCCATTTTGGGCGTGCCGCTCGCGCGCAGGAACATGAAAGCCACCGGGCCCCGCTTGTATTTCTCCTGAGCCTCGGGCTTTTTCATGTCCTCCATTTTGCAAAACGGCAGCATGTACATGCCGGGCGAGGGATTGCCCTTGCGGATTGCGGCGCCCACTTCATCTTCATTGGAGAAGCCGTGATAGTCCGGCATGTGCCAGAATTTCAGGGCCATGTGCACGATGCTGCTGGCGATGAACACGCCGATTGCGGAGAGCAGGATCGGCAGCCACAACTGGGTCAAAGTGATCATGGGGTGCTCCTTGCAAATGTTGCCCCGCAGTGGGGTCGTGGGATTCTACGCCGCAATTGCGCGGAATGACCCGTCACCGCATGTCGTTGACATGCGGGTAATATATTGTCGAATAGCACGACCCAACCCTGTTTCCCGGGAGAATACCCATGCCCCACGCCATCCGCATATACGCAACCGGCGGGCCGGAAGTGCTGCGCTGGGAAGAAGTCGCGGTCGGCAAGCCCGGCCCCGGCGAGGTCTTGGTGCGCAACACCGCCGTCGGCCTGAATTTCGTGGATGCCTATTACCGCAGCGGGCTGTACCCGATTTCGTTGCCCGCGACTCTCGGCCGGGAAGGTGCGGGTGTGGTGGAGGCGGTCGGTCCGAAAGTGAAGGAGTTCAAATCGGGCGATCGCGTGGCCTACACGGACCCGACCGGTTCCTATGCGGAAGTTCTGCTGCGGCCGTCCGACCGTTTAGTGAAAATCCCCGCGGGAGTGAGTGACAAGACCGCGGCGGCCATGATGCTCAAGGGTATGACTGCGCAATTCCTCTTGCGGCGTACATATAAGGTGAAGAAGGGCGACACGATCCTGGTGCACGCCGCGGCCGGCGGTGTCGGCCAGATTCTCTGCCAGTGGGCAAAATATCTTGGCGCTACGGTCATCGGTACCGTGGGCAGCGATGCCAAGGTGGCGCTCGCAAAAAAGGTTGGCTGCAAGCACGTGCTCGTGACATCGCGCGAGAAAGTTTCGGAGCGTGTGAAAGAGATCACCAAAGGTGCGGGCGTGCCGGTGGTCTATGACGGCGTGGGCAAGGACACCTTCATGGATTCGCTGGATTGTCTGGCGCCGCTGGGCCTGATGGTGACCTACGGCAACGCCTCGGGTGCGGTGCCGCCGTTCAGTCCCACGGTCCTGACGCAGAAAGGCTCGCTGTTTATTACGCGCCCGACTTTAGGAACCTACATTGCCCGGCGCGAAGACCTGGTGCGTACCGCACGTGAATTATTCGCGGTCGTGAAGAAGGGCACAGTGAAAATTGCCGTCAACCAGACCTATCCGCTGCGGGAAGCAGCTCAAGCGCACCGCGACCTCGAATCCCGCAAAACCACGGGTTCGACGGTGTTGTTGCCGTAGCACAGTACGCGACTTGTGTGTCATCGCTTTTGCTGAGCAATTGAAATCCCCCCCTTTGCAAAAGGGGGGTTCTGCGCACGGGGGGATTTTCCACACATATCAATTTTGTTCGGTGCTCCGTGGGAGCGCCAAGCCAACTGATGGTGGGTTGAAAGAAGCCCCGCTTTTGCGGGGCTTCGGATTTAATGATGTTGCTCCTGCATGCGTCGCTGCATTTCCTTGGGCGACACGTCCTCAATATGCGTGTGGATATGCCAGCGGTGGCCATACGGATCAATGAGCGTGCCGGTACGGTCGCCGTAAAATTGATTCTCCACCGGCCGTTCGACCCGGGCGCCGCTGCTTACGGCGCGCTCAAAGACTTTATCCACGTCCTTGACGTAGAGCAGGACACTCACCGGCGACGAGCTGCCCGGCTGCGGTGCACGTGCGCCCATCTCCGGATTTTCATCCGCCAACATGACGTGAGATGTGCCGATCAGAATCTCGGCGTGACCGATGCGCCCTCCGGGAGCCGGCATGCGCACCTTTTCCCTGGCGCCGAAAGCGTTTTTGTAGAACTCCAGCGCCGCCGCCGCGCCATTGATGATCAGATAGGGCGTGATGCTGTGGTAACCGGCGGGAATCGGCTGAACACGACGCGGTTTGCCCGTCTTGGCCTTGGGTTTGCCGGCGCGACGTTTTGCAGATTTCGATTTTGCGGACTTCTTTACCATGTGGACCTCCTGACAATCACATTAAACGAATGCTCAGTTTAATGCCGGGCGGCTGACAGGGTGGCCACGCCATGTTCATTAACCGGGACCGGGCGTCCGCTTATGTCACACGTTGGTACTGCGCATGAACCATTCAGGCTCAATATCGAACTGCAGCAACCTGCATTCGAGCGCGCCGTTATAAAAGGTGTTGATTTTCCGGGCACGCACGCCGATCTGCTTCGCAAGATCCCGGTTGTCCGTGATCACGCCCGCGCGCCAGCCCGGGCACTGGCTCCGCAGCCACCGACCGAGTTCGACGTACAACGGGCCAAGTTGCCCGGCTTCGCCCAGCCGCTCGCCGTAAGGGGGATTGGTCACTACCAAACCGGGGGTGAGCCCAGTACTCAGCACGTTATCGGCTAACGCACGGCGTTCAAAATGAATCAAGCTTCGCTCCGATTTCCCCTTTCCCTTTGGGAGAGAGTCGGGTGAGGGCGGCTGCATATCCTTTAATGTCATGAGGCCCGCGCGTTCGGCATTGGCCTTCGCGGCTGCAATAGCTTGTGGATCAGGATCCATACCCAGGATCACTGGAATTTTCCCGCGGCCGGCATCACGACGCCGGCGTGCCTCCTGCAACATGTGGTCCCAGAGCTGCGGATCATGCTTGCGCCAGCCGCTGAAGCCCCAGCGCGTGCGCCACAGTCCCGGCGCCACGTCGCCCGCGATGAGCGCGGCTTCAATCGCGAGCGTTCCGGATCCGCACATCGGATCCACGAATGTGCCGCCTTGTTTGCCGATTTCCGGCCAGCCGCATTTGAGCAGTAGCGCTGCGGCGAGAGTTTCCTTGAGCGGCGCCGCGACCCCACGTATGCGGTAGCCGCGCTGGTGCAGACTGTCGCCCGAGAGATCCAGGCTCACCGTGGTGATGTCGCGGTGCAGGTGCACGTTGATGCGCAGGTCCGGCTGCTCGACATTCACCGAAGGCCGGCGGCCGGATGTTTCGCGGAAGCGATCCACGATCGCGTCCTTGACGCGTTGCGCGCCGAACCCGGTGTGGATGATGTTTTCGTTGCTGCCGGTGAAATCCACCGCCAGCGTGCCATCGGGCGAAAGATCGTTCTCCCAGGGCATGCGCGTGACCGCGGTATAGAGCCGGTCGGCATCCGGCGCGGGAAACCGCGCCAACGGCATGAGCACGCGGTTGGCGGTGCGCAGCCACAGGCAGGCACCGTAGGCAATGGCGAGCGGCCCGCTGAAAGACGCGCCGCCGCGCGCTTCGTTCACTTCATGTGCACCGAGCGCGCGCAATTCGTCTGCGACCAGCGGCTCCAGGCCGCGCGCAGCGGTCGCGAAAAAATGGCGCTCGGCACGCACCGGCGGTTTGCGGCTGACAGCGGCGGGCATTGTGTTAGGGTACGGAACGCTTCGGAACTGTATGGTCGCATTCCATGAACCGCGCCGCCACTTGCCCCGCGTTGTTGATGCCCGGGCTTGAAGCCGGACTGACACAGTGGCGTGCCAACGGCGGCGATCCGGCACGCCTGCCTGCGGCCGTGAATGACAGCCTGTCGCGGGTCTGGGCAAGCAGTGCATTTGTGGCCGAAAGCTGCGTGCGTGAGCCGCAGCTCCTGGATGAATTGTGTGCATCCGGCGATCTGTTGAGCACCGAGTCCCCGGGCGCACGCGTGGCCGCGCAACTCGCGACGCGCACGTTTGTGTCGGAAGACGAACTCATGACCGTGCTGCGCCGCGTGCGGCGGCGTGAAATGCTGCGTATCGCCTGGCGCGATCTCACCGGCTGGGCGGAGCTTGCGGAAACCCTGCGGGATTTGTCCGATCTCGCCGATGCCTGTCTCGAGGGCGCGCTCAAACCTTTGACGCAATGGCGTGCCGGACGCCACGGCGTGGCACGTAACGCCCGGGGTGTGCCCCAGACGCTCGTCGTACTCGCGCTCGGCAAACTCGGCGCCGGCGAACTCAACTTTTCTTCCGACGTGGATTTGATTTTTGCCTATCCAGAACACGGTGCGAGCGACGGCGCGAAACCGCTCGACAACGACGAGTATTTCCTGCACCTTGGTCAACGCTTCAAGCGCGTGCTGGACGAGCCGACCGCCGACGGTTTCGTATTCCGCGTGGACTTGCGCTTGCGCCCCTTCGGCGAAGCCGGACCGCTCGCCATGAGCTTTAATGCCATGGAGACCTATTACCAGAACCACGGTCGCGACTGGGAACGCTACGCGCTCATCAAAATGCGGCCCTGTGCCGGCGATGTCAAAGCGGGTGCGCAGCTTCTGGAGCGGCTGCGGCCCTTCGTGTACCGCCGTTACCTCGACTTCAACGCCTTCGAATCCTTGCGCGAGATGAAGGAGCTGATCCGCCAGGATGTCGCGCGCCGCGGGCTCGAAGACAACATCAAGCTGGGTCCCGGCGGCATCCGCGAGATCGAGTTCATCGCGCAGGTATTTCAGCTGATCCGCGGCGGGCGTGAACCGCCGCTGCGCACGCGCGCAGTGTTGCTGGTGTTGCGCCATCTGGGCGCGGAAAATTATTTGAAGCCGCAGGAAACCGCGGATCTGGCCGCGGCCTATGAATTTCTGCGCCGCGTGGAAAACCGCCTGCAGGAATGGCGCGATCAGCAGACCCACGAACTGCCGCGCGATGCCGAGGGCCGCGCGCGTCTCGCCTGGACCATGAACTGCGCCGACTGGGATGAATTTGCCGCGGCACTCGCCACGCACCGCCGGCATGTGCAGCAGGTGTTCGACGCCGTGGTGGTGATGCCGCGCGCGCTGCGCGAGCAGCAGCACCGTGATTCGCCCTATACGTCCTTGTGGCAGGGCATGCTTGCCCGGGAAGATTCGGTCACGCGGCTGGAAAGCGCCGGGTACGCCGAGGCCGCCGCCGTGGCCGAAGAGCTGGGCGCGCTGCGCAACAGCGGATTCATCAGCGGGCTCGGCACGCGCGGCCGCCAGCGGCTGGACGAACTCATGCCGCGGTTGCTGGAAACGGCCGCCGCCACGTCTTCACCCACCGCAACATTTCGGCGGCTGCTGCACGTGGTCGAGGCCATCGGCAAACGCTCCGCGTATCTGGCGCTGCTGGTGGAGCGGCCCACGGCGCTGCAACACCTTGCGCGGCTGGTGGCCGGCAGCAACTGGCTCGCCGATCTCGTCGCACGCTCGCCGCTGCTGCTCGACGAGCTGATTGATCCGCGCATCTTCAGCGAATTTCCGACGCAGGATTCGCTGCAACGCGAGCTGGAGACCGCATTCGCGGATATCCCCGCGGATGACCTGGAAGCGCAGATGGATGCGCTGCGCCAGTTCCAGCAGGCCGCGGTAGTGCGGGTGGCCGCGGCGGATCTGGCCGGTCAGGCACCGCTCATGAAGGTCAGCGATTTCCTCACCTGGATCGCCGAGCAGGTGATACGCAAGGCGCTCGACATCGCCTGGCGTCACATGCGCACGCGCCACGGCGAGCCGCAGTGCATCGAGCGCGGCCGGCTGCGGCGCGCGCGCTTCGGCGTGATTGCGTACGGCAAGCTCGGCGGCTGGGAGTTGGGCTATGGTTCGGACCTCGATCTGGTATTCCTGCACGACAGCCGCAGCGGCGAACAGCAATCGAATGGCGCACGCGTGCTCGACAACAGCGAGTACTTCACGCGTCTCGCGCAGCGCGTCATCAATATCCTCTCGATCCCGACGGCCTCGGGGGTGCTTTATCAAGTGGACACTCGGCTGCGGCCGAGCGGTGCGGCCGGTTTGATCGTGAGTTCTCTGGACAGCTTCGCGCGCTATCAACGCGCGCAGGCCTGGACCTGGGAACACCAGGCTTTGCTGCGCGCCCGGCCGGTGGCCGGAGACAGCGAGGTGGGCACGGAATTCGAAGCGCTGCGCCGGGAGGTGCTCGGCAAACCGCGCGACGCGCAGACATTGCGCCGTGAGGTAGCCGAAATGCGGACGCGCATGCGGCACGAGCATGCGGCAAGCGCCGGGGAATTCGACCTCAAGCTGGATGCCGGCGGCCTCACGGACATCGAGTTCCTGGTGCAGTACTGGGTGCTGGCCAATGCGGACCGCCATCCCGCGCTGCTCGACTGGACTGACAACATCCGTAATCTGGAAGGATTGGTGGCTGAAAGGGTGGTCACGGCAGAGACCGGCGAGTTTCTGACGGACACCTATAAGGCCTTTCGCCGCATCGTGCATCGCACGAGCCTTGAAGGCCTGCCGGCGCGCATCCCGGCGGCGGAGGCAGAGCCGCGGCGTGCGCGTGTGCGGGAACTGTGGGCGTCAACCATCGGAGCATTGCCCGACGAAGCGCCTGCGAGGCCTTGATATAATCGCCAGCCTCCTACGCCAACCGGACGCAAACGTGAGCCAGCCTGCCGTCAAGACTCAAAAACAGGGAACGCCGAACGCCAAGCGTCACTACGACGTTACCCGCAAGGATTTGCCGTTGCACTGTCCCACGGACGGCATGAGTCTGTGGAATTCGCATCCGCGGGTGTTCCTCGCCATAGAAGCCACCGGCAACATCAAGTGCCCCTACTGCGGTGCGACGTACACGCTGGTTGACTGACACGGCGTCACGGCGGAGAGCCGCATGAGCAAAGCGCTTTCCCGGATTTCCGTCGTCATGATCGTGCGCGATGCCGCGGCCACGCTGGCGACCACACTCGACTCGGTGCGCGAGTTCGGCGAAGTGGTCCTGTACGACAACGGCTCCCGCGACGGAACTCTGGAAATCGCCGCGCGCTACCCGAATGCGAGGGTTCAGCAGGGTGAGTTCACCGGCTTTGGCCCCACGCGCAAGGCCGCGGCGTCGCTGGCGAAGAACGACTGGATTTTTTCGCTTGATGCCGACGAAGTCGTCGAGCCCGGTCTGGCTGCGGCCATCGCCGGACTCACGCTGGACAAGCCGGAGCAGGCCTATTCGGTCGAGCGCCAGAATTTTCTTCTCGGCAAGCGCGTGCGCCACGGCGGCTGGGGCAGCCAGCGACTCACACGCCTGTATAACCGGCGTACCCACCAATTCAACGCCGTGGCGGTGCACGAGAAGGTGGAATTGCAGGCCGGCGAGCGGGCCGTGCCGCTCACGGGAGTACTGCGCCACACCGCGATGCGCGATGCCGGCGATTTCCTGGTGAAAATGCACCGCTACACCATGCTCAAGGCGGGGGAATCCACGCGCACCTATCCGCCGGCTATCATTTTATTCAAGACCGTGTGGGCGTTCATCCGCGCCTATTTCCTCAGGCTCGGCATGCTGGATGGTTGGCGCGGCCTGCTGATTTCAGTATCCGAAGCCAACGGCGTGTTCTATAAATATATAGTTATCTATTCAAAGAGAGATCAAACATGATCATCGTCACCGGCGCGGCCGGCTTCGTGGGCAGCAATCTGGTGCTGGCGCTCAACCGGCGCGGCCGCACCGACATGATTGCGGTGGACGACCTCAAGGACGGCACCAAGTTCCGGAATCTCGTGGAGGCGGAGATCGCGGATTACCTCGACAAGGATCAATTCCTGCAACAGCTCACCGCGGGCACGCTCGGCCCGATTGAGGCGGTATTCCACAACGGCGCCTGTTCCGACACCACCGAGTGGGACGGCCATTACATGATGACCGTGAACTATGACTACTCCAAGACGCTGTTGGAATATTGCCTGACTCACAAAATTCCGTTCCTCTATGCCTCGTCGGCCGCGGTGTACGGCGGCGGCAAGGTGTTCAAGGAAGAGCGTCAATACGAGGCGCCGCTCAACCTTTACGGCTATTCCAAGTTCCTGTTCGATCAGTATGTGCGCCGCCGCATGCAGGCCGCGTTCAAGAGCCAGATCGCCGGCTTCCGCTACTTCAATGTCTATGGCCCGCGCGAGCAGCACAAGGGCAAGATGGCCAGTACCGCCTTCCACTTCAACAACGAGATACTTGCCACCGGCAACTGTAAGCTCTTCGAAGGTAGCGGTGGTTACAAGGACGGCGAGCAGCGCCGCGATTTCATTCACGTGGACGACGTGTGCGCCGTGAATCTCTGGGCTTTCGATCACCCCAAGGTCTCCGGCATCTTCAACCTCGGCACCGGCAAGAGCCAGACCTTCAACGAGGTGGCCAATGCCGTCATCAAGTTCCACGGCAAGGGCAAGATCGAATACATCGCGTTCCCGGAAAATCTGAAAGGCCGTTACCAGAGCTTCACCGAAGCCGATATGAGCGCGCTGCGTGCCGCCGGTTGCGAGCACAAGTTCATGACGGTGGAGCAGGGGGTGCAGAAATACATGGAGTGGCTGAACAAATAATTGCGCAGCCGCTTTGTCCCCTCGCCCCGTTGAGGGGAGAGGCCAGGGTGAGGGGTGATCAATTCCCCCTCATCCCCACCTTCTCCCGCAGGGTGAAGGAGTCAAAACAATGAATAGCACCCCTAACCCCTCACCCCTCACCCCTCACCGCATTTTAGTTGTCGGCCCTGCCTGGATCGGCGACATGGTGATGGCGCAAAGCCTGTTCGTCACCCTCAAGCAGCGTTTTCCCGATTGTGAGATTGACGTGCTGGCGCCGGCTTGGTCGAAGTCGCTGCTGGCGCGCATGCCCGAAGTGCATGCCGCACACAGCATGCCTCTGGGGCACGGTGAATTCGGCTTCGGTGCGCGCCGGCGGCTGGGGCACCTGCTGCGCGGACGTTACGATCAAGCCATCGTCATGCCGCGCTCCTGGAAGTCCGCGCTGGTGCCGCTCTTTGCCGGTATTCCACGGCGTACCGGCTATCGCGGTGAGTGGCGTTACGGCCTCATCAACGATATGCGCACGCTCGACAAGTCCGTGCTTACCCAGACGGTGCAGCGTTACGTGGCGCTGGGACTGGAGCAAGGCGACACGTTGCCGCCGCCCATTCCGCATTCTGCATTGCGCGTGGATACGCGGAACCAAAACGCCTTGCTGGACAAGCTGGCATTGAACCGCGATCGGCCGGTCATTGCTGTCATGCCCGGGGCTGAATATGGTCCGAGCAAGCGCTGGCCGACGGATCACTTCGGCGACCTTGCAAAGCGCTTGGTTGCAGCGGGCAAGCAGGTGTGGGTATTCGGCTCGACAAAGGAACAGCCGCTCGGCGAGGAAATTCTTCGCATCGCCGGCCGGCATGTCGTGAATCTCTGTGGTGAGACCCGGCTCGAAGATGTCATTGACCTCATGTCGCTGGCCGAAACCGCGGTGACCAACGACTCCGGTCTCATGCACATCGCGGCCGCCGTAAGCATCAAGGTAGTCGCGCTTTACGGCTCTTCGACGCCCGATTACACCCCGCCGCTTACCGACAAGGCGGAAATCGTCTATCTGCACCTCGATTGCAGCCCGTGTTTCCGGCGCGAATGCCCGTTCGGCCACACCAATTGCCTGAACCACATGAGCGTAGATGAGGTCCAACGAATTATTCCCTAAGAGCACCTTGCAACATGAATGCCTGTGTCAAATCCCCCTGCGCGCAGAGCGCGCCCCCCCCTTTGCAAAGGGGGGGGGAGGGGCGATTTCAGGTGCTCCGAATAATCATCGTCGCGCATATAGTCAGACGCTCTGCGGTAGCATCCCCATCGGGATAGCAATGGAGCAACGGCGCACTCATGGACCAGGACGCCACACAAGTTGTCCGTACCGCGGTGGATTCGATTTACCGCACCGAATCGCGGCGCGTGCTGGCGACGCTCATCCGGCTTGTGGGCGATTTCGATCTGGCCGAAGAAGCCCTGCACGATGCCTTCGCGGCCGCTCTCGCGCAGTGGCCTTCTGAGGGAGTGCCGGAAAATCCGCGCGCCTGGCTGGTTTCCACTGGCCGCTTCAAGGCCATAGACAAGCTGCGCCGCGATGCGCGCTTCGAGGCCCTCGACGCCGCAGCCGCACAGGTGGAGGCACTTGCTGACGAAAGTGCCGCGCCGGACGCAGAACCCGGGAGTATCGCGGACGACCGGCTGCGGTTGATTTTTACCTGCTGCCATCCGGCGCTCGCGCCCGACGCGCAGGTGGCTTTGACGCTGCGCGAAGTCTGCGGTCTGACCACCGAGGAAATCGCCAGCGCCTTTCTCACCCGCGCACCCACCATTGCCCAGCGCATCGTGCGCGCCAAGAATAAAATCCGCGAGGCGGACATCCCCTACGAAGTGCCGGTGCGCGCCGAGTTGCCGGAACGGCTCGACGGTGTACTGCGCGTCATCTACCTGGTGTTCAATGAGGGTTACTCGGCTTCCTCTGGCGCGGCACTGACGCGTAGCGATCTCTCCCGCGAAGCCATCCGACTCGGCCGGCTGCTTCTGGAAATGCTGCCGGAACTGGAAGTAATGGGTTTGCTGGCGCTGATGCTATTGCAGGAATCGCGGCGCGCGGCACGCAGCACAAAGGAAGGCGAACTGATCCTGCTGGAAGATCAGAACCGTTTGCTCTGGAACCGCGAACAGATTGCCGAAGGTCTGGCTCTGATTGAACGCGCTTTCGCCTCACGCCGCGTCGGGCATTACACTTTGCAAGCGACAATTGCGGCCGAACATGCGCGCGCTCCAAGCGCCGCGACTACCGACTGGAAACGCATCGTTGATTTGTACGACGCGCTGCAATCGTTGCAACCCTCGCCGGTGGTGGAACTGAACCGCGCCGTTGCCGTGGCCATGTCCCATGGCCCGGCGGTGGGTCTCGACCTGATTGACGCGTTGCTCGCACGCGGTGAACTCGCGGATTACCATCTGGCCCACGCGGCCCGCGCCGATCTTTGCCGGCGGCTCGGCAGGACCGCCGAAGCCCGTACAGCTTATGAACGTGCGCTCACCCTCGCGCGTCAGGAACCAGAGCGGCGCTTCTTGGAACGCCGCCTGGCTGCCTTGCCGGAATAGGCGGCGCATACTTTTCACTTTGGCCACCTGCCGAATCCAGGCCAACCCATCCGACTATCCAAGGAGAACGGAAGCGGCGGTCTGTCGAAATCCCGAGTCGCCGTTCGACCATGGAGTAAGAGCCCCCAATCCTGGCCTGGAGTGAAACATGAAATATCTGTGCCTGGTTTATCTGGACGAGAAACGACTGGAGGAGGTACCCGATGCCGAGTGTGTGGCTTTTGACACGGGGCTGCGGGCAGACGGCCGCTGCCTTGCCTCCGAGGCGCTGCAATCGGTTACTACGGCTACTACCGTGCGGGTGCGCAACGGTCAGGTGGCCATCACCGATGGACCGTTTGCCGAGACTAAGGAGCAACTGGCCGGGTTCTACATGGTTGAGGCGCGCGACCTGAACGAAGCCATCCAAATTGCCGCAAAGATTCCGCCGGCGCGCGTCGGCAGTATCGAGGTGCGGCCCATCCGGCCGATCCGCGAAACCGTTGTGGCGGCGCAGGCGCAGCGGCAACGCTGATTCATTCACCATTTAATAGGAGATACTGCAATGAGAGTTATGGTCATTGTCAAAGCAAACAAAGAAACCGAAGCCGGCGTCATGCCGAAGCGTGAGCTGTTGGAACCCATGGGCAAGTTCAACGAGGAGCTGGTGAAAGTCGGCGTGATGCTCGCCGGCGATGGGTTACACCCCAGTTCCAAAGGCAAGCGCGTGCGCTTCGAGGGCGCCAAGCGTACCGTGACGGACGGCCCTTTCACCGAAACCAAGGAACTGATTGCTGGCTTCTGGATATGGAAGGTGAAATCCATGCAGGAAGCCGTAGACTGGCTAAAGCGCGCGCCTTTTGACGGCGGCGCCGAAGTGGAGATCCGTCCGGTGTTCGAGGCGGAGGATTTCGGCGATGAATTGACCCCGGAGATGCGCGAGCGGGGAGCGCGCATGCGCGAGCAGCTTGCCAAGAATCCGAAGCACTAAACTAATCACATAATCAGGAAAGCACCATGCAAATTCAACCGTATCTGTTTTTCCAGGGACGTTGCGAAGAGGCCGTTGAGTATTACAAAAAAACATCTCGGCGCCAAACAAGGAAGACTGATGCGCTATCAGGACAGTCCGGAACCACCACCGCCCGGCATGGTGCCACCTGGTTACGAAGACAAGGTGATGTACACAGAATTTCGCGTCGGCGACACCCAGGTGATGGCATGCGACGACGCTACCCAGACCATTACCGGCTTTCAAGGCTTTCGCCTGTCGCTCAGCGTGACGAATGAGGCAGAAGCCAAGCGCGTGTTTGCCGCGCTGGCCAACGGCGGTGAAGTGAACATGCCGCTCGCCAAAACCTTCTTTTCATCTTGTTTCGGCATGCTCAAGGATAAATTCGGTGTGGGCTGGATGATCATCGTTCCAGCTGAAAGCTGATTCTGCGAGAGATCCGAAACATAAATGGAGAGAAATTTATGCAGTACGCTATTGAAACTGCTCCCGCATCCAAAGCCATGCTTTGGACGGGCCGCATTATCGTCATCCTGGCCACGCTGTTTTTCCTGTTTGATGCCGCCATGAAACTGTTCATGCCGGGGCTGGTGGTCAAGGCTACTAGCTGGCACGAAGGCGTGGTGGTCGGTCTCGGCATCATATTGCTGATCAGCACCGTTCTGTATGCCATTCCGCGCACGTCGGTGCTGGGTGCCATTTTGATTACCGGTTATCTGGGCGGAGCGGTAGCAACCAATCTATTTGTGCCCGTGGCACCGGTGTTGAATATCAGCCTCGCCGTTATCTACGGCATCCTGGTTTGGGGAGGCTTATTTTTACGCGATCCGCAGTTGCGGGCAATTCTCCCCGTGCGGCGTTGATGTGGAATTGTTCGGAGTCATTTGATACTTCATGGGAGATATGGAAATGGAAATGCAAAAGATTACCCCCTGTTTATGGTTCAACCACAGTGAAGCCGAGGAAGCGGTGCACTTTTACACCGGCATCTTCAAAAACTCGAAGATCGGCAAGATTTTGCGCTATGGCCCGGAAGCTGGGAAGCAACTCGGCATATCGGCGGATATGGTGCTGACCGTGGAATTCACGCTCGACGGCCAGAATTTCACCGCGCTCAACGGCGCCGGCGAGATGCAGTTCAAATTCACCGAAGCGGTTTCCTTTCAGGTATTTTGCGAGACCCAGAAAGAACTGGATCATTATTGGGACAAGCTCGGCGCGGGCGGTGACCCCAAGGCGCAGATCTGCGGCTGGCTCAAGGACAAATACGGCCTGTCCTGGCAGATCGTACCCACGGTACTGCCCAAGATGCTCACCGATCCCGACGCGCAAAAGGCGGCACGCGCGATGCGCGCCATGATGCAGATGAAGAAGCTCGACATCGCGGAACTCGAACGCGCCTATCGCGGCTGATTGCGGATCAGTACTTGAAACGGACAGTGAGGAACAAAGTGTCAAAACTACGCGTGCAAAGCTTTGGAGTTTCGCTGGATGGCTACGGTGCCGGGCCGGACCAGGATCTCGAGAATCCGCTGGGCGTCGGCGGCCCCGAGCTGATGGAGTGGTTCTTCCCCACCCGGGTATTCCAGCAGAAGGTACAGGGACGGGAAGGCGGCGAAACTGGCACGGACAACACCATCGCCGAGCAAGGCTTCGCGGGTATCGGCGCCTGGATTCTGGGACGCAACATGTTCGGTCCTGTTCGCGGTCCGTGGCCGGACGAGAGCTGGCGGGGCTGGTGGGGCGAGGAGCCGCCGTATCACACTAAGGTGTTTGTGCTGACGCATCATGCGCGCGCACCGCTCAGGATGGCCGGCGGCACGGAGTTCCACTTTGTTACGGAGGGCATACACAAGGCCCTGGAGCATGCGAGGGCGGCGGCCGGCAGTCTGGACGTGCGCCTCGGTGGCGGCGTGGCCACCGTTCGGCAATATCTGCGTGCGGGATTGATTAACGAGTTGCACTTGGCTATCCGGCCGGTCTTGCTGGGTTCCGGCGAGCAATTGTTCAGCGGCTTGAATATGCGCGCTCTGGGCTATGAGTGCGTGAAGCAAATTACGGGCGAGCGCGCCACGCATGTTTTTCTGCGCAAGCGCGTCCAGGAATGATGCAGGTTGGGGCGAAGTCTTCACAACCTTACTGCCTGTCATCAGCAAGCATGACCAAGACCCGCCTCACGACAGGAGTGTTTCCATGAGAAAACTCATTGCATCCACGTTTGTCTCGCTTGACGGAATCATGCAAGCGCCCGGCGGGCCGGAAGAAGACCCCACTGGCGGTTTTACGCTTGGCGGTTGGATGTTCAACTACGCGGACGAAAGCATGGATATCTCCACGGCAGGTTTCGACGGCAAGGACCGCGAGCTGCTGCTCGGGCGCAGGACCTACGAGATATTCGAAGCGTTCTGGCCGTATCAGCCGCCGGATGACCCGATTGCGAAGACGCTCAATACGGCGAAAAAATATGTTGCTTCGCGGACTTTGAGGGTGCTGCGCTGGAACAACTCAACCCTGCTCCACGGCGATGTCGTCTCGGCAGTCACGGCTCTCAAGGCCCAAGCTGGGCCGGATCTACAGATAATCGGCAGCGGCAACCTGATTCAAACACTCCAGGCCGCCTCACTGATAGACGAGTACAACGTGTGGACTTTTCCAGTGGTGCTTGGGCGGGGCAAGCGCCTCTTCAGCGAGACCGCCAAGCCTTCGGCACTGCGGCTCGTGCACTCCCGGGTTTCGGGCACCGGTGTTGTGATGAGTACCTATGCACCCAGCGGCGATATCCAGCCTGGTTCGTTCGCGAATGCCGAACCGAGCGCGCAGGAGTTGGCTCGACGCAAAAAAATGGTGGATAAGATGTGGTGATGTGACGTGGACAGGGTTTACCCCAACTTGCACTAGATTGTATGCACCCTTAACAGGAGGATTTATGAGTTACGTAGATGGTTTCGTGTTGCCTATACCGAAAAAGCAATTGCCGGCCTATCGCCGCATCGCGCGCAAGGCGGGCCGTATCTGGCGCGAACTTGGCGCACTGCAATACGTCGAATGTCTTGCCGACGACGTAAAACCCGGCAAGCTCACGTCGTTCCCGCAGGCAGTGAAGCTGAAACCCGGTGAGATCGTGGTGTTTTCCTGGATTGTGTACAAGTCGCGCGCGCAGCGCGACCGCATCATCAACAAAGTCATGAGCGATCCACGCATCGCCGACCTGATGGACCCGAAAAAAATGCCCTTCGATGGCAAGCGCATGTTTTGGGGCGGCTTTAAACCAATGATTTCTCTTTAAGAGCATCTATGAAAATGTGCGACGCTGTTTATTCGGTGCACCTGAAATCCCCCCTTTCGCACTTCGCAATCCTGCTCCGTTCGAAAGTCCAGGGCAGCCATCCGTGGCTGCCCGTTCGGGGCTTCGCCCCTCACCCCCCTTTTCAAAAGGGGGGAAGCGCGCTTTGCGCGCGGGGGGATTTGTCCCAAGTGAATTTTTCAGCTGTTCCAAGGCAGCGAATAACTTGCGCTTACCGGACGATTCGACCCCGCGTCATTACGCTCAGGGCGAACGGTTAATGAACCAGTACCTGCTTGGGTAAATCAATGGCAGACAGCATGACTAAAATCGCCTCCGCCTCCTCGCAACGCGACCACCGCTGGCTGGCATTCGGCGTGCTGTGTCTGGGCGCGCTCATGATTGTGCTCGACGTCACGATCGTGAATGTGGCGTTGCCTTCCATCCGCGAGGCCTTGGGCTTCAGCGAAACGTCGCTCGCCTGGGTGGTGAATGCCTATCTCCTTACTTTTGGCGGCTGCCTGCTGCTCGGGGGCCGGTTGGGCGATCTCTACGGTCATCGCCGCGTGTTTCTCATCGGTCTCGCGGGATTCTCGCTGGCTTCGATGGCGTGCGGCCTGTCGGACTCGCAGGGTTTGCTGGTGGTGGCGCGCGCGGTGCAGGGCATCGGCGGCGCGGTAGTGGATGCCGTGGCCTTGTCGCTGATGATGAATCTGTTCACCGAGCCGGCGGAGCGCGCCAAAGCCATGGGTGTATTCGGTTTCGTGTGCGCGGGTGGCGGCAGTGTCGGCGTGTTGTTGGGCGGACTCCTGACCGCCTCGCTCAGTTGGCACTGGATCTTCCTTGTGAACGTGCCGGTCGGCGCGCTGGTGATCGTGCTCACGCTGCGCTGGTTGCCGCGCGTGCGCGGCGACACGCTGCACAAGCATCTCGATTTCGGTGGTGCGGTCACGATTACCGCTGCGCTCCTGCTCGCGGTGTATGCCGTGGTCAACGGCAACAGCGCCGGCTGGACCTCGGCCCGCACGCTGGGCCTGCTGGCGGCGGCACTGGTGTTGTTCGCGGTGTTTCTGACCATCGAGACCCGGGTACGCGCGCCGCTCATGCCACTCAAACTGTTCCGGCTACGCAACCTGAGCACGGCCAACATGGTCGGTGTGTTGTGGGCCGCGGCCATGTTCGCGTGGTTCTTTCTTTCGGCGCTGTATCTGCAGTTGGTGCTGGGTTACAACCCGTTGCAGGTCGGGCTCGCGTTTCTGCCGGCCAATATCATCATGGCGGTATTCTCGGTAGGCTTGTCCGCGCACCTGGTCATGCGTTTCGGTTACCGCCTGCCGCTCGCGGCGGGATTGGGGCTGGCCGCCGCAGGCTTGCTGCTGTTTGCGCGCGCACCGTTAAGCGGGAACTTTGTGATTGACGTGCTGCCCGGCATGCTGTTGCTCGGCATCGGCGCGGGCATCGCTTTCAACCCGGTGCTGATGGCGGCGATGAATGACGTCGCGCCGGACGAATCGGGCTTGGCGTCGGGCATCGTGAACACCGCATTCATGATGGGCGGAGCGCTGGGTCTGGCGGTGCTGGCAAGTATCGCGAGCGCGCGAACCTCCGCGCTGTTGTCGTCAGGCCATACCCAACTGGCCGCGCTCAACGACGGCTATCACCTGGCGTTCTTTGCCGGCGCCTGTTTTGCGGCGCTCGCAGCCGCGGTGGGCGCAATCTGGCTGCGGGGCAGAACCGCGATCACCGTCGACGTTGCGCAGCCCGTCAAACCGTAAGCCGCTGCCCGCTCACGCGCGGCGCACGTCCGCGATGTCGATTACGGCCTGCTGCTCCACCAGTTCGCGCAGCGTGGTTTGGCCGAGTGCGGATTCAATCGCGTGGTCCAGGCGGTTGACCACGGTGTCCACGGCCGGCACGCCCTTGAGATAGGAATCCACGTCTTCGGCGCCCGTGGGATTGAGCCGCATGACGTTGACAATATCCTGCAGCGTGATGGTACCCATGTCACGCGCCGGCACGTAGCGGCGGATGCGGCCGGAGATCAGCATCAGCAGCCCGTTTTCACGCAGGCGCCCCAGCACGTCCAGCACCGATTCGGTGGGCACGCGCAGCCGCCGCGCGAGTTCCTCGCGCGACCACGGCGGTCGGCTGTCGTGGTAGCTGCGGCCGACGAGATACATGATGTGCAACGCCAGGCGCTCGAGCGTGCGGCCGCCGACGTCTTCCCGGCCGCGGCGGCGCACCAGTTCCGGGTTCTGCACGTAGAACGCCACCTGCGCGCCCACGAACAGGATCAGCCAGCACAGGTAAATCCACGCCATGAACATCACCAGGATGGCGAAGCCGGAATAAATCAGCGTCAAACGCGTGGACGTAACGGTGAGGGCGGTAAATGCCCAGCCGGTGAATTCCCACAGGATGCCGGCGAATATGCCGCCGTAGAGCGCGGCACGGAATTGCACGTGGGTGTGGGGCACGAATGCGTAAATGAACGTGAACGCCGCGATCACCATCAGGTAGGGCACCACCTTGGTGGCGAGCAGCAGCAGATGGCCGGAGACGCCGAACGCCATGATCTGCTGCATGACGGTATGGCTGCTGACCGTGGCGGTGATGGCGAACGCCGCGACCACCAGCAGCGGGCCGATCAGGATCACGCCCAGATAATGGCTGAAACGCTCGCCCAGAGTGCGCACTTCGCGCACCTGCCACACGTGGTTCAGGCCGGTTTCGACTTTCTGCACCAACGCCACCACCGCGTACAGCAGCACCAGCAGGCCGATGGTACCGAGCACGCCGGCGCGCACGTGATCCACGAAGTTGAGGATGCGCCCGGACAGCACTTCGCCCTTTTCCCCGAGCGGCGCCAGAAAATCGAACAGCAGCGGCTCGAGGTTGTCCTGCACGCCCAGGCCCTTGAGCACCGCGAACACGAATGCCAGCAGCGGCACGATCGCCAGCAGCGAGGTGTACACCAGGCTCATGGCGCGCAGCGTGATTTCGCCGCCGGCGAAATCCTGCACCAGCACCTGCAGCATGCGCAGCCAGAAGACCAGCAGGCGTTTGTGCACCGGCATGGTGTGCAGATCGCCGTGCCAGATAAAGCGGTCAAACGTGCGGGCGATGCCCTTCAGCATGCGCGGTTCCCGGTTTCCGGAGTGCTTAATTCTAGCTGCATTCGGCCCGCCACCACGGCTTACCGCTCCAGGTTGAGCGGGGCTTCATCGAGCAACGCCAGCTGCTCGCGCAGGCTCTGGATGTGCTCTTCCCAGTAGCGCGGCGCATTGAACCAGGGGAAGGCGCGCGGGAAGGCCGGATCGCTCCAGCGGCGCGCGATCCAGGCGGCGTAGTGCAACATGCGCAATGCACGCAATGCCTCCATCAGCCAGAGTTCCGCGGAATTGAAGTCGACAAACTGCTGATAGCCGTCCAGTACGTGACCGAGTTGTTGCTGCATGTCGGCGCGCGAGCCGGCGAGCAGCATCCACAAATCCTGCACCGCCGGACCCGTGGCGCAGTCGTCCAGGTCAACGAAGTGCGGGCCGGCATCGGTCCACAGCAGGTTGCCGGGATGACAGTCGCCGTGCAGCCGGATGTGCCGGAATTCTCCCGCACGCTCGAAGTTACGCGCCACGCCGGCCAGCAACAGATCAGTCACTTCTCGGTAACGCGGCACAAGTTCCGGCGGCAGGAAGCCGCTGTGCAGGATGAATTCCCGCGGTCTACGGCCCAGGGTTTCAATGTCGATTTTCGGACGGTTTTGAAACCGTCCCGCTGCGCCGACTGCATGGATGCGCCCGATGAAGCGACCCAGCCATTCAAGCTGATCGGGCCGTTCCAGATCAGGCGCGCGGCCGCCCTGGCGCGGGAACAATGCAAAGCGGTAACCGGCATGGTGCAGGAGCGTCGCGCCTTGCGCATCCGCGAGCGGCGCAACCACGGGGATTTCTGCGTCAGTCAGTTCCCGGCTGAAGGCGTGCTCTTCCAGAATGGCTGCGTCGGACCAGCGGCCGGGACGGTAGAACTTGGCGATCAGCGGCGCACTGTCCTCGATGCCCACCTGATACACGCGGTTCTCGTAGCTGTTGAGCGCGAGCAATCGTCCGTCGCTCAGCCGGCCGGCGGACTCGACCGCGGCGAGAATGGTATCCGGCGTCAGGTTTTCGTAAGGCGTGGCAGAAGTCACATCGTTCATGTGTGCAGTCTAACTGATGGGCAGACGCGCCACACTTCGGTATGCTGGATACGGCATCCTAAGCGCTGCGAGCAATGATCGATTCTTATCCACAACGCATCGTCTGCCTCACTGAGGAAACCACCGAGACGCTGTACTTGCTCGGTGAGCAGCAGCGCATCGTTGGCATTTCCGGTTTTACCGTGCGTCCGCCTGAAGCGCGCAAAGAGAAACCCAAGGTGTCGGCCTTCACCAGCGCCAAGATTGAAAAGATTCTGGAACTCAGGCCGGATCTGGTGTTGGGCTTCTCCGACATTCAGGCGGACATCGCCGCGGAACTGGTGCGCCGCGGCATCGAGGTGCATGTGTTCAATCAGCGCAGCGTGGCGGAAATCCTGCGCATGATCCTGATGCTCGGAGGCATGATTGGCTGTGAGGACAAGCCGGGGACGTTGGTTGATAAATTGCAGGCCGGCTTGGATGCAATTCGTGCTGAAGCGTCGAAGTTACCGCACCATCCGCGCGTGTATTTCGAGGAGTGGGACAATCCGCAGATTTCTTGTATCGCTTGGGTGTCGGAATTGATCGGGATCGCCGGCGGCGAGGACATTTTTCCGGAACTGGCGAAGGAACCGCTGGGCAAGAATCGCATCGTCCGCGACCCCGCCGAAGTCATTCGCCGTCAGCCGGACATTATCCTCGGCTCCTGGTGCGGCAAGAAATTTCGACCTGAGCAGGTGGCGGCTCGGCCCGGATGGCAGGCGATTTCCGCAGTGCGCACCGGAGAGTTGCACGAAGTGAAGTCCTCGCTGATCCTGCAACCCGGTCCGGCGGCGCTGACCGATGGCGTGGAGGCGCTGCAGCGGGTTTTCCGCCGCTGGTCGCAGGCTCATAGCCGCTAGTCGCGCAACGTGCATCCTGCGCTGCGGCTTCTGGGAAACTCGTTGGCGCGTGCCGGGGCAGGCGAGGGCGAACGCACTTCAATTCTGGGGACACGCGTGAAGAAAATACGCTGGGGTTGAGCCATGTTCCGCAAAAAGAAAAAACCACCGCCACATGAAGTGCTGGTGCTGTTGCACCATTCCATGGTGCGCGACGTGGGCAAGTCGGTCTCGAACCTGCTCATCAACCTACTTCTGGGGTTCATCGCGTCACTGATGATGCTGCACCTGCACACGGATGCGCATGAGAGTTTCCAGAACTACATCAGCGGTGCCATCAGCCCGGATATCCTGCTGGTGCTGACGCCGGTATCCATGATCCTGATTGGCGCCGAATTCCTGTTTCTGGCGTTTGCGCCTTACGAAAAAGGCCGCGTGCCGAAGCCGTTCACCACCCTGATCCTCGGCATCAAAGATTCGATCGTGGTGGTCGCGGGCCTGTCCATGGGCATGGCCTGCGCGTCCCTGCTGCGCAATCCTTACACCGCCTGGAGCGCGTTTCTGATTTCCATGTTTTATTTCGTGATTGCGTTTTTTCTCGCGTTCCTGTGCTTTGCGCCGTTTTATGCCGATCTCAAGGGGCTGGGGAGCCGGCTGGTATTTGTCGTTGTGGGCGCGGGATTTCTGGTGTTGTCGGTCTATTACCCGTATCTCGTTGATCAGATGTCCTCGCTCGGCCAGTGGTTGTCTCCAGCCGCTTTGCCTTGAAGCACAGGCTCATGGGCAGACGCATCAATCCGCTTTGCACACCGATGACTGCCGGTAGGGCTGGTCCGAGATGAAACGCAGCCTACCGGCGTCCCAATGATAGGTTTCGGTCGCCAGCGCCGCGGTGACGTCCGGCACTTGGGCTTGTGAGCCATCCTTGAGGTATGTGAAAACGGCACGCGTGCCGGTTATCGTGAGAGTTCGCCCGTCGTCGCCGAAGCTCACGGCATAGGTCTCGGAGATGAAGCGTCTGGGTGTGCTACCGGAGGCGGGAACATTCAGGCCCTGGTTGTAGCCGTGCTCCCAGAGCGGAATGATCTTGTTGTCTTTCAAGGTCGCGATTCGCACGCCATCGTGAACGCAGTCGCCGGTTTCCCGATTCACATACACGAACATCACGCTTTGGCCGAGTTCCGCCAGCACCGGACCCGTCGATAACTTGCCGATGGCGCCGGTCGGCAGGCCGCCCACGGGCTTGCCGTCGCAGCTCACCGCAAACAAGGCGCCCGATTCCGGCGACAGCCACGCCAGGCCCATCCAGTACACTGCCGGCCGGCCGGTGCGCAGGACCGAGATCGGATGGTAAATGGCGGAATTTTTCGGGCTGTACTGCAGGGGCCTGTCCGGATGCGCGCGGTTGTACCAGGCAATCAGGGCCTGCGGTGCAGGCCGGTGACAGGCTTGCGCGGCGTACGCCGGCGCCGAGCACAAACCGCCCGCGCATAACAAGCACAGGGAGAAGGTGAGTTTGAAAATCGTGCGCATCACCGGCTTGCGTGCGACGCTGGCGTGTTTCACGCGGTCAAGCGCCGCCAGGCTTCCTGATATTTTTCCGCGGTTTTGGCGATGACTTCCACGGGCAGATGCGGGGCCGGCGCTTTTTTGTTCCAGTCGAGCGTTTCCAGGTAGTCGCGCACGTATTGCTTGTCGAAGGACGGCGGGCTGATACCGGGCCGGTAGCTGTCGACCGGCCAGAAACGCGAGGAATCCGGCGTCAACGCCTCGTCAATGAGCGTGAGCCGGTTGTCTTCATCCACGCCGAACTCGAATTTGGTGTCGGCAATGATGATGCCGCGCTGGCGCGCGTGTTCCGCCGCGTAGTTGTACAACTCGACGGCCCTGGCGCTCACCTGCTCGGCGAGCTTGCGCCCCAGTAGCATTTCAGCCTGCGCGTAGGAGATGTTTTCGTCGTGCTGGCCTTTGGGGGCCTTGGTGGCGGGCGTGAACAGCGGCTGCGGCAGTTGGTCCGCAAGTTTCAGGCCGGGAGGCAGTTCGATGCCGCACACCGCGCTGGTTTTCTGGTAGTCCTTCCAGCCCGAGCCGATGAGATAACCGCGCACCACCGCCTCGATGGGCAGGGCCGTAAGTTTGCGCACCAGCATGGCACGGTCCTGCAGCAGCGCCAGTTCCTCGCCCTTCTTGATGAGGTCGCTCAGATCGAGATGCGCGAGGTGGTTGGGTATGATGTGGCGCGTGCGCTCGAACCAGAACGTCGAGATGCCGGTGAGTACCGCGCCCTTGCCGGGGATGGGATCGGGCAGCACCACGTCGAAGGCCGAGAGGCGATCGCTGGTGACAATCAACAGGTGCTCGGGACCAGCGTCGTAGATGTCGCGCACCTTGCCGCGGTGAATCAGCGGCAGGCTCTGCAAACGGGTCTCGAATACCACGGCCGGCATGCGTTGGCATCCTTACAGGTCGGGCGAGCAACAGGCCGGCTATCTTCCGCGAGCACGGCGTGACTGTCCAGTCGCACACGGCGCTGCGGTTAGAATAGTCGGCCTTCAAAACGCGGGATCGTGATGGGTTGGTGGGGCGCAATCATCGGTGCGGCGCTGGGCTGGGTCGTGGGCGGTCCGTGGGGGGCGTTTATCGGCGCTGCCGTCGGACTGTTGCTGGCCAGCCGCAGCGTGCGCGTGCACGTGGTGGGCGGGAATCCGGCGCACGCGCAACAGGTGTTTTTCCGCGCCACTTTCCAGGTCATGGGACACATCGCCAAGGCCGACGGACGCGTGTCGGAGAACGAAATCCGCGCGGCGCGCGCGGTCATGGCGCAGATGAACCTTTCCGCCGAGCAGCAGCGTGCGGCCATGGAATTTTTCGGGCAGGGCAAGCAGCCGGAGTTTCCGCTGGACGCCGTGGTCAGCGAATTTCGCCAGGTCTGCGGCGGGTACCCGGGGCTGGTGAGCATGTTCCTGCAGATTCAGATTGCAGCCGCGCTCGCGGATGGCGGCATGCACCCCGCGGACCAGGCGGTGTTCAACCGCATTTGCGCGCTGCTCGGCATTCCGCCCATCGTGCTGCGCCAATACGAGGATTTCGCGCGTGCGCGCCCGCATTTTGGCGGCGGCGAAGCACCTGCGCGCGAGCGCAGCGATCATCTGGCGGCCGCCTACCAGACGCTCGGCGTCAGCGCGACGGCCAGTGATGACGAGGTCAAGCGTGCGTACCGCCGGCTGATGAAGGAGAATCATCCCGACCGGCTGGTGGCCAAGGGCCTGCCGCCGGAGATGATGGCGCTGGCCCAGGAGAAGGCCAAGCAGATCAATCTGGCGTACGAAGCGATCAAGATGACGCGCAGCATGAAATAAGCGCGGTTCTTGCCGGACTCGCGCACAGATGGAGATTGGGGAACAGGGACATGTCAGACAAGATGCAATACCCACGCATGACGCATGCCAAGCGCACAGCGGACTTTGTTCCGGAGTCGCAGTTCGGCTTCTGGTTTCTGGGCACCCACACCTGGGAATACGAGGTCGTGCGCGATTCGCTTGCACGGCTGGCGGCGTTGATTGCCAGGCCGCGCAAACGTTATCCGGTGGTGCTGGATGCAGGCTGCGGCCAGGGCATGGCATTCAGCCTGTTGCAGGAGCACTTCAGGCCGCGGCGCCTGATCGGTCTGGACATGGATGCCGCGGTTTTGGCGCGTGCCCGCCGGTTAAGCGAGACGCGCGGCTTGCGGGTGGCGTTACTCAAAGGCGATTGTGCCGCGCTGCCTTTGCCGGATGCCTGCGTGGATTTGGTGTTCTGCCACCAGACTTTTCATCATCTGGTGCACCAGGAGCGCGTACTCAGGGAATTTCACCGCGTACTCAAGCCGCGCGGAGTGCTGCTGTTTGCCGAATCCACGATTGAGTACATCGATACCTGGGTCATCCGCTTGCTGTTCCGGCACCCGGCAGCCTCGCAGCGCAGCGCGGCGGAATTTCTGGCGATGATCCGTTACGCCGGGTTTGCGTTTGACGAGCGCACCTTGGAATTTCCGTACCTGTGGTGGAGCCGCACCACATTCAAGGGCTTGTTGGAAATTCTGCATTTGCGGCCCACGCCGCCGCGCGGTGCGCGCAAGGAGACGCTGGTTTACCTGGCGGCCACCAAGCTCGCGACTGGAAATCAGTCGTAGAGCGCGAACGCGCCCGAGGCGGCCACGAAGATCACGATCAGCCCCAGCACCAGATTGATGAGGATGATCGCGCGGATCTGGTTCATGGCGTGGCGCGCTTCAGATTCATCGTTGACCGCAACGCCGTGGCGCAGCCGCGGGTAAGGGACGAAAAATACCTGCGCAAACAGCAGCATCATGGCAATGCCGAGTGCCAGCATGATGTTCACGAACAACGGGGCCTGCCGGAAGCCGCCGAAGGCGTTGAAGATCATGAAAAACCCCGTGACCAGCAGCACCGCGATGCTCGCCCAGACCCAGGGGAAAAAGCGCCGGAACACCGCCACCCACAGGTGCGCGCGTGCGAGCACGCTGTGTTCGGTGAGCGCCGGGCGCAGCGCCAGGTAGGCAAAAAACATGCCGCCCACCCACACCACGGCGGCCAGCACGTGGAGGGCGACGGCGACGGCGTTGCTGATTCCGCTCAGATCCATGAACGTTGCTCCCGGTTACGCTTGCAGTACGGCTGTTCCGTGGGCCGCACGATAGGGTAAAGTGTAACGCCTGCCGCCACAAAAAAGACCCGCGTAAGCCCGCATGGCAAAATATCTGATTGCGCCCTCGATTTTGTCCGCGGACTTTGCGCGCCTGGGCGAAGAGGTGGACGCCGTGCTCAAGGCCGGCGCCGACCTGATCCATTTCGACGTGATGGACAACCACTATGTGCCGAACCTGACCATCGGCCCCATGGTGTGCGCGGCGTTGCGCAAGCACAGCCCCAAGCTGCCGATTGACGTGCACCTGATGGTCAAGCCGGTGGACCGCATCATTCCGGATTTTGCCGAAGCCGGCGCGAGCTACATCACCTTCCATCCGGAAGCCAGCGAACACGTGGACCGCAGCCTGCAACTCATCCGCGATCACGGCTGCAAGGCGGGCCTGGTATTCAATCCCGCGACGCCGCTGGATTATCTGCATTACGTCATGGACAAGCTCGACATGGTGCTCGTAATGTCGGTGAATCCGGGTTTTGCCGGCCAGTCCTTCATTGCTTCCGCCCTGGACAAGCTGCGCGACGCGCGCCGGCTCATTGATCAGAGCGGCCGCGCGATCCGCCTCGAGATTGACGGTGGCGTGAAGGTGGACAACATCCGTGAAATTGCCACAGCCGGCGCCGACACCTTCGTGGCGGGTTCCGCCATATTCGGCACCAAGGACTACGCGGCCGTCATCAAAAAAATGCGCGCTGAGCTGGCGCTCACCGGGAATTGATGGCCGCAATCCGGCTGGTGACTTTTGACCTCGACGGTACGCTGGTGGACAGCGTACCCGATCTCGCCGTCGCCATTGACCTGGTGTGCCGGGATCTCGCGCTGCGCCTGCCCGGAGCGGTTGTGGTGCGTCAGTGGGTAGGCGACGGCGTGCGCCGGCTGGTCAAGCGTGCGCTCACCGGCGGCACGGATGACGAACCCGACGCACAATTGTTCCAACGCGGCATGGCGTTGTTCCACCGCTATTACCGCACTCACCTGAGCGATCATACGCACCTCTATCCGGGGGTGCGCGCTGTGCTGGACGAACTGCACACCTCCGGCTTGCACCTCGCCTGCGTGACCAACAAGTCGGGCGAATTCACTGCGCCCTTGCTGCAGGCGCTGGACTTGCAGCGTTATTTCGGCGCCGTGGTGTCCGGCGATACGCTCGCCGTGCGCAAGCCGGATCCCGCACCGCTGCTGCATGCCGCGCGCACGCTCGGCGTCGCGCCGGCCGCGGCCTGCATGGTCGGGGATTCGGCGAACGATGTGCGCGCGGCGCGCGCCGCGGGTTTCCTGCCGCTGGCGGTCAGCTACGGTTATGGCAATGCCGCGGAAGTCGCGGCCATGGTCCCCGCGACGATATTCGGCTCGCTGGCGGAGTTGCCCTGCTGGCTTGCGGCACAGGATGGTGCGCTTGCAGGACGGGCCGCAAGCCGTTAATCTCTGCGCCGGTTCTCAGCGAAGCCTTGCCACATGTCATTCACGGTCAACCTGAACGGAGCCGAAACAGCCCGCACCTGGCGATGGTGAGGCAGACGTTTTTGCGTTTCCAGGCAAATCGTCGTTTCGGACTGGCTTTCAGGGTGACCGTTTCATGGATCAGCAGCAGTTTGATGCCCTGCGGGGCGCCGGCTTCAATCGCATCCCCGTAACCCGCGAAATCCTCGCGGATCTCGACACGCCCTTGAGTACCTACCTCAAGTTCGCGGACGCGCCGTATTCCTTTCTGCTCGAATCGGTACAGGGTGGCGAGACCTGGGGGCGTTACTCGATCATCGGCCTGCCGTCGCGGGTGCGCGTCACCTACGGCGCGGGCGAGCTGCACGTGCACAGCCCGGAGCTCAATCAGCACCGGCGGTGCGCCGATCCGCTTGCCGAGATCGAGGCGCTGCGCCAGCAGGCGCATGTGCCGGCCGTGCCGGGATTGCCGCGCTTCGCCGGCGGGCTGGTGGGATACCTGGCGTTCGACACCGTGCGCTCGCTTGAGCCTCGGCTCGGCAATGGTGCCAAGCCCGATGCGCTCGGCTGTCCCGACATCTTCCTGTTGCAGGCCGATGAGTTCGTGGTGTTCGACAATCTGCGCGGTACGCTCACGCTCGTCACCCACGCCGACGCCGGCGATCCTGATGGACTGGCCTACGCCGAGCAGCGGCTCGCGGATTTTGCCGCGCGCCTGCGCGGGCCGCTGCGTTATCCGAGCGCGGGCGGTTTTGCCGGCAGCGCCGCCGGCGAATTCCAGCCGGGATTCGGGCGCGCGGAATTCTGCCGCGCCGTGGAGCGCGCACGCGCGTACATCCGCGATGGCGACATCTTTCAGGTGGTGTTGTCGCAGCGGCTCAGCGCGCCTTTTGCCGGGCGTGCGCTCGATGTGTACCGTGCGCTGCGCGGGCTGAATCCTTCGCCCTACATGTATTACTTCAATTTCGGCGACTTCCAGGTGGTGGGTGCGTCACCCGAGGTGCTGGTGCGCGTGGAGGACCGCGAGGTGACGGTGCGGCCCATCGCCGGCACACGCCGGCGCGGCCAGTCGCCCGCGGATGACGCGGCGCTCGCGGAAGAACTGCTGGCCGATCCCAAGGAGCGCGCCGAGCACGTAATGCTGCTGGATCTGGGGCGCAATGATCTCGGCCGCGTGGCCGAAACCGGCAGCGTCCGGATCACCGAGCAGATGGCGATCGAGCGCTATTCGCACGTCATGCACATCGTCTCCGAAGCCAAGGGCCGGTTGCGCGCCGGCCTTGGTCCGCTGGACGCGCTGCGCGCGGCATTTCCCGCCGGCACCGTGAGCGGCGCGCCGAAAGTGCGGGCGTTGGAGATCATCGATGAACTGGAGCCGGTGAAGCGCGGCATCTATTCCGGTGCGGTGGGTTATCTCGGCTGGAACGGCAACCTCGACATGGCCATCGCCATCCGTACCGCCGTGGTCAAGGATGGCTATCTGCACGTGCAGGCCGGTGCCGGCATCGTGCACGATTCCGTTCCCGAACGTGAATGGCAGGAAACCCTGAGCAAGGGCCAGGCGCTGATGCGGGCTGTGGCGATGACGAATGGAGGCGCGCTGTGAGCGCACGGTGTGCTTTTGAGCGGGGATGCCGCAGACGCCGTCATTGCGGCCCTTTGGCAAGCTCAGGACAGACCGGGCTTCGGCCGAGCCGGAATCCCGTTCGCGCGCAAACTGCGTCACGATTCCCCGTCATTCCGGCGAAAGCCGGAATCCAGATCCAGATGACTGGGCGGCCGTTGGCCGCCAACCCATCAAGAGAGCGGGAGTCCGTCCCGCAGCCGGGTGACTTTCTTTGGACGTGCAAAGAAAGCCACCAAAGAAACACGCCCCGGGGATTCCGCGCCTGGCTGAAACCGAATGGTGGACCATTCGGTTTCAGCCGCGTCCCCTCGTTTCTCGCCCGGCTCGGGGCGGCGCAGACGGTACATCCTTGTACCGCTGCGCCGGTTCGTCTTCCTGACTTCACCCTGCCCTGTGGGCGGGCCCTTTCCTCGCCGGGCTGCGAGACTCGGCGCAATCCACGGGGACCTGAAGAGCAAGAGGCGTGGATGGGATGTCTTATTCTTGCACCCGCAGTGCTCGGCACGCTCCAGCGGGTAAGGAAAAACTGGAGCGCGGCATCGAGCTCATTTGGGTCTTCGATGCCCCTTGGAGACCGCCGCAGGCGGCGGGCTCCGGGGGTGTCCTTTCTTTTCGTCCCTTTTCTTTGGACAAGCAAAGAAAAGGGACCCGGCTGCGGGATGGGTGAGCCGCGAAGCGGCGAACGCTGTGCCGCTTCGGCACGGCCGGGTAGCAACCGCTATCTTGATCAAGGCTGCGGCGTAGCCGCACAGATTCTCTTGGAGCGAGAAGCAACATGTTGCTCATGATCGACAACTACGACAGCTTCACTTACAACCTGGTGCAATATCTGGGCGAGCTGGGTGCCGAGGTGCGCGTCGAGCGCAACGATGTGCTCACGGTGGAGCAGGTGGCACGGCTCAAGCCCGAGCGTATCGTGATATCGCCGGGGCCGCGTACGCCGAGCGATGCTGGCATCTGCGTCGAATTGATTCAAAAACTGGGCGGCACGCTGCCGATTCTCGGAGTGTGCCTCGGTCATCAGGCCATCGGTCAGGCCTACGGCGGCCGGGTGGTACACGCCGCACGCATCATGCACGGCAAGACCTCGGCGATCCGCCACACCGGCAAGGGTGTGTTTCACAGCCTGCCGGACGCTTTCGAAGCCACGCGCTACCATTCGCTGGTGATCGACAAGCAGACGCTGCCTGAGTGTCTGGAAGTCACCGCCTGGACCGAGAACGAGGATGGCAGCATCGAGGAGATCATGGGTGTGCGCCACAAGACGCTGCCGGTCGAGGGCGTGCAGTTCCATCCCGAATCCATCCTGACGCAGCATGGCCATGCGTTGTTGAAGAATTTTCTGGAATGTCCCCCTCACTCCAGTCTCTCCCCCTGATAGGGGGAGAGAGGATCAAGTTCGAGAGGTCAATTCACTTGGAAATAAAGGAAGCCATCAGCCATATCGTGGACCGTGAAGATTTGAGCCGTGCCGACATGGAGGCGGTGATGCGCCAGATCATGACCGGCGGCGCCACGCCCATCCAGATCGGCGGCTTTCTCGCCGGTCTGCGCGCCAAGGGTGAAACCGTCGAGGAAATTGCCGCCGCCGCCACCGTGATGCGCGAGCTGGCCGTACCGGTGCGGGTTTCACCAGCGCACCTGGTGGACACCTGCGGCACGGGCGGCGACGGCGCGCGGCTGTTCAATGTTTCGACTGCCGCGGCCTTCGTGGTGGCGGCGGGCGGCGGGCGCGTCGCCAAACACGGTAACCGCGCGATGTCCGGCAGCTCCGGCAGTGCCGATGTGCTGGAGGCGCTCGGCGTGAAGCTCGACCTGCCGCCCGAACGCATTGCGCGCTGCATTGACGAGCTGGGCGTGGGTTTCCTGTACGCACCCACGCACCACAGCGCCACCAAGTACGCCTCCGCGCCACGCAAGGAACTTGGCACGCGCACGCTGTTCAACCTGCTCGGACCGCTCACCAATCCGGCCTTTGTGCCGCACCAGTTGCTCGGCGTGTTCGCGCCGCGCTGGGTTGAGCCGCTTGCCAAGGTGCTGCGCACCCTCGGCAGCCGCCACGTGCTCGTGGTGCATTCCGAAGACCGCTTGGACGAGATCAGCGTGGCCGCATCCACGCGCGTGGCGGAACTGCAGGATGGCCAGATCCGCAGTTACGAGATCGAGCCGCGGGACTTCGGCATGCGCCACGCGTCGCTCGACGCCTTGCGCGTGACGAGCGTGCAAGAAAGCCTGGCGCTGATTCACGAGGCACTCGCGGGCCGCGCTGGTCCGGCCTTCGACATGGTGGCGCTCAACGCCGGCGCCGCACTCTACGCGGCGGACGTGGTCGCGAGTCTGGCCGCCGGCGTGCAGCGCGCCCGTGAAGTAATGCAGAACGGCGCGGCCGCGCAGCGGCTCACAAGGCTGGTAGAAACGAGCCGTGCCTGACACCCCCGATATTCTGAAGCGCATCCTCGCAGACAAAGCGCGCGAGCTGACCGCGAAAAGCGCCGCGCGGCCGCTGCACGCGCTGCGGGCCGCGCTCAAGGACGCACCACCGCCGCGCGGGTTTCTCGCGGCGCTGCAGGCATGCGTCGCGGACGGCAAACCGGCGGTGATTGCCGAGATCAAGCGCGCTTCTCCCAGCCAGGGCCTGCTGAGAGTGGACTTCGACGTGGGCGCAATCGCGAAAAGTTACGCGGCGGCCGGCGCCGCTTGTCTTTCGGTGCTGACCGACGCGGCCTATTTCCAGGGCCGGGACGATTTCCTGGCCACAGCGCGCACGGCCTGCGCGCTGCCCGCGCTGCGCAAGGATTTCATCATGGATCCCTGGCAGGTGTACGAGTCCCGGCTGCTCGGGGCCGATGCCATCCTGCTGATCGTCGCGGTGCTGGGGGACGCCATGCTGGCTGACCTCATCGCCCTCGCCGCCGATCTCGGCATGGACGCGCTGCTGGAAGTGCACGACGCGGACGAGCTGGAACGCACACTCGCGCTCGGCGCACCGCTCATCGGCGTCAACAACCGCGATCTGCGCAGTTTCCATACCGACCTGCAAACCACGCTTGCGCTGCTGCCGCGCATTCCCGCCGATCGCTTGCTGGTCACCGAGAGTGGCATTGCCACCCGGGCCGACATTGCGCGCCTGCGCGCTCAAGGCGTGCATGCCTTTCTGGTGGGTGAAACCTTCATGCGCGCCGCTGATCCAGGGGCGAAACTCCAGGAGTTGTTTGGCGGGTCGAATTGAACAGCGGCCGGATAATTTGCGATTAAAATGACTCGGCGCAGTCCACTGGCAAAGCCGCATCCTGCATGACAACCTTCAGCATCGTATTTCTGGTCGCGGGCGTACTCGCCATTCTGTACGGGCTGCTGGTGTTGTGGAGCGCCGCCGGTCGCGGGGGCGGTATGGGGTCGGACGATTGGCTCAACTCGGAAGAGGTGACGCACAGCAAATTTCACCGCGTCGGGTACCTGAAGCACATGCTGGACCCGGCGCGCAAGAACATCAGTACTGGCCGCAGCAAGGGCCGCGGCTACGCCATGGTGGCGATCGGCATTGTGTTGATCGTGTTTGGAATTACCTAGCGAGCTGTCATTCCGGCGTGATCCGGGCCTTCGCCGGGAGGAATCCAGTTCTTGAGCGGCCTTCGGCCGCAACCATCTTTCGAAGCGGGTTCCCGCACCCGCCGGCGGGGCACTTTCGTTTCGGCGAAAGTGCCCAAAGCCATTCCCCCGGAGCGCGGGTCGCGGAAGCCACGACTGCCCTGCGCGCTTCCTTCGCTGCGGAGTCCCGCCGACAGGCCATCCCTGGCCTGACGGCGGGAGCGCGAACATCCTGTTCGTGCCCCTTCGGGCTAACCTTGCTCAGTCCAGTGCTCGGCTCGCGCTACGGGTATTAAAGACAAGACGGTGGTATGAAGCGCTTCTTGCTCTTTACAACCCCGTGGATGACGCCGAGTCTCGCAGCTCGGCAAGGATCAGGCCCGCCTGCAGGGCGGGGTGAAGTCAGGATGACGAACCGGCGAGCGGGCCACGGATGGCCCGTCTGCGCCGCCCCGAGCCGGGCGAGAAACGAGGGGACGCGGCTGAAACCGAATGGTCCACCATTCGGTTTCAGCCCAGCGCGGAATCCCCGGGGCGTGTTTCTTTGGTGACTTTCTTTGCACGCACAAAGAAAGTCACCCGGCTGCGGGACGGAATCCCGCTATCTTGATAAAGGCTGCGGCGCAGCCGCACAAAAATTCTTTGGGAGCGTTGTCAATCGGACGCCTGCCGATTGATCTCAAATCCAATACGCCGTTCTGGTCATCACTTTCGATGTCAGCCGCATGAGCGTGCGTACCGGCGCGGGCATGGGGCGGCCGCCGGCGCGACTGGCCTTGTCGCCGTGGTGGGCTTCGTCGGTTTTCATCTGTTCCAAGATGGCGCGGCTGCGCGCATCGCCGGTGGGCAGGCGCTGGAGGTGGCCGTCCAGGTGTGCGGTGACCTGGCGCTCGGTTTCCGCGATGAAGCCGAGGCTCCATTTGTCGCCGGCCAAGCCGGCAGCCGCACCGATGGCAAACGAGCCTGCATACCACATCGGATCGAGCCGGCTTGCGGCGGAGTCGAGTTCACGCAGGCGATCTTCGCACCACGCGAGGTGATCAATTTCCTCGCTGGCCGACTCCGCCATGCCGTCGCGCACCGTGTCGCTGCCCGCGGTGAGCGCCTGGCCGCGATACAGCGCCTGGGCGGCGACTTCGCCGGCGTGATTCACACGCATCAACCGGCCGGCAAGCCTTTGCTCATCCGGGCTCAGCTCGTCGGTGGCCAGCCGTGCCGCCGGATTGGGGCGTGCCGCAGCGTGGGCAACGGCGGGGAAGCTCGCGTGCAGTGCGCGATCAAACTCGGCCAGCAGCCGGTCGAGTGCCGTCAAATGGCGGGCGCTGTTCATGCGCAGATTATAGTGTGCGGGTGTGCGTCGTGCAGTGGCCGCACCGCGAGTTCCATTGTGCACTGGATGGGAATGCCAGGGCCGCGGCGTTTGAGTGCCACAGGCTGTTGCCGGTCAATACCGGCCGACGCCGGCGAATGGAGTAAACTTGGCGGCGCAATTTTCCCGCTGCACAGCGTTGTTGTTCTCATGTACTACCACCGGCACATCTTCTTCTGCACCAATCAGCGTACCGATGGCTCGCCCTGCTGCCAGAACCACGATGCGGAACGCATGCGCGCCTACGCCAAGCAGCGCGTCAAGGCGCTCGGCATCGCCGGGCCGGGCCAGGTGCGCGTCAACCGATCAGGCTGCATGGACCGTTGCAGCGAAGGTCCAATCGCGGTGGTCTATCCCGAAGCAGTCTGGTACAGCTACAACGACGAGGACGACATCGAAGAGATTGTGCAGGAACATCTGCTCAATGGACGCGTGGTCGAGCGTCTCAAGATTTAGCTAACAGGCTGATTTGCTGGCGGTTTTGTAAGCTCGCGTATCGGAGTGCACTGTGATAGCACCGTCGCCAAGTGCTTGATTCCTCAAAGGAAGTCGCGTAACATCGCGCGCCTTTCCGAGACACTTTTTCCGGAGTTCAGGTTCATGAAGACGTTTTCGGCCAAGCCCGAGACCGTGACGCGCGGCTGGTACCTGGTGGATGCCGATGGCAAGACCCTCGGCCGCCTGGCCACCGAGCTCGCGCGCCGTCTGCGCGGCAAACACAAGCCCGAGTACACCCCGCACGTGGATACCGGCGATTATCTGGTGGTGGTCAACGCCGAAAAAGTGCGGGTTACCGGGCGCAAGCTGGAAGACAAAATCTACCATTGGCATACCGGTTATATCGGCAACCTCAAGCAAACCAGCCTCGGCAAGCTGCTCAACGAGCACCCGGAACGCGTCATTGAAATGGCCGTCAAGGGCATGCTTCCCAAGAACCCGCTGGGGCGTGCGATGTTCAAGAAGCTCAAAGTGTATGCCGGCGCCGAGCACAAGCACCAGGCGCAGCAGCCCCAGAAACTCGACATCTGATTTTCTTACGCGAGAGCTAAACCATGGCAGTCAGCACCAATTACGGCACCGGCCGTCGCAAAACCTCGGCCGCACGCGTGTTTCTCAAACCCGGCAAGGGCCGCATCCTGGTCAACGGCCGGCCGCTCGACGAGTACTTCGGCCGCGTCACCTCGCGCATGATCGTGCGTCAACCGCTGCAAGCGGTGAACCAGATTGACAGTCTCGATGTGAGCGTCACCGTATCGGGCGGCGGTACCACCGGCCAAGCCGGCGCCATTCGTCACGGTTTGGCGCGCGCCTTGATTGAATACGACACCGTCAATCGCGTACCGCTGCGTAAGGCGGGTTTCGTTACGCGCGACGCACGTGCCGTGGAGCGCAAGAAAGTCGGTCTGCACAAGGCCCGCCGCGGTCCGCAGTATTCTAAGCGTTAAACTGACGTTGCCCGTTCCGTTGGGGGATCGTCTAACGGTAGGACAACGGACTCTGACTCCGTTTATCTAGGTTCGAATCCTAGTCCCCCAGCCAAAGATATAAAGCCCGCTGATAAGCGGGCTTTTTTTATCCCACAAATGACGTTCATCACTTACTTGCCAACACTCGCCTCGCATCACCCTTGGTCATGCAAACAGTGAGTATTTCGTTTGGCAGGAGCGACCTAAGCTTCGAACGGATTGAATACAGGGACGCGGGTGCCGTGGTAATGGCGGACATTCCTGGTTACTACGGTCAAATCGTGGGTAAGGGCCGTGGCTGCGATTTGCTTGTCTAATGCGTTTTCGGGATGGGGTACGCGCAACCGGCCCCATATCTGCGCACTGTCCACATCCAGTGGCAAAATATTCTCCGCGTATTCGCCCAGGGTCTTCTGTAGCCAAGTCTCCAGTTGCTGCGCTTGCTGCACATCGCCACGATGACGGATCAGATCAATGCCCCGCCGCAACTCGCCGATGGTGATAACTGACAGGTAAACCGGTGTTTGTTCTGCGTTGATACGCTCGAAAAACCGCTTTACCCCGGCATCGGCCTTGCCCTGCTTGCGAACTTCGCTGATGACATCGGTATCAATCAAGTACACGGGGGACTTCTCCGGCATCCACCCGTTCGAAGTCATGGTCAGTGCCGACGTTCGGAATGGCGGCAAGCGTCTGGGCGAAAGTTTTGCGTGCCGGGCTTAAAAGTGCCCGCTTCAAAATATCCCGATGCTCTGCCTCGGCACTGCGTTGATGGCGAGCCGCGCGCTGTTTGAGCGCCCGGACGATGTTGTCATCCAGATTGCGTACCACAAGGTTGGCCATGTCTGTCTCCGTAAGTCCGCATGATTGCAATGATAGCATACGCTTTTAGATTGGGAGACGCAGGTCACGGCATGATTTTTTCCACCCGATCCGCATACCCCACCAGTAGCACATCCGCAGGCCGGCGGGCGAAGATCCCGACCGTAACCACCCCCGCGATCTGGTTGATTTCAGCTTCCAGCGCCGGCGGGTCTAGGATCGTGAGGCCGTGTACGTCGAGGATTTGGTTGCCGTTGTCGGTGACAAAGCCCTGGCGCCAATCCGGCCGGCCGCCCAGTTTGACCAGCTCCCGCGCCACGTAGCTGCGTGCCATAGGAATGACCTCGACCGGCAGCGGGAAGCTGCCGAGCACGTCCGCAAGTTTGGAATTGTCCACAATGCAGATGAAACGTCCGCTCGCCGCCGCCACAATCTTTTCACGGGTAAGTGCGCCGCCGCCGCCCTTGATGAGCTGCAGATGCCGGTTGGCCTGGTCGGCGCCATCCACATATACCGATAGCTCTCCGGCAGCGTTCAGGTCCAGCACTGGGATACCGAGTGCCTTGAGTCGCTGGGTGGACGCCTCGGAGCTGGAAACCGCGCCGTCGAGACGGCTGCGGATGTCCCCGAGCGCCTCGATTAAATAATTGACGGTCGAGCCGGTGCCCACGCCGATGATGCGGGCGTCATCCAGCCAATTGAGAGCCTCGCGGGCAGCTCGTTTCTTGTTGTCTTCCGCGCTCATGGCGGGGATTCTGCGGGTAATTCACGCAAAAAAACAGGCCCGCCGAAGCGGGCCTGTTTAGCAAAGCCTTGAGGGCTTTACATCGCCGCGTCAGCGGCTTTCCTGCGACGGCGGCGACCGCCTTTCTTCTTTTTCTTGCCGCGGGCCTTTTTCTTGCGGCCACCGGCTTTCTTGCGACGACCACCCTTGCGGGCGGCTTTCTTCACGGCGGCCTTTTTCCTTCTCTTGGCCATCACCTTGGTCTTCTTCACTTTCGCTTTGCGTTTCATGGTCTGAGATCCTCCCGGTTAGATCACACGCACTTGAGTATATACAAGAATATGCGAATTTCCAGTTTTGCAAGCGTTATTTGCAACTTTGATGTCACAAATCACCAGCAAAACGCATTTTCGAACGTGTTGCAGGTGTGTGTGTTGTGTTTTGCGCAACAAATTTGATGCGTGCGCGGTTTTTTTCAGGTTTGCGCAGCCAATTTGAGGATGTATTGCCAGTGCTTGGCGCTCACCGGCGAGATGGACAGACGGTTGCCGCGGCGCAGGATAAGCATGTCTTTGAGTGCGACATGCCGGCGCAGTTCAGTGAGTGTGACCACGCGCATGAAGCGCTTCACCAGGGTGACATCCACGCAATACCAGAGCGGCTTCGACAGGGTACTGCGCGGGTCGAAATGATGGTCCTGCGGGTCGAAAGCACTGGCGTCCACATAACCGCTGCGGCTTACTTTCATGGTGCCCGCAATGCCCGGTGCGCTGCCACCCGAGTGGTAGAAGAATGCCAAATCGCCTTTGTTTATCTGATCACGCAGCATGTTGCGCACCTGGAAATTGCGTACCCCGTCCCAGACCGTGGCGCGGCGCGGCGCCCGCGCGAGGTCGTCAACACTGAAGCTCGAGGGTTCGGATTTCATCAGCCAGTAATTCATGGCGTGCGCACCCGGTTCGCGGCAAACAGGTAAACCTGCTGGTCGGTGACGACGCCATTGAGCGGCACGTCCCAGGGCCGGGGCTCGATATGCTCCAGGAGCTGGAATTCATAGGCCAAGCCCAGGAGCAGCGGGCGCGTGGCGCCGCTCTTGAGGAAGGCAAACGTATGGTCGTAATAGCCGCCGCCCGTACCCAGGCGCTGCCCATGGCGGTCGAACGCGACCAGCGGCGTGAGCACCAGATCGAGCTTTTCGGGTGGAATTGCACCGTTCTTGTCGTCGGTGGGCTCGGGTATGCCAATGCGGTTGGGCTGCATGCGCGTGCCGGGAGTCCAGCGGATGAATTGTAATGTGTGCGTGCGCCCCGCAACCAGGCGCGGGAGATACAGCTGCTTGCCCTCGTGGTCGGCGTGCTGCATGAACGGCGCCGGATCCATCTCGCCCTCGACCGCCATGTACGCGGCGATATGCCGCGCCGAACGGTAGTAGGCGAGATCCGCCACCCGCGTTGCGAGTTTCCGAGCCGCCGCGGTGCAGGACGCCGCATCGAGCGCACGCCGACGTGCACGCAACTCGTGGCGCAGGTCATTGCGGTTGGCGGCAGGAGGAATCAAGGGGCGTCTCCCATTGGTGCCGTTACCGGCTTTCGCCCTTGAACCAAAGGTTCAGGTGGAGCCGACCGTGATGCTTTAGGCTTTCCGCTGCAAGGCGGACCTGCACACCGACATCACTGGGCCAGTTCCGGGGGTTTGATTTAGGCTCAAAGAGTAACCCAGCCCGTATCGCACACCACAGGAGACGCCGAGACATCCAGATATTGCCACACCCGGGGCGCGCAACGAAAGAGCGCGTCAGTGCGTCAGCGTGGTGCTGTTGGCGCTCGCCAGGCGGTCGTTGAGCGCCCGCAGGCGCTCGACCAGAGCTTGCTGGGCCTGATCTGTCGCCGACTGATGCTGCAGGATTTCGTGCGACAGGTTGAGAGCCGCCATGACCGCGACCCGATCCAGCCCCACGACTTTGCCGCTCTCGCGGATTTCCTGCATTTTGCGGTTGAGCAGCGCGGCGGATTCCAGCAGCGCCTCGCGTTCCTCGTCCGGGCAGGCGACCTGGTAATCCTTGTCGAGGATGCGCACCGTGATCCGCGCCAACTCGTCGCTCACGCGCTTTCCTCCAGGGACTTGAGGCGCAGAATCATGGCCTCCACCTTGCCCCGGACCTGCTCGTTCCGGGCCAGCAGGCCCGCGCGTTCCGCGGACAGGGCCTCCAGGCGGTCGCGCAGCGAGCGACTCTCGCCGCGCAGCCGGGTGCACTGCGCCACCAGCTCTGCCACACGGCCTTCCAGCCGCTTGAGTTCCTGCTCGAGCAGTTCACGGGCGTTTTCGGTATGCATGCAATCACTATAGAGCCGCAGCCGCGGCACGGTCAACGTCGCAAAAATAAAAACTTTGGCATACGGATTGCTGATGCGCGGCCCGGGCAGGTACACATCCGTTTGCGTGTGGATTACATTAAGTCCCTGCTCCGGTAGCTATCCAAGGTCGCCATGCCACCCGAAGAATTCGTCCACCGCCGCCGCGAACTCATGCGCTGCATGGGGCCGGGGGCCATTGCCATCGTGCCGGCGGCCCACGAAAAGCTGCGCAATCGCGACACCCAGTACCCGTTTCGCCAGGACAGCGATTTTCACTATCTCACCGGCTTTCCCGAGCCGGAAGCGGTAGCGGTGCTGGTGCCGGGCCGCAAGCCGGCGGAGTACATCCTGTTCTGCCGCGAGCGCGATGTGCTCATGGAGACCTGGAATGGCCGGCGCGCCGGACCGGAAGGCGCGGTGCGCGAGTATCGGGCCGACGATGCGTTCCCCATCGGCGACATTGACGACATCCTGCCGGGCCTGATGGAGCGCTGCGAGCGGGTGTACTACACCATGGGCAATCACCCGGAATTCGACACGCGCGTCATCGGCTGGGTCAACAGTCTGCGTGCGCATGGCACAACCGGCCCGCAGGCGCCGCAGGAGTTCGTGTCGCTGGATCATCACCTGCACGATCTGCGCCTCTACAAGAGCCGCGCGGAACTCGACGCCATGCGCCAGGCGGCGGCCATCTCAGTGCGTGCGCACGAGCGCGCCATGCGCACTTGCCGTCCGGGCCTGAACGAGGCCGAGCTGGAAGCCGGATTCCTGTATGAGTTCCGCCGCGCGGGCGGAACGCCTGCCTACAATCCGATCGTCGGCGGCGGTGCCAACGGCTGCGTGTTGCACTACATCGACAACAACTGCACGCTCATGGACGGCGAGCTGGTGCTGATAGACGCCGGCTGCGAGTACCAGAGCTATGCGTCCGACGTCACGCGCACATTTCCGGTCAACGGGCGTTACACTCCCGAGCAGCGCGCGATTTGCGAATTGGTGATCGCGGCGCAGACCGCCGCCATCGGCAAGATGCGCGCCGGACGCCACTGGAACGAGCCGCATGCGGCGGCGGTGAAAGCGCTGACCGCCGGACTCGTCAGACTCGGACTGCTCAAGGGGCCGGTCGCCAAACTGATACGCGACGAGGCGTACCGGAAGTTCTACATGCACCGCACCGGCCACTGGCTGGGTCTCGATGTGCACGACGTGGGTGACTACAAGGTGGACGACAACTGGCGCGTCCTGGAGCCGGGCATGGTGATGACCGCCGAGCCCGGCATCTATATCGCCGCCCGCACCAAGGGTGTCGCGAAACGCTGGTGGAACATCGGCGTGCGCATCGAGGACGATGTGCTGGTGACGCGCGGCGCGCCGGAGGTGCTGAGCGGCGCGCTCATCAAGCAGCCGGACGATGTCGAAGCCTTCATGCGGCCGGCCGCCTGAATACCGCGTGCGGTGTGAGGAATCAGGAGTGAGGAGTCCAGGATCGTGAGTTCCCGCGCTGTAAAACGCCGCCGCACCGCTGGTGGCAAAGAGCCACACGCAAAGCGGCAGGCGGCCCGCCATAAAGGCAGGCGCCGGACTTCCACGCGGACCAAGGTCCCGAAACCTGCGATAAGTGAGCTGGCGAAATCCGTTCCAGCATTCGATTTCGACGTGCTGATTGCCGGCGGCGGGCTCGTGGGCGCGAGCCTGGCCGCGGCACTCGCACCCTTGCCGCTGAAAGTGGGTGTCGTGGAAGCGGTGCCGTTCGGCGCTCCCGGCCAGTCGAGTTACGACGAGCGCGTGACCGCCCTGTCCGTGGGCAGCCAGCGCATCTTCGCGCGCATCGGCGTGTGGCCCGCGCTGGCCGCGGAAGCCGAGTCCATTCGCGAGGTGCACGTATCGGAGCGCGGGCGATTCGGCAAAACCCGCCTGAACGCGCAGGAATTGGGCACCGAGGCGCTGGGCTACGTCGTACCCAACCGCGCAATCGGCGCGGCGCTCAGCGCCTGTCTAAGCCGTCAGGCAAACCTGCAGATGCTGGCCCCGGCCAGGGTAACCGGAGTCACGATGCGGCCGGACCGTGTCGTGGCCACGGTCGCAGGCGGTGCCGAACGGCAGGTGAGCAGCCGGCTGCTGGTGGCGGCTGACGGCGCGCAATCCGAAATCCGCACACAGCTCGGCATTACGGCGCGCGTCTGGGATTACGGTCAGAGCGCACTGGTGTGCAATCTCAGCGTCGGGCGTCCGCAGGCCGGGTGCGCTTGTGAACGCTTCACCGATCAGGGCACGCTCGCGCTGCTGCCCATGGGCGCGGAACGCTATGCGTTCATCTGGACAGCGGAACGCGCGCGGGTCGAGAAATTGTTGGCGCTGCCCGATGCGGAATTCCTGCAAGCGGCCGAGGCGCTTTTCAATGGGCGCATGGGCGGATTTTCCAGGCTCGGCAAACGCCAGAGCTATCCTCTGAAACTGGTGCGCGCGGCGGCACAGGTGCGCGGCCGCGCGCTGGTGCTCGGCAATGCCGCGCACAGTCTCAGTCCGATTGCGGCGCAGGGATTCAATTTGTCGTTGCGCGACGTGGCGGCCCTGGTGGACGTGCTCGGCGGTGCCGCAAAACAGGGTGCCGACATCGGCGCTGCGTCGCTGCTCGCCGCGTACGTCAAAAGCCGGCGCCGCGATCAAACCGGTACGGCCGTATTCACGGATTTGCTGACGCGCACCTTCTCCAATCCCCTGCAGTCCGTTGCGTTCGCCCGTAATGCCGGCCTCATGGGACTGGAATTGCTGCCTTTTCTGCGGCGGCAATTTCTGCGCCGCGGTGCCGGCCTGGCCGGCATGCGCGCGCGCATCACGCGTGAAACCGGACCGGCATGAAACAGGAATTTGATGTCATCATCGTGGGCGCCGGTGTCGTAGGTGCGACGCTCGCGGCCGCGCTCTGCGACAGCGGCCTGCGCATCGCGATTCTGGATGCGCGCGAGCCGCCGCGCTTTGATGCGCAGGGCGAGTGGGATCTGCGTGTGTTTGCGCTCTCGCCGGGTTCGCAGCAGCTGCTCGACGCGGTCGGGGCCTGGAAGTCAATTCCGGCCAGCCGCGTGTGCGCTTACACGGCAATGCAGGTGTGGGATGCAACCGGTCGCGGGCAAATCAAGTTTGATTGTGCCGAAGTGGGGGAAGAGGCGCTGGGCTACATAGTCGAAAACCGGCTGCTCCAGCATGCGTTGTGGCAGCGGTTGGAACAGGCAGGTAACCTCACGGCCATTCATCCCGCCAAGCCTGAAGCCGTGCATTTCGATTCGCAGCATGTTGCGCTGAGCTTGGAAGGCGGCGAGCGGTTGCACGCGCGCCTTCTGGTGGCGGCGGACGGCGCCGAATCGGCGGTGCGCAAGTTGGCCGGCATCGAAACCAAGGGTGCGAGTTATCGGCAGCAGGCCGTGGTCGCGCACCTGTCGACGCAAAAACCGCATTGCAACACGGCGCGGCAACGCTTCCTGCCGGGCGGGCCGCTGGCGCTGCTGCCGCTGGCCGACGGGCGGGTTTCACTCGTGTGGTCGCTGGATGACGCACGCGCCGGGGAAGTCCGCGCACTCAACGATGCACAATTTTGCGCGGCAATCACCGAGGCCAGCGAACACGTGTTGGGCGATATCACCGGCACCACAAAACGGACGGCATTCCCCCTGCAAAGACTGCGCGCGCGCACGTATGTGCGCCCACGCCTGGCGCTGATCGGCGACGCCGCGCATGCGGTACATCCGCTGGCCGGTCAGGGCATGAATCTGGGATTACTGGATGCCGCCGCGCTGAGCGCGGTAATCCACGCGGCCGTGGCGTGCGAGCGTGATATCGGTGATCTGGCGGTGCTGCGCCGCTATGAACGTGCGCGCAAAGGCGACAACCTCGCCATGATTGTGGCTCTGGACGGATTTAAACGCCTTTTCGGCAACGATATTCGACCCGTAGCACTGCTACGCAACGCAGGATTGAACGCTGTGGACCGATTTACGCCGCTCAAGAGCGCATTTATGCGCCGTGCCATGGGTTTGAACGCCAAATTTCGACCGCTGACGCGCATGTAGGAGAGTTCGGACCAGGGGAGCGGTGGTATTGCGGGAGTGACGATCCCCGTCGCGAGTCCGGTAATTATCGCAGTCGGGGTGACCGCTCCCACAAGCCGTAATTCCACCCATGCAGTGAAGCAGCCGGGTGATCGGGAGTCACTTCGCCAACAGCTTGTCTATCTTGGCGGCGCAGATGAAGTCATTCTCCGACAGTCCACCGATGGCGTGAGTGGTATAGCGCACCAGGCAGTGGCCGTAGCCCACTTCGAGGTCGGGATGATGGCCTTCCTGGTTGGCGATCCACGCAACCGCGTTCACAAAGCCCATGGTGGCGTTGAAGCCCTTGAACTTGAAGTCCTTGTAAATCTGTTTGGCGTCCGCGCCCAACTGCCAATCGGGTGCGATTTTCCTGAGATAACGCTCGGCTTCTTCGCGGGTAAGCGGCTGCACGCCGCCTTCGCAGGGGACGCAATGCTTGTCGGCCAGTTCAGTCATGGTGATTCCGTTAGTGAGTTGAATGAAGGGTGCTACGCAGCCCAGGAAATCTTCTTTTCAGTGGGCGGATAGGTGGGAGTGTACAGACCGAGCCGGCGCGCCTCGTTGATCAGGCCGATCAGGTCCATTTGCGCCAGCTTGAACAGGTCTTCGAGTCCATCGAGGACGAAATACACCGATTGGTAGATATCGATGCGGTAAGGCGTGCGCAAAGCTTCGATGGGATCGAACGGTTTGCGCTGCGGCAGCGGGCTGTCAATCGAGTAAGGCGTCTCACCGAAGGAGGAGACGATGCCTGCGCCGTAGGTGCGCAGACCCTGAGTGCCGCGGATCAGACCGAATTCGACCGTGAACCAGTACAACCGTGCGAGCCACAAATGGTCTTTTTTATCGGCCTTGACTCCAGCCTTGCCGTAGGCGTGGCTGAAAGCCGCGAAACGCGGGTCGGTCAGCAACGGCGTGTGGCCGAAGATTTCGTGAAAGATGTCCGGCTCCTGCAGGTAATCCATCTCCTCGCGGCTGCGGATGAAGGAGGCCGCGGGAAATCTTCTGTCTGCAAGCAGCGCAAAGAATTCATCGAAGGGAATCAGCGCGGGCACCGCCGCCACTTCCCATCCGGTGTGCTTGCGCAACACGGCCGACACTTCTTCGGGCTGCGGAATGCGGTCGGTCGGGAAATTCATGCGCTCCAGTGCTTCGAGGTACTGCGGGCAGGCGTATTTTTCGGCAATCGGTCGCTGGCGGATGATGAGATCGTGCCAGACCGCGTCTTCTTCCTTTGTGTACGGGATGCGCCCGTTCCGGTCGGGAACCTTGGCGGCGTATTTGGTGGCTTTGCCCATGACTGTTTGCCTCGCGGATCGCATGTCGGCAATCCGGCCTGTGTCTTATATAGACCCGTTTGCGTCCCGTTGGTGCCCTGAGGCTGGAGAAAGCGGCTCAAGCCCGGGGTTGGTAATGACTGCGCACATAATCTTCTACGATCTGCTGAAATTCCGTCGCGATTTTGGCGCCTTTCAGCGTAGTGGTTTTTTTTCCGTCCACGAACACCGGCGCGTTGGGCTGCTCGCCCGTGCCCGGCAGGCTGATGCCGATATTGGCGTGCTTGCTCTCGCCGGGCCCGTTGACCACGCAGCCCATGACTGCGACGTGCATGGCCTCGACACCTGAGTAAGCCTGCTTCCAGTCCGGCATGCGCGTGCGGATGTAGCTCTGGATGTCCTGGGCGAGGTGCTGGAACACGGTACTGGTGGTGCGCCCGCAGCCGGGGCAGGCCGCGACCAGCGGCACGAAGGCGCGCAGTCCCATGGTCTGCAGGATTTCCTGCGCCACGATCACCTCGCGCGTGCGGTCGCCGCCCGGCTCAGGGGTGAGCGAGATGCGGATGGTATCGCCGATGCCCTGCTGCAGCAGCACGGCGAGCGCCGCGGTCGAGGCCACGATGCCCTTGCTGCCCATGCCGGCTTCGGTGAGGCCCAGATGCAGCGGATAGTCACACTGCGCGGCGAGGCGCGTGTAGACGTCAATCAGGTCCTGCACGCCGCTCATCTTGCAGGACAGCACGATGTGATCGTGCGGCAATCCAAGCTCCTCCGCGCGTTGCGCCGACAGCAGCGCCGAGGCGACCATGGCCGCATGCATGACTTCGTTGGCTTCCAGCGGCTGCTTCGATTTGGCGTTATCGTCCATCATCTGCGTGAGCAGTTCCTCATCGAGGCTGCCCCAGTTCACGCCGATGCGCACCGGGCGGTCGTTCTTGATGGCCACCTCGATGATGGCCGCGAATTGGGTGTCGTGCTTGCTGCCGTGGCCGACGTTGCCGGGGTTGATGCGGTATTTGGCAAGCGCCTCGGCGCAGGCCGGGTACGCGGTGAGCAGCTTGTGACCGATGTAATGGAAGTCGCCGATTAGCGGCACATGGACGTCTTGCGCCTCGAGCTTTTCGCGGATGTGCGGCACGGCAGCCGCAGCGGCTTCGGTATTTACGGTTACACGCACCAGCTCGGAGCCTGCGCGTGCCAGGTCCGCCACCTGTTTGACCGTGGCCTCCACGTCGGCGGTGTCGGTGTTGGTCATGGATTGCACCACCACGGGTGCGCCGCCGCCCACCTGCACCGAACCGATCTTGACCGCCACGCTGTGGCGCCGTTGTTTGAGATGACCTATATCGTTCATGAGTTGGTCGAGGGAAAATGCACCTGCCAAGGGTCTTCTATGATAATAGATTCACACCGCCTCGGCGGAAACCGGGTTTGGCCAAGAGGGTAGAGTTAGGCTGAAGGGCATACTATTGTGGGACCGGTGTCGGATGTATATGGAAATACAAGTGCTGCGATAGGCAGGGATGCCGGGAGCAGCCCGACCACGATAATGCTGGATGCGCGGCGAATATCGCCGCTCCCACGGAATCGCCGCAACTTACACTTGGAATAGTGCGTGGCCGCAAATAAAGAAACTGTTGTCTTTGTTCACGGCCTGTACATGACCGGCCTGGAATTGGCGCTTTTGCGCCTGCGGGTGGGGCACGCCGGTTTTGAAACCCACCAAATCAACTACCACACCGTGCTCGAACCGGTGCGCGCCAATGCCGCACGACTTGCGGATTACATCGTAGGTCTCAAGGCGAACACACTGCACCTCGTCGGCCACAGTCTCGGCGGCCTTGTGATCCTGCGCATGCTGGAGTCCGGAGCGAAAGTTCCGCCCGGCCGCGTGGTTCTTCTGGGCTCACCGGTGAAAGGCAGTCTGGCTGCGCGCAACTTGGTAGCCAAACATCTCGGCTGGATACTGGGCCGCAGCGGCCCTGACGGATTGGCCGAAGAATACGATCCCAAGTGGAACGGCCAGCGCGAACTCGGGGTGATTGCCGGCACCGGGGGTTTTGGTTTGAATCCCCTGCGCCATGATTTACCCGAACCGCACGATGGCCTGGTGTCAGTAGAGGAAACTCGCCTCGCCGGCGCTACGGATTTCACGGAAGTCAAAACCACTCACACCGGCCTGCTGTTCAATCCCGAAGTGGCGGAGCAGGTGATCCTCTTCATCAAAAGCGGGCGCTTCGGATAGCATTGAGTTCATGCGCTGGATTTGACTTGGGGGATTGATTGATCAGAATGGAGTCTATAGCAAAAAGGCGATAAAATGACATGGACCGTTGAGACTTTGAATGCAGCAGTGGATGCGGAGCTGGACGCATTGCCGATATCCCTGAAAGCGCGGCTGGCCCGGATTGTGGAGCTGATAGAAACCGTAGGCTTGGAGCACGTACACGAACCGCATGTCGCGTATCTTGAAGGCAAACTCTGGGAAATTCGTGCCAAAGCCAAGGACGGGATCGCGCGTGCAATCTACGTTACCGCCGCCGGCAAGCGGGTAGTGATCCTGCATGTCTTTGTGAAGAAAACCCAGAAAACCCCGGCCAGGGTCTTGGAACTTGCCCGGCGCCGGATGCGCGAGGTGACAACATGACGAAGTTTTCCGATATCAAGAAGCGCTGGATACGGGATTCAGCCTTCCGCCACGAATATGAGGCTTTGGCGGAGGAATTTGCCATCGCCCACGAACTGATAAAAGCACGCACACGAGCGGGGCTGACGCAGGCCCAGGTAGCCAAGCGCATGGGCACGACACAAAGCGTAGTGGCGCGCCTCGAAAGCGGGGCCACCAAACCCAGCCTGCGGACCTTGGAACGCTACGCACGAGCCACGGGCTCGCGGTCGGTAGTCAGGCTGGTGGAAGTGCGGGCTTAGCAGATGCGTTGTCGTAAGGCCATCGTCTGCATCTGAATTTGCCGGAGCCGCACAAGGACCTGATCACAGGGGAAGAAACCCGCTTGGCCGGCGCCACGGATTACACTGAAATCAAAACCACTCACACCGGCTTGCTGTTCAATCCCGAGGCGGAGGAGCAGGTAATTCGTTTTTTAAAATCGAGAAGGTTTGAGCGTTAACGCCCGTTTTTGGCTGGAAGCGGACATTTATTTTGGACAAGGCCAGGCATCTTCAAAAGCCCATACCACTAAATCGTCCGCGTCTTGGTTAAGTAGCTGCGTATGTGACGAAAGGTACTTCGAGACTATTACTCCCATTTCAAACATCGTGTAATTGTGAGCAGGTATACAAAAGTGCGTGGCCGCATGTACTTTGCCTTTGGTTGGTTTCGGCCCCATTTTTTCATTGATGGCATCAGTTATGGACTGATCTATCGACCCTGTAATGACGCCATCAGCGAATAATGTGCATGCATTCCATTTATCCTTATCCGCATTTATATTATTTAAATTGCAGTACTGTATTAGCTGTACACCTTTTATAATAGGAAATGTTGCATTTGCGCTGTTACTGAATACGCAAGCAAACAAGATAAGAACAAGTGCCCACATCTTCTTATTCATACTTATTTCTCTTGGCCATAAAGGTCTGCCATTGGCCGTAAGCGGATATTAACCGTTCCCGGAAGTCTTTTTCAATTCGTACAAGAGATCCAGCGCCTGCTTGGGCGTGAAATTTTCCACGTCCAATTCGCGTAACTGTGCCAGTGCCGGATGTTCCGGCGCAAACAATCCCAGTTGCGGTAGCGGAGCTGTAGATGTTCGGTTGTCCCGCTGCTGGGATTCGGCTTCCATGGCGGCAAGCCGACCTTGGGCTTCGGTGATGACGGCCTTGGGTATACCGGCGAGTGCGGCCACCTGCAGGCCGTAACTCCGATCCGCCGGGCCTTCCTTGACCGCGTGTAAGAACACGAGTTCGTGTGCGTGCTCGGTGGCGTCGAGGTGCACGTTGGCGCAGCCGTCCACCAGTTCCGGCAGGGCAGTCAGTTCAAAGTAATGGGTAGCGAACAGGGTGAAGGACCTGAGTTCGCGCGCTATGTAACTGGCCGCGGCCCAAGCGAGCGACATGCCGTCGTAGGTGCTGGTGCCTCGGCCGATTTCGTCCATGAGCACGAGGCTTTGGTCGGTAGCGTTGTTGAGGATGTTGGCGGTTTCGACCATTTCCACCATGAACGTTGAGCGTCCGCCGGCCAGATCATCGGAAGCGCCGATGCGGGTGAAGATGCGGTCCAGTGGCCCAAGCACGGCTTTGTCTGCGGGCACGAAGCTGCCGATGTGAGCCAGGATCACGATGAGCGCTGTCTGGCGCATGTAAGTGGATTTGCCGCCCATGTTGGGGCCGGTGATGATGAGCATGCGGCGCGTATCGTTCAATTCCAGGTCGTTCGGCACGAACGGCGCGTCAATTACCTGTTCCACCACTGGGTGCCGTCCGGCCTCGATGTGAAGCACCGGCGCATCGGTCAGCTCCGGCGCCGTGAAACTGAGTGCGGCAGCACGCTCGGCCAGATTGGCGAGCACGTCCAGTTCCGCGAGCGCCGCAGCGGTTTTCTGCAAATCGCCGAGTTGCCCGATCAGCTTGTCCAGCAGTTCATCGTAAATAGATTTCTCGCGCGCCAACGCATGCTCGCGTGCCGAGAGAACTTTTTCCTCGAAACTTTTCAATTCCGGCGTGAGATAGCGTTCAACACCTTTCAAGGTTTGACGACGGATATAGTCGGCCGGCACCTTGTCCGCCTGCGAACGGCCGACTTCGATGTAGTAACCGTGTACGCGGTTGTAGTTGACGCGCAGCGTGGCAATGCCGGAGCGCTGGCGCTCGCGGGATTCAAGGTCGGTCAGAAATTGATCGGCGTGCTCACTGAGTTTGCGTAGCTCGTCGAGTTCCGCATCGTAGCCTTCTGCAATCACGCCGCCGTCGCGGATCAGCGCGGGCGGATTTTCGACGATGGCCTTTTGAAGCAGTGCGTGGGTTTCAGGGTGTTCGCCAGCGTCTTGTGCGAGGGTATCAATCAGCGGTGAATCCAGCGGCTTGATTTGGGACTGCAGCGCCGGCAATTCGCCCAAGGCGTAGCGCAACTGGGCGAGGTCGCGCGGGCGCGCGGACTTGAGCGCGACACGCGCGAGGATGCGTTCCAGATCGCCGATGCCGTTCAGGATTTCACGCAGCGCGTCATGGCGGCGGTCTTCCTGCAAAGTAGCGACGGCGTGGTAACGCTGGCGCAGCAGTGCGTGGTCACGCAGCGGGCGGTTCAGCCACCGGCGCAGCAGGCGTGCGCCCATGGCGGTAACGGTGCGGTCCATCACGCCGGCGAGTGTGTGCTCCGGCTGACCGGCAAAGCTCGTCTCGATTTCCAGATTGCGGCGCGTGGCCGCGTCCAGGATCAGCGCTTCGTCGCGCCGCTCGACGGAAAGGCCCGTAATGTGCGGCAGGTTAGTCCGTTGGGTTTCCTGCACGTATTGCAACAGCGAGCCCGCGGCGGCCACGGCAACGGGGAGCTCTTCGCAGCCGAAGCCGGCAAGGTCGCGGGTCTTGAACTGCGCGGTCAGCAAGCGCGTGGCCGTGCCGGCATCGAAATGCCAGGGTGGGCGATGCCGCGCACCGGGCCGTTCCGTGACCGCGCGTGGCAGTACGGCATCCTCATTAAATAAAAGTTCCGCGGGCTTGAGCCGTTCCAGTTCCGCGGCGAGCGCGTCATCGCCGTCCACTTCCAGCACCGTGAACCGCCCGCTCCCAAGATCCAATGCGGCAAGACCGTAATGCGGGCCTTGCGCGTGCAGGGCCGCGAGCAGATTGTCGCGGCGCTCCTCCAGCAGCGCCTCGTCGGTGACCGTGCCGGGCGTGACGATGCGCACCACCCTGCGTTCTACCGGGCCCTTGGCCAGAGCCGGATCGCCGACCTGCTCGCAGATCGCGACGGACTCACCGAGCTTCACAAGTTTTGCGAGGTAGTTGTCGAGCTGGTGATAGGGCACGCCTGCCATGGGAATGGGTGCGCCCGCCGATTGGCCGCGCCGGGTGAGCGTGATGTCGAGCAGGCGTGCCGCCTTGCGCGCGTCGTCGTAGAACAGTTCATAGAAATCCCCCATGCGGTACAGCACTAGGGTGTCCGGATGCTCCGCCTTGACGCGCAGATACTGGCGCATGACCGGCGTGTGGTCGTTGAAAGCGTCGTCGGGACGATCGGTCATGGCGGTTCCGGTAGAGAGCGGCGATGCTAGAGGCGGTCGCCGGAGATGGCAAGCGGTGCTAGGCTGAGCACATGTCGGAGAGCCGCAATTTCACTGCTTGTGACGATGCCGCGTTGGAAACACTCGCCAGAGAACTGGGCCCGCGGCTACTGGCGCGCGGCCTGAAGCTCGTCACGGCGGAGTCCTGCACTGGCGGCTGGATAGCCAAAAGCATCACCGATATCGCCGGGAGTTCCGGCTGGTTCGAGCGCGGGTTCGTGACCTACAGCAACGAGGCGAAGCGCGGCGATTTGGGCGTGGGCGCGGATACCCTGAGTCTGCACGGTGCGGTCTCTGAGCAGGCCGTGCGCGAGATGGCGATGGGCGCCGCGCAGCGTGGGCAGGTGCCGCTGGCGGTCGCGGTAAGCGGAATCGCCGGGCCCGACGGCGGCAGCGCCGACAAGCCGGTGGGCACGGTGTGGGTTGCCTGGCATTGGCCGGATCGGCATGTAAGCGCGCGGCATTTCCAGTTCGACGGCGACCGCGAGGCGGTGCGCCGCCAAACCGTGGCCGCGGCGCTCCAGGGATTGGTGGATGGCCTCGGCGGCTGACGGCCAGCGGCTGTTTTTTGGCCTGTGGCCGGACGATACCCTGCGTCACTCCCTATATAAGGAGACCCGCCACGCCGTGCACACCAGCGGCGGCAAGCCGGTACCGCCGGAGAACTTTCACATAACGCTGGCGTTTCTGGGTCACTTGGACCCGGACGGATCAGCTGCGGCGCGCGCGGCCGCGGACGCGACCCAAGGCGAACCCTTTGATCTGGTACTCGACCGCCCGGGATTCTGGCCTGATGCGCGGGTGGTGTGGCTGGCCCCGGCCAGCGTGCCCGAGGCCGGCAGCCGGTTTTCAGCGGACTTGCGCCGCGCGCTGAGAACGCGCGGTGTAGCGGTGGACCTCCGGCCCTTTCTGCCGCACGTGACGCTCGCGCGCAAAGTTTCCAAGCCGGGAAATCCGGGAACTGTGCGTCCGATCCGCTGGCCGGTGCGCGAGTTCGTGCTGGTACATTCACTTGCCGCCCGGCATGGCAGCGAATACCGGCCGCTGGTTTCCTGGCCGTTGTGCGCGCCGGCTGCGGCTGCTGCGGAACTGTGAAATAATGGTTTTCAGCGGGTTTTCCGTGCAATTTTTCGTCTTTTGGCCCAAAGAAAACAGGTGACCCATGGATGACAATCGCAAAAAAGCGCTGGCCGCGGCGCTCTCCCAGATCGAGAAGCAGTTTGGCAAGGGATCGGTCATGCGTCTCGGCGACCACAGCGCCTCGCGCGACGTGGACGTGGTGTCCACGGGCTCGCTCGGTCTCGACATCGCGCTCGGCGTCGGCGGCCTGCCGCGCGGCCGCGTGGTGGAAATCTACGGGCCGGAAGCCTCCGGCAAGACCACGCTCACCCTGCAGGTGATTGCCGAGGTGCAGAAGAAGGGCGGCACGGCCGCGTTCGTGGACGCGGAACATGCGCTCGACCCCACCTACGCCGCCAAGCTCGGCGTCAACGTGGATGATCTTCTGATTTCACAGCCGGACACCGGCGAGCAGGCGCTGGAGATTGCCGACATGCTGGTGCGCTCGGCGGCGGTGGACGTGGTGGTGGTGGATTCGGTGGCCGCGCTTACGCCCAAGGCGGAAATCGAAGGCGAGATGGGCGACTCACACATGGGCCTGCAGGCGCGCCTCATGAGCCAGGCGCTGCGCAAATTGACCGCGAACATCAAGCGTTCCAACACCCTGGTGATCTTCATCAACCAGATCCGCATGAAGATTGGCGTGCTGTTCGGCAATCCCGAAACCACCACCGGCGGCAATGCGCTCAAGTTCTACGCCTCGGTGCGGCTCGATATCCGCCGCATCGGTTCCATCAAGAAAGGCGAAGAGGTCATCGGCAGCGAGACGCGCGTCAAGGTGGTGAAGAACAAGGTGGCGCCGCCGTTCCGGCAGGCGGAATTCGAGATCCTCTACGGCGAGGGCATTTCGCGCGCCGGCGAAATCATCGAGCTGGGCGTGCAGCAGAATCTGGTGGAGAAATCCGGCGCCTGGTACAGCTACAAAGGCAAGAAAATCGCCCAGGGCAAGGACGGCGCACGCGAGTATCTGCAACAGAACGCCGCAGTGGCCGCGGAAATTGAACAGGCGCTGCGCGACCGGCTCTTGCCCAAGAAGACCAAGGCGCCGGTTGGTGAGCCGCTCGAAGCCGAAGAAGCCTGAGGGCGAGGCGGCGCGCGACCCCACGCGCATCCGCGCATCCGCGCTGCGACTGCTGGCACGGCGCGAGCACTCCACGCAGGAACTGACGGCCAAATTACTGGCGCGCGGGTTCGACCCGCAACCGGTTGCTGACGTAGTAGCCGCGCTAGCGGCCCAAAATCTGGTCAGTGACGCGCGTTTTGTGGAAGAATTCGTTGCGTCACGCCTGCGCCGTGGTACCGGACCGGCGAAGATCCGCGAGGAATTGCACGGCCGCGGTGTGGATACGGCGCAAGTGGAAGCCAGGCTGGCCGAGCATCGCGACGCCTGGGTGGTGAATGCGGAGCACGTCCGGCGCAAGCGTTTTGGAGCGGCACTGCCGCGGGATTACGCGCAACGCGCCCGGCAGGCGCGTTTTTTGCAGCAGCGTGGATTTACCGCCGAGCAGATCCGACAGGTGATGAAAGGCGACGTAGATGAGGCGTAGGAGCGGCGGTGTTGTGGGAGCGGCGATATTCGCCGCGATTCCAAGAATCGTCGCGGCCGGGACCGCCGCGGGGCGATTAATCAAGAATTCAAGTGAGGTGTGAGGAAGTGAGGAATGAGGTAAAAGAAAACCGAGTTGTCTCTTCTCTTATTCCTCACCCCTGACTCCTCACTTCCTCACTCTTATAAACATGATGACCACCAACGAAATCCGCGCATCTTTTCTGGAATTCTTTCGTAACAAGAAGCACACCATCGTACCCGCCGCATCTCTGGTGCCGGCCAACGATCCCACCTTGTTGTTCACCAACTCCGGCATGGTGCAGTTCAAGGATATTTTTCTCGGCCGCGAGAAGCCCCGGCACCTGCGTGTGGCCGACGTGCAGCCCTGCCTGCGTGCGGGCGGCAAACACAACGATCTTGAAAACGTGGGTTACACCGCGCGGCATCACACGTTTTTTGAAATGCTGGGCAACTGGTCGTTCGGCGACTATTTCAAGCGCGACGCGATTGCCTGGGCCTGGGAACTGCTGACTAAAGTCTGGAAACTGCCGGCCGACCGTCTCTGGGTCACGGTGTATCACACCGACGATGAGGCTTACGATATCTGGACGAAAGAGGTCGGTGTGCCGAAGGAGCGCATCGCGCGCATCGGCGACAACAAGGGAGCACCGTACGCATCCGACAACTTCTGGCAGATGGCGGATACCGGTCCCTGCGGCCCGTGCACGGAAATTTTCTGGGATCACGGTGCCGGTGTGGCCGGCAGTCCGCCCGGCAGCGCAGAATCGGAAGGCGACCGCTACGTCGAAATCTGGAACCTCGTGTTCATGCAGTTCGACCGCGATGCGGACGGCAAGCTCACGGCTTTGCCCAAACCTTGTGTGGACACCGGCATGGGCCTGGAGCGCATCGCCGCAGTCATGCAGGGCGTGCACTCCAATTACGACATTGATTTATTCAAGCATTTGATAAAAGCGGCGGCAGAGGTCACAGGCGCCAAGGATTTGTCCAGTCCGTCGCTGCGCGTCATTGCCGATCACATCCGCGCCTGTGCATTTCTGATTACCGATGGCGTATTACCCTCCAACGAAGGCCGTGGTTACGTGCTGAGGCGCATTATCCGCCGCGCCGTGCGCCACGGTTACAAGCTTGGCCAAGAAAAGCCGTTTTTCCACAAGTTGGTGAGAGTGTTGGACCAGGAGATGGGTGCGGCCTATCTGGAACTGCACAAAGCCGCAGATCACGTAGATAAGGTGCTATTGAAGGAAGAAGAAAAGTTTAGTGAGACGTTGCAACATGGACTTGTTCTGCTTGAGCGCGGACTCACTCCTGAGTCTTTCATTATTTCCGATTTTAGAAAGAAAATGCCTGTTGTTGAGACAGGTATTAACGGGGCGACTACAAAAGGAACTGGTTCTAATGCTATTGGCTATTCGTATGACGCATGTTTTTCGCTAGATAACGATCAAGAAATAGTCATAGATTTTTCGCATCTTAATAGAGATGGTCTCGACAAAATTAATGATCGAATTGCTAGAAAACTTGATTTTTTTGAAAAACATGGCGAGTCTTTCCGTATTGCAGAATACATTTTTGCAATTATTGGTGAGATGGCTGAGTCAGATCTGGAGCGAATTCGGTCACAGCAAAATAAATATCGATTCAAACATCGCGTTCTTAGATTCGGTGCTAAAGAAATTGCGCCAATCAAGATATTGGATGGGCACATAGCTTTCACACTCTATGACACTTATGGGTTCCCCATAGACCTAACAATGGATATATGCCGCGAACGCGGCATTAAAGTTGATGAGGCTACATTTCAAAACGACATGGAAAGACAGCGCGAGCGCGGTCGGGCGGCGAGCCAGTTCGGCGCGGAGTATGCTCAGGACGTGGAAATCACGGGCGAAACGCAGTTCACGGGCTATGCGACCCTGACGGACAGAGGCAAAGTCGTTGCGCTGTTCCGAGGTAAAGATGCGGTCAAGTCACTCAAGGCCGGCGAGCAGGGCATGGTGGTTCTGGACCGTACGCCGTTCTATGCGGAATCCGGCGGTCAGGTGGGTGACCAGGGCGTTCTGCGCACGGCCAAAGGTGAGTTCAAAGTCGAGGACACGCAGAGGCGCGGCGGTGGCGCGCACGCGCATCTCGGCACTGTGGTCAAAGGTGAATTCAAGCTGGGTGAGACGGTGGAAGCACAGGTGGATGAGAAACTGCGTGCAGCGACCGTGCTCAATCATTCCGCCACGCATTTGTTGCATGCGGCCCTGCGCAAGGTGCTCGGCATGCACGTAACGCAGAAAGGTTCGCTGGTGGCCCCGGACCGCTTGCGTTTCGATTTTTCCCACAACCAGCCGGTGACGCCGGAGGAATTGCAGAAGATCGAAGACTTGGTGAACACCGAGATCCGCAACAACGCCGCAGCCGACGTGCGTCAGATGGCTTACGACGACGCCATCAAGTTTGGCGCCATGGCGCTGTTCGGCGAGAAATACGGCGACACGGTGCGCGTGATGAAATTCGGCGATTTTTCCACCGAACTCTGCGGCGGCACGCACGTGCGGCGTGTGGGCGACATTGGTTTCTTCAAGATAGTTTCAGAGTCGGGTGTGGCGGCCGGCATCCGCCGCGTTGAAGCGCTCACCGGCGAAGGCGCGGTGCAGTGGGTGCAACAGGTCGAGCGCAAGCTGCACGCACTGGCAGAGCTGACGAAATCCAGCGCCGACCGCGTAAGCGAAAAGGTTGAGCAGCTCGTGGACCGCAATCGCAAACTCGAAAAGGAGCTGGAGCAGATGAAGGGCCGGCTCGCGAGCCGCGAGGGAGGCGACCTGGCTTCACAGGCGGTCGAAGTGAACGGCCTCAAGGTGCTGGCTTCGCGCCTGGACGGCGCGGATGCCAAAACGCTGCGCGACACCGTGGACCAGTTGAAGAACAAACTCGGCTCCGCGGCTGTGGTGCTGGCCGCGGTCGAGGACGGCAAAGTGCGGCTGGTGGCCGGCGTGACCGCCGACCGTACCGCCAAGATCAAGGCGGGGGAATTGGTGAACCACGTAGCGGAACAAGTGGGCGGCAAGGGCGGCGGGCGCGCCGATATGGCGCAGGCCGGCGGCACCGAGCCTGCAAATCTCGACGCCGCGCTGAGATCGGTGCCCAGATGGGTGCGGGCCCGCCTTGGGTGAACGCACCATATTTTCTGGAACAGCCGAACCAATGAACACCCATGAAAAATCCCCCTGCGCGCCTAGCGCGCTCCCCCCTTTGCAAAGGGGGGCGAGGGGCGAAGCCCCGAGCGGGCAGCCATGGGCACATCGTCATTCGATGTGCGGGAGACCAGGGATGGTCTCCCTGGACCCGAACACGAGACAGGATGGCGGAGTGTTCAGGGCTGCCCTGGACTTTCAAACGGAGCAGGATTGCGAAGTGCGAAAGAAGGGGCATTTAGCAAAATCCTCCCTCGTGCGGGCTGCGCATTCCTGCTTCGCCCGCAAGTCCAGGGCTGCCGTCCTTGGCAGCCCGCTCACCGCAAAACGGCGAGCCCTCCTTTTTCAAAGGAGGGGACGCATTGGTTTGTGCGGGTATTGGCAAGTTGCGCAGCCCATTTCCAATGAGTGACCACGGCGTATCTCCATGGCGCTGATCGTGCAGAAGTACGGCGGCACGTCGGTGGCCGATTGTGCGCGCATCGAACACGTGGCCGACAAGGTATGTGCCGCACGCCGCGCCGGTCACGATCTGGTGGTGGTGGTGTCGGCCATGGCGGGCGAAACCGACCGGCTGCTGGGACTGGGCAAGAACCTTGCGCCGCGGCCCAGTCTGCGCGAGATGGACGTGCTGCTTGCGACCGGCGAGCAGGTGACGATCGCGCTTACCGCCATCGCCATCGAACAGCGCGGCATCAAGGCGCGCTCCTTCACCGGCGCGCAGGTGAAAATCCTGACCGACGGCGCACACGGCAAGGCGCGCATCGAAGCAATTGACGAGGAGCAGTTGCGCGCGGCGCTGGCCGCGGATTGCATTCCGGTCGTCGCCGGTTTTCAGGGCGTGGATGACGTCGGCGACATCACCACGCTCGGCCGCGGCGGCTCGGATACCACCGCGGTGGCGCTGGCCGCGGCGCTCAAGGCCGACGAATGCCAGATCTACACCGACGTGGACGGCGTGTACACCACCGATCCGCGCATGGTGCCGGAAGCGCGGCGGCTCGAGCGCATCACCTTCGAGGAAATGCTGGAGCTTGCGAGCCTGGGCAGCAAGGTGCTGCAGATCCGCGCGGTGGAATTCGCCGGCAAGTACAATGTGCCGCTGCGCGTGCTTTCCACCTTCAAGGAAGGGGCAGGCACGCTGATTACTTACGAGGATACGACCGTGGAAGCTCCCATCGTTTCGGGCATTGCGTTCAACCGCGACGAGGCGGAAATCACCCTGCTGGGCGTGCCGGACGAACCGAGCACGGCGGCGCAGATTCTCGGACCGGTATCCGAGGCCAACATCGTGGTGGACATGATCGTGCAGAACGTGGCGCGCGACGGACGGCTGGATTTCACCTTTACGCTGCATCGCAATGACTGTGCGCAGGCCATGGAAATCCTCGAGGTCAATCGGGCGCGTATCGGGGCCGGAAGCGTGGTGGGCAACGAGCGGGTGGTGAAGATCTCGCTCGTGGGCGTGGGCATGCGCTCGCACTCGGGCGTCGCCACCCGCATGTTCCAGACGCTGGCGCGTGAGGGTATTGGCATCCGGCTGGTGGCGACCTCGGAGATCAAGATTTCCGTGGTGGTGGACGAAAAGCACCTGGAGGCCGGGGTGCGCGCGCTGCATGAGGCTTTCAAGCTGCACGCGGCGCCGCAGCAGGACCATCTGCCGCAGGACTCCCGCAAGCAGGCTTGAATCAGGCTTTGCCGGATTGAGAATCCCGACGGAAGGCCGCAGAATACGCACCGCCCCGCGCTCCGGGCCGGGTGGCCGTTAAAACAAGTATAAGGCGGCCTACGCTTCACCAGGTGATTGAGTGCGACTTTGCAGGAGTTAAACCATGCTGATTCTCACACGTCGGGTGGGTGAAACCATCATGATCGGCGACAACGTCACCATCACGGTGCTCGGAGTCAAGGGCAATCAGGTGCGCATCGGCGTCAATGCCCCGAAGGACATCGCCGTGCACCGCGAGGAAATCTACGAGCGCATCAAGCACGAGCATGAAAATGCCGCGCAGGCGCCACCCGCAGATAACTGAGCGTTCCGCCACGCGATTTTGACCGGTCCCGGTCAGGCCGGTATCATCTCGGCCGCGAACACGCGCTTGCTCGAAATCGGTCAAGCCCGGTTCGCGCTGAAGCGGGTTCGAGCCGGATGCGCGTGCAGTGCATGGGCGCGCGGCTCAAAAGCTTGGCCGCGGCCGTGGAGGTAGCGGCACCACGGACGGTCCAGCGATAAAATTTTTGCTTACGGAGAGATGGCTGAGCTGGGCTTGGCCGGTGCATGAATCGAACTGCCGGTGGCAGTTCGATCCGGGCAAGCGCGAGGCACGATGCCGAGCCGGACAACGCACCAGGGATGGTTCACTGCGAGATTCTGTGTTACGGAGAGATGGCCGAGCTGGTCGAAGGCGCGCCCCTGCTAAGGGCGTATACGCGCAAAACGCGTATCGTGGGTTCGAATCCCACTCTCTCCGCCAGTCAAACTAAAAAGGGAGGCTTTGGCCTCCCTTTTTAGTTTGACAGATGAACGTGGATTCGAACCCACGATGTAGATAGTTTGGTTCGACAAGTTTGCCTGGAGCAAACTTGGACCGCCGAAGGCGGGCCCGCGAAGCGGGAAGCCCCCCGGGACGGGGGCGAACAATCCCACTCTCTTCGCCAGATAGGAAAGGGGCTTTCAGCCCCTTTTTCTTTTGAAAATAGCGGGCGATATATTTCTCTCAAAGTTGGAATAAAGGGTAGCGTCCCGTTTTTCTCGCGTCGGATAGGAGGTGTAACGTGGCCCGGAGACGTCGTAGCGGCGCACCAGTTCGGGATCAAAACCCTCGATGTCCATAGTCCGTAGCTATTTGCGCGCTTGTGCAGCCGGTGCACTCTTAGGCTTGCGGCCCGGGACCGCCGCCGGGTGCGCCGCAGCCAGTTCTTCATCGCCCACTTCGCGCATCATGTAGTCGTACAGATACTGGAAGCGCTCGGGGGCCTTTCCATCGAACATCGGATCCTCGATCTCCCGCGCCTGTTCGCGAATCGCTTTCCAGTCCCGGGAGCGGAGCCGCTTGCGTGCCTGCGGAAACACCGTTTGTTCCTCGGTTTGCATGTGTTCGGCCTGGGTCGCCAGGTACTGCCGGCCGAGCAAGAGCATGCGGTTTCTGCTTTCCGAGCGGCCGGCGGGCAACTGCAGCGCCAGCTCGATGAGCATTTCCTCCAACACGTAGAGTTCGACGTGCTGCGCGTGCAGCCGCTTCACGAGGTCCTGTACCGGGGCGCCGATCTTGAGCAGCCGGTCGAAGACCAGGTCCTCCTTGGGGTGATGCACCGCGCTCGGGAATTTGCGCATGTAGTAGAACGCGTTGGCGAGCAGCACGGCATCCGGCACGCCGCCGTTTTCCAGCAGATCCAGCTGATTGCGTATCGCCACCTGTACGCGCCACATGTTGCCGTGCTCGTGCTGCAATTTGGTAATCGGGTGCAGGCGCATGCCGGTATTCCTCTCAAGCCGGGGCGGCAACGGTTGCGGTGGCAGGGAGCAGCCTGGACGCAGTCTTGCCCTGCGATTCGGATTGGCCGACAGCCTAGTCCGCGCGAACGGGTCCGGACATGATTTAGATCAAGGAATCAGGCGGTCGGTCACGGCACAGCCGCACGACGCTCAGGTCTGAGCCAGACTCTGATAAATCTCTTCTTCCTGGGCGAAATGCAGGCGCAGGATCGCATCCAGCGCATACAGAATGCGCTGCAAGTCCCGCAAGGTGCCGGGATCGGGGCCTTGCGGCGGCAGTCCCGAAATGAGCCGGTTGAGCCGCTGGTAAAGCACGAAGATTTCACGGTGCGTGCGGCTCATCGCGGCCAGCGGGTCGTCACCGCCCAGCAAGGCGGCGACCGCGGGATAAACCTGGCGGTCATCGGCGCGTTCATGCGGCAGCAGTTCTCGCTGCAGCATGGAATCGAGCTCAGTGAGCATGGATACGCGCTCGCCACCGGGCAGCGTCGGCAGGCGGTCGGCGACCTCCGTGAGCCGGTCGAGCACCGGCGCAAGCTGCTCGTGGTCAGCGCGCAGGCGTGCCGATTCATCTGCGCTCAGGCTGGAACGGCTGGCACGCAGCGGATGGATGCGCAAGGCGCGCAGTGCGTTGAGAATCACCGCCACGTCAATGATTTCCTGCAGCAGCGCGCCGGCGAGCGGCGGCAGATAGCCGGCGGCCGCGGCCAGCATCGCGGCGATCGACAAGCCCATGCCCGCGATTACGCTCTGCACGGCGATGGCACGTGTCTGGCGTGCGATGGAGCGCGCCTCGGCGAGCCGGTCGAGGCGATCCACCAGCAGCACGATATCGGCGGCCGCCGCGGAGGCTGCCGTGCCGCGCGCGCCCATGGCCACGCCGACACTCGCAGCGGCCAGTGCGGGCGCGTCGTTCACTCCGTCGCCGACCATGACGGTGGGTTCCAATGCGCCGGCTGCCTTGATGACTTCAAGCTTGTGTGCCGGTGTCTGCTCCGCCAGCACTTCGTCCACTCCCAGGCCGGTGCCGATGGCCTCGGCCACATCGCGGCGATCGCCGGTGAGCATCACGATGCGGCGGAAGCCCGCACGGCGCAGCAGGCGCAATGCGCGCGGCGTTTCCATGCGTAGCTGGTCGGCGAGCAGCAGCGCGCCGGAAAATTCGCCGTTGATGGCCACGCATACCGTCAAACGGCCCTCGGCGGCGACGCGTTCCAGCAGTTGTTCGGCGCTCTTCGGCAGCGGCGCGAAGTCAGTGATATAGGCGCGCGAGCCCGCGGCCACGCGCCGGCCATTGACTGTGCCGCTGATGCCTGCGCCCGCGGTTTCTTTGACGTCGGTCGGCAGGTCCAGGGTGAGTGCGCGTGCGCGCGCCGCGCGTACCACGGCGGCCGCGGTCACGTGGCTCGACATCTGCTCAAGCGAGGCTGTGGCGGCAAGCAGCTCGTTTTCACCGCCCGGCACGACACTTTCGATGGCCACCAGGCGCGCTTCGCCGCCGGTCAGCGTGCCGGTCTTGTCGAAAAACAGCAGGCGTGCACCGGCCAGCGCTTCCAGTGCGGCTCCACCCTTGACGAGAATGCCGCGCCCCGCGCAGCGCGAGATGCCCGAGACCATCGCGATCGGCACCGCCAGAATCAGCGGGCAGGGCGTGGCGACCACCACCACCGCGAGTGCGCGCATGGCGTCACCGCTGATGAACCAGGCGATGGCCGCGAGACCCAGCGATGCGGGGATGAACCAGAGTGCATAACGATCCGCAAGCCGCATGGCCGGCGCGCGCGAGCGCTGGGCATCCTCGACCAGCTTGACGATGCCGGCAAAGGTGCTGTCCGCCGCCGTGGCCGAAGCCAACATGTCGAAGGAATCCGCACCATTCACCATGCCGCTGCGCAGCAAGTCGCCTTTACTAAAGGTCACCGGCAGCGACTCGCCGGTGAGCGCGGATTCGTCGAGGGCCGCGTGTTCGGTGCTCAGGGCGCCGTCCACCGGCACCACTTCGCCGTGCCGCACCAGCAGGCGATCGCCGACGCGTACTTCCGCGAGCACTGTGGTTTTCAGTTCGCCGTTCTCGTAGCGGTTGACGGTGCGTGGTACCCGGGCGAGCAGTGCCGACATCTCTCGCCCGGCGCGCCGCTCCGCGTAACTCTCCAGCAGCCGGCCGCTGGCGAGCATTGCGGCGATCACCGCGGCAGTGAGCGACTGTTGCAAGGCGAGCGCGCCGGCGATGGCCACCAGTGCCAGCAGGTCCACACCGACCTCACGCCGCCACAAGGACACGCTCACGCGCGACAAGAGTGCCGCGCCGGCCACCACAGCTGCCGCGCTCCACGCCCAGTCAGCCTCCTGCCGCTCCGCTGCAAGCCACAGGGCAAAGCCCAGGATCAGGCCGCCGATGCAGGCGGCAAAGATGATGAGATCGGCATGCCAGCGGATTTTCATGCAATTGTTGCCGCGCGGATGTTGATGCAGATTATGGTCCGTTTCGACACGCCCCACTAGGCTGAAAATTATACCGGCGCGCCGATCACTGTGATTCCGATGTGTTGGCCACCAAGGTGGCGCGCTGGCAATGGCGTACACATGAACAGGTTGACAACCCGCCGCTGAACCGGGTGCCGCGATTGTGGCATCGGGACCCCGCTGCAATCGGGGTGTGGGTCTGGTGTATCAGCGAGGCCGCGGGCAATTACGGGCAGAACGGCATTTCCGTCGCGCCGATTTATCCCAACCTGGCCGGCCAGAAAGACGAGTATCTCATCGCCCAACTCAAGGCATTCCGCGACGGCACGCGCATCAATCCGATCATGAATCCCATGGCCAAGGGCTTGTCGGACATCGACATCGCGAACCTCGCGGCCTATCTGAGCGCACTGAAAGTCCCGTAGGCCGCACTGCGATGCCGGCGGTGCCGGCAGGGGTTATCGGTACGCGCAGGGCAAGGTGAAGCCAAAAAAAACGGCGGGCCAGAGCCCGCCGTTTTGTTTTGCGCCGGGTGGCGCGCTTACCAGATCACGCAACGCTTCTTGTTCACCATCGGGCTGCCGGCCGGCACGTTGAAGGTCTGCTGGAACTGCGGCAGGTTGGCGAGCGTGCCGTTCACGCGGTAGAGCGCGGGCGCGTGCGGATCGATGGTGATGCGCCGGCGCGCTTCTTCGGGCCGCGTGTTGCTCGCCCAGAAATGCGCAAAGCCCAGGAAGAACTGCTGGTCCGGCGTGTAGCCGTCAATCGTGGGCGCGTCCTTGTAGTATGGCGAATTGTGGAACGCAATCCACGCAAGCTTCAGACCGCCGAGATCGGCGATGGCTTCGCCGGTCACCAGTTTGCCCTGCACGTGCACGTCGCCGTCCACGGTGTAGCCTGAATACTGCTTGGCGATGCATTTCACGTTCTCGTTGAAGCGGTGCCGGTCTTCGAGACTCCACCAGTTTTTGAGGTTGCCGCGGCCGTCGAACTTGCTGCCCTGGTCATCGAAGCCGTGGGTCATCTCGTGGCCCATGACCGCGCCGATGGCGCCGTAGTTCATCGCCATGGGCGCGTTCGGGTCGAAGAACGGCGGCTGCAGAATGCCGGCCGGGAAGTTGATGTTGTTCATGGACGGATCGTAGTAGGCGTTGACCGTCTGCGGAGTCATGTACCACTCGTTGCGGTCCACGGGCTTGCCGATCTTGTTGAGTTCGCGCTCATTCTCGAACAGATTGGCGCGCAGCACGTTCAGCGCGTACGGACCGCGGTCAATCTTGAGTGCGGAGTAATCGCGCCATTTGTCCGGATAGCCGATGCGCTCGCCCATCATGTCGAGCTTCTTGATGGCCGCGAGCCGGGTTTTCTTGCCCATCCAGGGAATGGTCTGCAGGTCGTTCTTGAGGGCCACGCGCACGCCATGCAGGATCTCCAGCGCCTCGGTCTTGGAGGACGGCGGGAACACCTTGGCCACGTATAGCTTGCCCACGGCGAAACCCAGGGCGTCGTCCTCGGCATTTACCACGCGTTGCCAACGCGGCAGCAGTTCCTTGGCGCCGGTGAGCGTGGAGTGCATCTTGAAGTTCTCGTCCACGAACGGCTGTGAAAGGTAGGGCGCGAACGCATCCACCAGTTGCCAGCGCAAATACACCTTCCAGTCGTCAATCGGTGTGCGCTGCAGGTCCAGGCCCATGGCCTTGAAGAACAGCGGCATGGCCAGATTGATGCTCTTCAGTTCGGGATGTCCGACGTTGGCGAAATACTCCTGCCAGTTGAAACCGGGCGTCTCTTTATCGAGTTTCTTCAGGGTCATGATGTGGTAAACCGCGCGTGGATCGCGCTGCTGTACCTGCGACATGGAAGCTTGTGCCAGGCGCGTTTCGATGTCCATCACGGTGCTGGCATCGCGCCCGGCGGCGTACATCGGCTCGCCGAGCAACAGGAATATGTTGGCGACGTGGCTGACGTAAGCCTGGCGGATCTTCACGAAGTTTGGATTCTGACTGAGGTAATAGTCACGGTCGGGGAGGCCGAGGCCGCCCTGGCCGGCCACACCGATCACCTTGCTCGAATTCTTGAGATCCTGCATCTGGCCGAAACCGAACAGGGCGTTTACTCCGATCATCTGCAGGTGGGCGATTTCCGCCTGCAGCTGTTTCTGGTTCTGGATGGCGTCGATGCGTTCCAGTTCCGGCTGCAGCGGCGTGATGCCGGCCTTGTTGATGGTGGCCTCATCCATGCCGCTGGCATAGAAGTCGCCGATTTTCTGCGCATCGCTGCCCGCCTGTGCCTGGGTATCCTTGGCGGCATCCTCGAGCAGCGTGTGGATCACTTCCTTGTTGTGCTGTGACACGATGCCGAACTGGCCCCACTGCGCAAACGCGGCCGGAATAGGGTTGTTCTTCTGCCAATCGCCATTGGCAAACTCGTAGAAATTTTGGGACGGGCTGACGTTGCGGTCGAGCCAGTTCAGATGCATGGCCTCGGCCGCAGCCGAAGTGGTTCCGGCAGCGGGCGCATCCGCGCCGAAGCCGGTAAGCGGGACGGCACACAGCGTGGCCAGGAGCAGGTAGCAAGACAGTCGCATAAAGCCTCCGTTGAAGGTTCGGCCGGGCGGGGCCGTGGGAATTCCGTTGCGCAAGGGCACGCCGGCGGCGTGCGGATGTTGGCCAGCCAGGGTAGGCGATGGCGGGGCAGAAATACTAACATAGGCCGTTCCCGCAACGGTCTCCCCCGGGCCCGGCGTCCGCGGAAGGAATCGTGATTCCACCGCGCCGCCGCGCATTATTAATAAGAGGACTAGCTGCATGAAAATCCGCATTCCCCCCATGTTCGCGGTAACCCTGCTGGCCGTGGCGGCACTGTCCACCCCGGTCCGGGCCGCGGATCTCACCTCCGCCTACCCCGGCACCCTCACCTTGCAGGTGGATTTGACCGATGCCCCGCGCAAGATTTTCCGCGTATCCGAGACCATTCCGGTGCGCCCCGGCCCGCTGACGCTTTACTACCCCAAGTGGATCCCAGGCGAACACTCGCCGAGCGGACCGCTGGAGAATCTCGCTGGCATGGTGTTCACCGCCAACGGCCAGACGCTCTCCTGGCACCGCGATCTGGTGGACATGTATGCCGTGCATCTCGATGTTCCCCAAGGCGTGCACAGCCTGAACGCGGCATTCCAGTTTCTCTCGCCCACCAGCGGCGGGCGCTTCGGCGCGAGCGTGTCGGCCACGCCTGCGATCGTGGACCTCGAATGGAACCAGGTGCTGCTGTATCCCGCGGGCTATGCGTCGCGCGCGATCACCGTCGAGCCCAGCGTGAAGCTGCCCCAGGGCTGGCAGTACGCCACCGCACTCGAGCCGCACAACGGTGCGGGCGGCGAGGTGCAGTTCCACGCCGTGACACTCAACAATCTGGTGGATTCACCATTGATTGCCGGGCAGTATTTCAGGCAGGTGGACCTGGACCCGGGTGCAAGCGTGCCGGTATATCTGGATCTGGTGGCCGACGGTCCCGAAAATCTCGCCATCACGCCCGAACAGATCAGCGCGTACCGCAATCTGGTCCGGCAGGAAAACCGCATGTTCGGCGCACATCACTACGCCGGCTACCATGCGCTGCTGACGCTCTCCGACAACACCGGGCATTTCGGCCTGGAGCATCATCAATCCTCCGATGACCGCACGCGCGCCAATTATTTCACCGACGCGGATTCCTATTTGCTGGGCTCCGGTCTGGTTCCGCACGAATACACGCATTCCTGGAACGGCAAGTTCCGCCGGCCGTACGATCTCTGGACGCCGGATTTCAATTCCGTGCCCATGAAGGACGACCTGCTGTGGGTGTATGAAGGCCTGACGCAGTACTGGGGCGAAGTCATGACGGCGCGCAGCGGGCTGTGGACACCGCAAAATTACCGTGAAGCACTGGCACTGACCGCCGCCAACATGGATCACATGCCGGGACGCAACTGGCGGCCGCTGCAGGACACCGCCGACGAGGCCTCCATCCTGTATTACATACCCGGCGCCTGGCACAACTGGCGGCGCAGTGCCGGAGATTTTTACAGCGAAGGCGTGTTGCTGTGGCTGGACGTGGACACGCAGATCCTGGAACTCAGCCACGGACGCCATTCACTCAACGATTTCGCGCGCCTGTTCTACGGCATGGACAACGGCAGTTATGTGACCCGGACCTATACCTTTGATGATGTGGTCCAGGCACTGAACCAGGTCCAGCCCTACGACTGGGGCGGATTCCTGCGTCGCATGCTTGACCGCAAGCAATATCACGCGCCGCTGGCTGGCATCACGCGCGGCGGTTACAAACTCGTATATACCGACGTGAAGTCGAAGTACTTCGAGGCCACCGAAAAGGTTTATGACACGCTGAATGCCATGTATTCGATCGGTCTCACGGCGGACAGCAAGAACGGCGAAATCCGGGACGTGCTGTGGAACGGTCCGGCGTACAAGGCCGGCCTGGCTCCGGGCATGACGCTGGTCGCGGTGAATGGCCGGGCGTTCACACCGGAGGTATTCCGGGAAGCCATCCGCGAGGCCAAGGGTTCGGCGGAACCCATCAAGCTGCTCGTCAAGGACCTGACGTATTACCAGACCTATGCCGTGGATTACCACGGCGGCCTGCGCTATCCGCATCTGGAACGCGTGGCGGGGACCAGGGATTATCTCGACCAGATCATCGCGCCGTTGAAATAGGTTTGCCGATCGGCAACCACCGGCCGGCGTGCGTTGCGCGCTAAGAGGATTCGGCTTCGCCGGAAGTGCGGCGGCCGCGGCTCAGCCAGCCGTCCTCGGTCTCGGATTCCTCCTGCAAACGGCGTTCGCGGGCGTTGAGAATCAGCGTGCGTCCCACATAACCCACAAGCTTGTCCGGGGTGTCGCGGTCCACGACCAACAGCCGCCCGACGCCGTTGCGCAGCATCTTGTTGACGGCGGTGTGCAGCGTCTCGTCCGGATACGCAACGACCGGATGTGCGCTGCCGGCCTGCAGCAAGGTCATGGTCTGATCGGCGTGTTTTTCGATGGCACGGAAAACATCGGTACGCGTAATCATTCCTACCAGCCGGCCCTCGCCGTCGAGCAGCGGGTAACCGCTGTGCCCGATCACGCCCGGATCATGCGCGCCAATGCGCCGAGCAAGCTCGGAGACCAGCATGTCGGCACCGAGCGCGTGCGGATGACGATCCATGACGCTGGCGACCGCGACTTCGCGCAGCGGGTCCACCTCATACTCAAGGTGGATTTTCAGCCCGCGGCGCGACAGCCGCTCCGTCATGATGGATTCCTTGAGGTGAATATGTGCGATGCCGCTCGCCACCACGCACACCAGCATCAGCGGCAGTACGGATTCGTAGTTACGGGTGATTTCGAAGGCAAAAATGATGAGCGCGAAGGTGGCACGCGAAGCGGCGGCGAACACCGCCGCCATAGCGACGATGGCATACGCCGCCGGGTCGAGATGCGCGCCCGGAATGACGTGGTTGGCAACGATGGCAAAGGCCCCGCCCAAGGCCGCGCCGCCGGTGAACATGGGCGCCAGCAGGCCGCCGGAGGTGCCGGAGCCCAGCGATACCAGCAGCGCCAGGCTTTTGAACACCAGCAGCAGCAACAGCATGGACAGCGCCAGGTGATTGTTCAGGATGTCGGTAATCGTGCCGTAGCCAACGCCCAGCACGCGCGGCACAAAAAAGCCGATGATGCCGAGGCCCACGGCGCCGATGGCCGGCCACCACATCTCGTCAATCGGCAGCTTTTCGTACAAATCCTCGACCCAGTACAGGCCGCGGCACATGGCCACCGCCATGTAGCCGCACAGCACCGCCAGCACGATATAGAAGGGCAAGCCATTGATCATGTTGAAGTGCGCGGGGCCGACGCGGAACATCGGGCCGGGTCCGATGAGCACGATGTGCACGGTGGTGGCAAGCGTAGTGGCGATCACCAGCGGAATGAACGAGCGCGCGCGGAATTCGAACAGCAGCAGCTCAATGGCGAAAATCACGCCCGCGATCGGCGTCGAAAAGGTGGCGGCCATGCCGGCGCCGGCGCCGCAGGCGAGCAGCACTTTGCGTTCCGCCGCGGTCATGCGCAGCATCTGGCCGACCAGCGAACCCAGCGCGCCGCCGGTCTGGATGATCGGGCCTTCGGCGCCGAAGGGTCCGCCGGTGCCGATCACCAGAGCGGCGGACAGCGGTTTCAGGATGGCGACACGCGGCGCGATGCGGCTCTTGTTGGTGAGCACGGCTTCCATGGCTTCCGGAATGCCGTGGCCGCGGATCTTGCTGCTGCCGTACTTCGCCATGATGCCGACGATCAATCCGGCGACGGCGGGAATCACCAGCACCCAGACACCGAGCGTGTTGACGGTGATGTTCGGCAGCGCGGCTGAAAACCTGTGAAAGTAGGTAAAGTTGGTGATGAGCGCGATGACCACGAACAGGATGTACGCGGTCACACCGGCGGCCAGGCCGATGAGCGCCGCCAGCACCGACATGAGCAACAGACGAATTCCGCTGAAATGAGGTACAAACTGCCGTGCGCGTACGGCAACAGGCGTGCCCTGCGACATGCTGACTCCGGGTCGTAAAAATGAATTGCGGGGGTGCCAAAAGGCGCGGTATGATATATCGTATTACGATATAAAACAACGACAGTTATTGCCACACCGATACCCGCATGCACGAGAGCCCGGACCCACGCAAGGTCAGCGATGCCGACTTCGCCACGCTGGCGGAATTCCGCTCGGCGTTGCGCAAATTCCTGCGCACCAGCGAGGAAATCGCCCGCAGCCTGGGCCTGACTCCGCAACAGCATCAGGTGCTGCTGGCGATCCGGGGATTCCCGGGCGGAACCCCGCCCACCATCAGCCAGTTGGCGGCGCGCCTGCACGTGCGCCACAACAGCGTCGTGGGCCTCGTGAACCGTCTGGCGCGCCAGCGCCTGGTCAAACGCAGGAATTCGCTGGTGGATCACCGCCAGGTGCACGTGGTGCTGACCCCGCGCGGTTCAGCCATGCTCGACAAGTTGACGCAGACTCATCGCATCGAACTGCGGCGTATCGGCAGTGAAATTTCCCGTCTGTTGTCCGAGTTGACGCGCTGAGCGCGCCGTTCTTGCGGGCATCGGCTGGCGTGCCGCGCACGCCGCCAGTTGGCAAAACCGCGGAATTCCGACGCGTGCCATCGGCTATCATCTGCGCACCGGGCAGACTCAGGTACGGGCCATGCTGAATCCCAAGCTGGATGTGGCGCATTGGGCAAAGAATTTTGCCGTAGCGCGCCGCGTCCAGATTCAGGATGTATTGCTCCCGGAAGCAGCGGAACGGCTGTACGCATGCCTTGCCCACGAGGTGCCGTGGGGCATCGCGTTTACCGACGGCGTGCAGCCCAATTTCCTCAGTGCGCAGGAGGTTGCCGGATTCCGCCAGCAGGATTGGCTGGCTCTGGTCAACAAGGCACAGGCACGCGCCATCGGGGAACGCCAGTTCCGGTTCATCTACAACAGCTACAAGATGGTGGAGGCCTACAAGCAGCACCGTGATCCGGGGCTGATCCTGCATCATGTGCTGGAGTTCATCAATTCCGATGCGTTTCTGGGGTTGATGCGCGGGGTCACGGGCATCACGGATATCAATATGGCCCTGGCCCAGGCGACGCGCTATCTGCCCGGCCACTTTCTGACCGCGCACAACGACATCATTGACAAGGAAAACCGGCGCGTGGCCTATGTATTGAACCTGACCAAAGACTGGCGCGCGGACTGGGGCGGATTGCTGCAGTTCACCGACGGGCAAGAGCACGTGATCGCCACGTTCATGCCGACGTTCAATTCCCTGACGCTGTTCGAGGTTCCGATGTGGCACCACGTCAGCTATGTGAGCCCATTTGCTTCACAGGGCCGTTACGCGATCACCGGTTGGGGCATGGCGCGCGCCGCCGCCACTTAAGGCGGGACTCCCAACGGATTGGTCGGGGTGACAGGGCGCAGCCGGTGATTTAGACGGATGTCCGGTGGACATCCGTTCCGGCTGCGCGCCCGCACATGGGTGAGCCGGATGTAGGCGAAGCACAGCTTCGCGCCGGCGAACGGGCAGCCAGGGACGGCTGCCCTGGACTTCCGAGCGGAGCAGGATGCGCAGCTCGGAAGTGCGGGCCGGTAAGCGCATCAGGGATGACTCAGTGAGCGAGAAGCAGTGACGATTGGTCGGGGTGACAGGGCGCGGCGGGCGATTCAATTGAACAGCCGGTGGCGGTTCAATCCCGCCGTGCGCCACGCCATGGATGGCGTGGCCGGTAAGCGCACCAAGGAAGGTTCTGTGAACGGGAAGAGCACGGATTGGTCGGGGTGACAGGATTTGAACCTGCGGCCCCTTGGTCCCGAACCAAGTGCTCTACCAGGCTGAGCTACACCCCGCGAGGCCGCGTACTATAAAGCAAGGTCAGGGGCCCGGCAATCGCGCTCCCGCATGTCCGGGGAAAAGAATTAATCCGGTTATTGAGACGGGCCCACTGAGATGGGTTTCCCCGCCGCGCCTGCCGGGACCATCACCGCGTGTGACCTGCGTAAGGCCACTTTCCCCGGCCAGACTGGTCAGGTGCGCCGTTCCACCGAGAAATCCGCCAAGTCCACGAGTGCGGTCTTGTACACGGTTTCCGGCAGCAGTTCGAGGGCCGCGATCGCACGCTCGCGTTCCTGCTGGGCACGGCTCAGGGTGTATTCCAGTGCGGAGGTGCGCCTGAGGATGGCCAGGATGCCGCCCATGTCCGTGCTTTCGCCGGACTCAATCGCCGCGCATATGCGTTCGCGTTCGGCCTTGGTGCCGTGTTGCATGGCGTAGATCAGCGGCAACGTGGGCTTGCCTTCGGCGAGATCGTCGCCGTTGTTCTTGCCCATCTCGGCGGCGCTCGCGCTGTAGTCGAGCGCGTCATCAATCAACTGGAAGGCGCTGCCGAGGTGCAAGCCGTAGCGGCCGAGGGCCGCGGCCTGCGTTTCCGGCCGTCCGGTGATGATTGCGGCCAAGTGCGCGCCGGCCTGGAACAGGGTCGCGGTCTTGCGCCGGATCACCTGCAGGTAGCGCGCCTCGGTGGTCTCGGGATCGTGGGCGTTGAGCAACTGCATGACTTCGCCTTCCGCGATCAGGTTGGTGGCGTCGGCGAGGATGCGCATCACACGCATGTCATCGAGCGCCACCATCATCTGGAAGGCGCGCGAGTACAGGAAGTCACCCACCAGCACGCTGGCCTCGTTGCCCCAGATGGCGTTGGCGGTCTCGCGCCCGCGGCGCAGGCCGGAGGCGTCCACCACGTCGTCGTGCAGCAGCGTGGCGGTATGGATGAACTCGATGATGGCGGCGAGCTGCACATGACGCTGGTCGGCGACTTCGCAGGCGCGCGCCGCAAGCAGCACCAGCAATGGCCGCAGGCGCTTGCCGCCGCCGTTGATGATGTATTCGCCGAGCTGACTGATGAGCACCACGTCCGAGTGCAGCGCCTTGCGGATCAGGCTGTCGGTGGCGCGGAAATCCGCGTCCACCATGGCGCGCAGTGCCGCCAGTACCGGAGCCTGGCCGGCGGAGGTGACGGAATCGGGGGCTAGAACCATGAGCAGTATCGGGCTACGGCCGGAGCGGCACGTGCAGGCGATGCTAGGGGTGCCATGGTGGGGTGTCAAGGCGCGTACGCCCGGTTTGACCGCTATCGCCCAAGGCCGTAAAATTCGCGCCCTTTGACGGCATTTTGTGCTTTGGAGTTCCCATGTACGCGGTGATCGAGACCGGTGGCAAGCAATACCGGGTGAGCGAGGGCGACCTGATTCGCTGCGAGCAGCTTGCGGCCGAAGCCGGCGCCGCGGTGACCTTTGACCGCGTGCTCATGGTCGGGCGCGATCAGCAGGCGCCACTGCTGGGCACGCCGTACGTTGCCGGCGGCAAGGTTACCGGAACCGTCAAATCCCTGGGACGCGGCGACAAGATTTTTATTTTCAAGATGCGCCGCCGCAAAAATTACCGGCGCCGTGCCGGCCACCGGCAGCACTACACCGAAGTCCAGATCACCGGCATCCACGCCGGCTGAGCATCGAGGCACGTATCCATGGCACATAAGAAAGCTGGCGGCAGCACCCGTAACGGCCGCGACTCCGAGTCGAAACGCCTCGGCCTCAAACTCTATGGCGGCCAGGCGGTGAACGCCGGCGGCATCATCGTGCGCCAGCGCGGCACGCAGTTCCATGCCGGCGCGAACGTGGGCATGGGGCGTGACCACACGTTGTTTGCCAAAGCCAATGGCAAGGTGCAATTCTCACTCAAGGGCAGGCCGCAACACCGCATCGTGAGCGTGGTGGCGGATTGAGCTTCGCCCATTGCCCAGCAGCGCAGAAACCCCGGCTGGCCCGGGGTTTTTTGTCGCTGTTGGAAATTTTGGTACTGATATATTGTGGGAGCGGTCGTGACCGCCATGGATGGCGGAAATGCAGATTTTGCAGGAGCAAAAATCTGCCTCGACCGCGATATTGCTGGAATCGCGGCGAATATCGCCGCTCCCACAGGACCGTCGCTCCCACAATATTCTGAATCGCGGCTGCAGCCGCTCCTGGAATGGAAATCCGTGAAATTCATTGACGAAGCTACCATCAAGGTCATTGCCGGCAACGGTGGCAAGGGTGCGGTGAGTTTCCGCCGCGAGAAGTTCGTGCCTTTCGGCGGTCCGGACGGCGGCGACGGCGGCGACGGCGGCAGCGTGATCCTGGAGACACGCACCGGTTTGAACACGCTCGCCGATTTCCGCGCCACGCGCACCTTTGCAGCCGAGCACGGCGACAAGGGCATGGGCCGGGACATGACCGGCAAAAGCGGCGCGGATCTGGTGGTGCCGGTACCGGTGGGCACTCTTATATATGACGTGGACACCCATGAACTGCTGGGCGACCTGGTCACGGCCGGCGCCCAGATCAAGGTAGCGCAAGGCGGGTTCCACGGTCTGGGTAACGCGCGCTTCAAGAGCAGCGTCAACCGCGCACCGCGTCGCTCCACACCCGGGTCGCCCGGCGAGCGTCGCAACCTGCGCCTGGAACTCAAGTTGCTGGCCGACGTCGGATTGCTGGGCTTGCCGAACGCCGGGAAGTCCACGCTCATCCGTGCCGTCTCGGCGGCGCGCCCCAAGGTCGCGGACTATCCCTTCACCACGCTGTATCCCAATCTTGGCGTGGTGTCGGTCGGCGAGCACCGCAGCTTTGTGATGGCGGATGTTCCCGGTCTCATCGAGGGCGCAGCCGAAGGTGCCGGACTCGGTATCCGTTTTTTGAAGCACCTGCAGCGCACGCGCCTGCTGCTGCACTTGGTGGATGTCGCGACGCCGGCCGACGCAGCCGACCCGGTACGTGATGCACAGGCGATCATCGGGGAATTGCAGAAATTCAGTCCCGAGCTGGCGCAGCGCGAACGCTGGCTGGTGCTGAACAAGATTGACCTGCTGCCGCCAAGCGAGCGCGACGTGCGCTGCCGCGCGATTGAAGAAGGCCTGCATTGGCAGGGACCGGTATTCCGCATCTCCGGCCTGTCGGGCGAAGGCACGCGCGAACTGTGCGGGAAGATAATGAGCCGGCTCGAAGAAATGCACCACACGCCCTAGGTATGCAGTGTCCGGGCAGAAGGGGTGCACACGCACACTGCAACTGTTGTGCTCGGAGGAAGCCCGCACCCGGCAGGGCGCCGGCAGCAGGATTATTCGCTGACTCGACACGCCCGGGTCCATCGCGCATGATGTATGCGTGGTCATGGATGTGCTGCGGCCCCGGCGCTTGACCAGCAGATCTCGCTTGTAAGCCCGGTGCCGCGTAGCCAACTTCACATTGCGCAGGCGAGTGTTATGCAAATGCCGACCACCGAGTGGAAGCCCAATCCGCCGGGCCAGGCTCCAGCCGATCCCGCCGGACAAGGCAATCATTCCCGGTTGCATGCGTTCAGCCGTGAACAATTATTGGTATGCGGCCGTGGTGAACTGTTCGGCGCGGACAATGCGCGCCTGCCGGCGCCGCCGCTGCTCATGTTCGACAGGATCACGCACATCGCCAGCACCGGCGGCGCCTATAACAAAGGCGAGATCCGGGCAGAACTGGACATCCGCCCGGATCTGTGGTTTTTCGAGTGTCATTTTGCCGGCGACCCCGTAATGCCGGGCTGCCTCGGTCTGGATGCGATGTGGCAGCTCAGCGGTTTCTTTCTTCCCTGGCTCGGCGAACCCGGCCGCGGCCGGGCGCTCGGCGTAGGCGAGGTCAAGTTCACGGGACAGGTGCTCCCCAGCGCCAAGCTCGTACGCTACCAGATTGACGTACGGCGGGTGATGCACGGGAAATTGCCCATGGTGATCGCCGACGGCAGCACTTTTGTCGACGAGCGCCTGATCTATGTCGCCAAGGACATGCGCGTGGGATTGTTCCAGTCTGTCGAGGGCCTGTGAAATGAAGCGCGTGGTGGTGACCGGCATGGGCATCGTTTCCTGCCTGGGCAACGCGGCCGACACCGTCTCGCGCGCGCTGCGCGAGTTGCGTAGCGGCATTCGCGCGATGCCCGATTACGCCACGCGTGGCCTGCGCAGCCAGGTGGCGGGTGTTCCCGACATCGATCTGGATGCCGCCATCGAACGCAAGTGGAAACGCTTCATGGGTAACGCGGCGGCCTACGCCTACGTCGCCATGCGCTCGGCGATTGCCGATGCCGGTCTCGCGATGGAGCACATCCGCCATCCGCGGGTGGGCGTGATCGCCGGTTCCGGCGGCGGCTCGTCGCAGTGGCAGATCGAGACCGCCGATCTGCTGCGCAACAAGGGGCTGCGCAAGGTCGGGCCGTTCATGGTGCCGCGCACCATGTGTTCGACGGTATCCGCGACGCTGGCTAGCGCGTTCGGCATTCTCGGTCTGAGTTATTCGATATCCGCGGCCTGCGCGACTTCGGCACACTGCATCGGCGCGGCCGCCAATCTGATCCGCAGCGGCGCACAGGATTTGATGTTTGCCGGCGGCGGGGAGGAAGAGCACTGGAGCATGAGCGCCCAGTTCGACGCCATGGGTGCGCTAGCCGCCAGCCACAACGACCGGCCCGCTGCGGCCTCGCGCCCGTATGACGCCCAACGCGATGGCTTCGTCATCGCCGCGGGCGGCGGCATGCTGGTGCTGGAGGCTTACGAGCACGCGCGTGCGCGCGGTGCCGACATCCAGGCCGAACTTGTCGGCTATGGTGCCGCATCCGACGGTGCCGACATGGTGGTGCCGAGCGGCGATGGCGCGGTGCGCTGCATGCAGATGGCGCTTGCCGATGCCGGGCGTCCGGTGGATTACCTCAACACCCACGGTACCAGCACGCCGCTGGGAGATATCGCCGAACTCGACGCCGTGCGCGAGGTGTTCGGCGCCGACGTGCCGCCGTTATCATCGACCAAGGCACTGACCGGTCATTCGCTCGGCGCGGCCAGTGTGCATGAGGCGATCTACAGCCTGTTGATGATGCGCGACGGTTTCATGGCCGGTTCGGCGAACATCGAAACTCTCGATCCGCGTGCCGAGGGCTTTCCGATTCTGCGTGAGAGCCGCGCTGCAAAACTGGCCACCGTGATGTCGAACAGTTTCGGATTCGGTGGCACCAATGCCAGTCTGGTGTTTGCCGCAGTCTGATGGCCGGCGCCTGATCCAGTTGCTGGTTGTCGAATGCGAGATTCCCGGGTCATGAACCATCTGGATGCGCTGCGGGCCACCGTGGGTGCCGCGCAGGTGCTGACAGGCACGGACGCGCAAGCCTACGCGGTGGATTGGCGCGAGCGCTATCGCGGGACACCGCTGGCCGTGGTGCGACCTGCTTCCACTGAAGAAGTCGCCGCAGTCGTGCGCCAGTGCGCGCAGGCGCGTATCCCCGTGGTTCCGCAAGGCGGAAATACCGGGCTGTGCGGCGGCGCCACGCCGGATGGTTCGGGTCGCGCGCTAATCCTGTCGCTGCAACGCCTGAACCGGATTCGTGGTATCGACACCGACAACGACACCATGCAGGTCGAGGCGGGGTGCATTCTGCAATCGGTGCAGCAGGCCGCGCGCGACGCCGGCCGCTTGTTTCCGCTGAGCCTCGCCGCCGAGGGCAGTTGCACGATCGGCGGCAACCTGGCGACGAATGCCGGCGGTACGCAGGTATTGCGCTACGGCAACATGCGCGAACTGACCTTGGGGCTGGAGGTGGTGACGGCGCAAGGCGATGTCTGGCACGGCCTGCGCGGATTGCGCAAGGACAACACCGGCTACGAACTGCGTGACCTGTTCATCGGCAGCGAAGGCACGCTGGGCGTGATGACCGCGGCCACACTCAAGCTGTATCCGCTACCGGTGGCGCAGTGCACGGCGCTGCTGGCGCTCGATTCAATCGAGAGTGCGGTGGCCCTGCTGGCGCGCGCGCGCGCCGGCCTGGGAGCCGCGCTCACCGGCTTCGAGCTGATGGCGGGTTATTGCCTGCAGCAGGTGGTGCGCTGTTTTCCGCAGCAGCATCTGCCCTTCGACGGACCCTCGGCCAGCCATCCCTGGTACGCGCTGCTGGAATTGTCGGACAGCGAGTCCGAGGCCCATGCGCGCGCGCGCTTTGAAGCCGTGGTGGGCGGGGCGATTGAGGCCGGCTGCGTGCAGGACGCCGTCATCGCGGAATCGATCGCGCAAAGCCATGCGCTCTGGCATCTGCGCGAAAGCATCCCGTTGGCGGAGAAGGAATCCGGCAAGAGCATCAAGCACGATATATCGGTTCCGGTGTCACGCATGGCGGATTTCGTGCGTACCACGAATGCTGCGCTGGACGAGGCGTTCCCCGGCATTCAGCACGTGATCTTCGGACATCTGGGCGACGGCAATCTGCACTACAACGTGGCGTGCGGCGCGGATTGGACCGAGGAGCGGTTGCTTGCGCGCCAGAATGAAATCTCGGCGCTGGTGCACGACCGGGTGCACAAAGTGGGCGGGTCAATCAGCGCGGAACACGGTATCGGCCAGCTCAAGCGCGATGTGCTGCCGCACTACAAGGATGCGGTGGAAATGGCGCTCATGCACCGCATCAAGGCGGCACTCGATCCGCAGGGGATCATGAATCCCGGGAAGCTGCTGGCTTAACGCCGAGCTGGACTCGCGCGCAGGCGCGCCGCGCAAGTTACCTGTGGCTCGCGCGCGGCGCCGGATTCGCGATCCGGCCCCAGGTGGACTTGTTGCCCCAGATATTCTGGCGCAGTCCTTCGAGCTGCAGGATCTGCGAATGATCGCAGAACAGGTTGACCTCGTTGCCGTAGTTCTTGATGTACCACTCAAACACCGGCGGATCGGCCGCCTCGAACATCACGTGCTCGGCGCCCACACCGTTGATGACCGCGGCTGCGGGCGCGGTATTCCACTTCACGACATTCTCGGTGATGCCTTCGGATTCGATCATGACGATGTCGGCACCGGCCTCGAGCACGCGTTTCACGCGGTTGACGAGATCGCCGGTGTCCTTCTTGTCTTCGGCTGCGAGCTCGGCCTCGGAGGAATCACCGCCCGAGCCGAACTGGATGCCCAGTTCGGGCTTGGCCTTGAATCCCGCTTTCTTGACCTGTTCGATCAGGCGCAGCATGCCGCTGGTGGGCATGGTGAGGAACCCCGCGGAAATCTCGATGACGTCGAAGCCAACCTCTCTGGCCTCCTTGAGATATTTTTCGACCGCCTCCGGGCCGTAGCGCAGGACGGTTTCGATCCAGCCGCCCGAGGACACGTACGCGTCGTACTTGTGGGCGAGATCGCTGAACGCACGCACCTGCTCGCGCGGCACCAGCGAGAAGGAGCCTCCCGCCCACTTGATGCCGTCCACCCATTGTCCGGCCACTTCCAGCACATCCGCGAGGTGACGGGTGCCGAAGGTCGAATAGTAGGGTGCGCGAATCTCGGTGAGGCCGATCTTGCGCGGTTTCTCGGGACGATACGCACGTGGAATAAAATCAAAACTGGTGTTGAACATGGTTGCTCTCCTTGTGTGAAGCAGGCAGTGAATCAGCCTGCGTCGTCGAATTCAGCCGCTCCCGCGGTATCTCGGCCAGCAGTGCGGTCAGATCCCGCACGCCGTGGCTTTCCAGCTGCTCCACGCTGTGTGCAATCCGGTCGCACAGGCGGCTGCCGGTAAAAGGCGTCGCAAGCTTCGAGAATTTTTCCACGGCCGCGGCCCAATCGAATGGATTGGTGTGGAACCCGTGATAGCTTGCGGCAGTCGCCGCCAGTGTGGTGCCGTCGTCGAACTCCACCTCGACGGAACTCGGCATTTCGGCGGGAAAGCGTTTTGAGTAATCCGCATCCGGCAACACCGTCACCTTCTTCAGCAGCGCCTGGATATCGCCGCGCACGATTCGCTGTGCTGCGTATTGGGCGGGTTGTACTTCGCCGTCCAGCAAGGCGGCCGCCACCATGTATGGCAGCGAGTGATCCGCTTCCTCTTTGGTGCGGATTGCGTGCTTGTCGCCTTCCTCGCCGCCGCCGATGATGTCGTAGGCGACCTGAAAGGTTTTGACGCGCACGCTGCGTATCCGGTCGGCGTTGAATCTGACCTGGCGCCGGACCGCGATGGCCGCCTCGAGGGAGGATTGCGAATGAATCTCGGCGTTGTGCTTCTTGATGATGGTGCGCAGCACGCTTTCCAGATCCTCATGCGCCCAATCCATGGAGAAATCTCCCGCGATGGTTTGCTTGAATCCCTTGTTGCCTTCGAAGACCTGGGCCGGCCCGGTAATGCCGGCGCGCGCAAGCAGCGCGGCAAACGTGCCTTCCTTGCCGACTTCGGGATAGGCGAGACCTTTCCAGTTGGACAGGTCACCGGTGCGTGTGACGCGCAAGGCATTGTTCGCGGTACCGGAAATGGCCACCGCATTGGCGATCTGGGCGGGCGAGAGGCGCAGCGCTTTGGCGCTGGCCGCGGCTACCGCGTACGCGCCCTGTACGGTGTGATCGAAGCCGTGAGCCCTGACCGGGGCCACATCGGACAATCTGGTTTGCACCTGATAGGCGATCGCGACGGCTGTGAGAAAATCCTTGCCGCTCGCGTTCGCGCTTTCGGCGGCGGCCAGCACCGCACCGATGTTGTCCGACGGATGGCAGGTTTCTCCGGGTGCGAGATAGCTGTCCATGTAATCGAGATAACGACTCAAGGCGATGTTGTGGAACGCCGCACGATCCACCGCGGTGCGTCCGCCGCCGATGAGCGTGGCCTGCGGGTTCCCGCCCAGGGATTCGGTGAGCCTGCGGATCGCGACCATCGGGGCCGCATCCAGGGCGGCGATCGCGACACCCAGTGTGTCCAAAACGCGGATCTTGAGTTGCTTGACCGCAGCTTGGCTGACGCGGCGGAAATCGGCCGCGTGCACGAACTCGGCAAGTTTTTGTACTTCAGTCATGACGGGCTGTGGATGCCATTGGCACCCCCTCCGTATCCGGTTCAGGTGGGGGCGGTTGGCGCTCAAATCAAGTATTTCCCGGGGAATCGCGCACCCCATGCGGCCGGAATCGCCTTTTGGCCGTCACAAATATGGGTTTTTATCCGGACTTGGCCGGTGTGATTCGCAGGCCCGATGTCTGATTAATCAGGCGATTTTCGCGTGGTGGGGGCGGCTGCGTTTGTACACAGGCTTACCGGCGCCGCAAGCGGCGAGTACGCAACCGGTTTGCGGGATCGCGTTCCGGCAGGGAGGAAAATGCCTGACGCGCATCCGGCGTTGTCGATTCCACGCATATTCTTCGGTAAGCCGACCTGCGCCACAGACAGAGAGTGCATGCGGATGGCACCCGCGGTATCGTGTGTTTGCATGCACGTCACCGCCAACCTGATTCTCAACACCGACAGCTACAAGGCGAGCCACTGGCTGCAGTATCCGCCGGGAGTGGACGCGACGTTCTTTTACCTGGAGAGTCGCGGCGGCGTGTACGAGCGCACGCTGTTTTTCGGCCTGCAGTCGATCCTCAAGGAATACCTTACCCGGCCGGTGACGACGCCGATGATCGAGGAGGCGCAGGAGTTTTTCGCCGCACATGGCGAGCCGTTCAACGCGGCGGGTTGGCGGCACATCGTGGTGGCGCACGGCGGGAAACTGCCGTTGCGCATCCGCGCCGTGCCGGAGGGCACGCTGGTGCCCACGCACCAGGCGCTGATGACGATCGAAAGCACCGATCCCGCATGTTTCTGGTTGCCGTCCTACGTTGAAACCCTGCTGATGCGTGTGTGGTACCCGGTGACGGTCGCGACCGTAAGTTGGCACGTCCGGCAGACGATCCGGGAATATCTCGACAAAACCAGCGACGATCCAGCCGCGCAACTTGCGTTCAAGCTCCACGACTTCGGCGCGCGCGGTGTGTCAAGCGCGGAATCGGCGGCGCTCGGCGGCATGGCGCACCTCGTCAACTTCCGTGGCAGCGACACGATTCTCGGCGTACTGGCGGCGCGTGCATATTATGGCGAGCCCATGGCGGGCTACTCGATTCCCGCAGCCGAGCACAGCACCATTACCGCCTGGGGCCGGGACCGCGAGCTGGAAGCCTACCGCAACATGCTGCGCCAGTTCGCCAAACCCGGCAGCGTGCTCGCCTGCGTGTCCGACAGCTACGATGTGTTCCACGCAGTCGAAGCCATGTGGGGCGGCGCGTTGCGCCAGGAGGTCATCGCGAGCGGTGCGACGCTCGTGGTACGGCCCGACTCGGGTGACCCGGCCGACATTGTCCATCAGACGCTCAGGCTGCTGAATGCGGCGTTCGGCAGCACGCTGAACCGCAAGGGCTACCGCGTGCTGAATCACGTGCGCGTGATCCAGGGCGACGGTGTGAATCCCGATTCGATCCGCGCGATCCTGGAGCGCATCACGCACGCGCGTTACTCCGCCGACAACATCGCGTTCGGGATGGGCGGTGCGCTCCTGCAGAAAATGAACCGCGACACCCAGAAGTTTGCGCTCAAGTGTTCCGCCGTGCGCATCAACGGCATTTGGACGGACGTATTCAAGGATCCGGTTACCGACCATTCCAAGGCGTCCAAACGCGGGCGTCTCACGCTGGTGCGCCACCGCGAGCATGGCACCTTCAAAACCGTGGCGTTGCCGCACGGCGCAATTGCCGCCGACGCGTTGGTGCCCGATCCCGCCTGGGAAGACGCGATGACTACGGTATGGGAGAACGGAACGCTGCTCCGCGACTGGACGTTTGCGGAAGTGCGTGCACGCAGTGCGCAGCGTTGACAACGCGATCCGCGCCCGCGGATAACCCCTGTCAGTTCTTGACCAGCCCGCCGTCCACGATCAGGTTCTGGCCGGTTACCGCACGTGCCCAGGGTGAGGCGAAGAACAGCACGGCATCGGCGAATTCCTCCGGTGTGGTGACGCGCCGCAGCGGGGTGCCGGCGGCAATCGTGTCGAACACCGCTGGCGGCGTGGCCCGGCTGGCATCGGTGGTGCGCAGCAGGCCGCCCGAAACCATGTTCACCGTGATGCCGTCTGGGCCGAGATCCGCCGCCAGCGTGCGGGTGAGCGACAGCAACGCGGCCTTGGCGGCGGTGTAATCGTGATAAGGCACTACGGGGTTCTGGAACAGGTTGCTGCCGATGTTGATGATGCGCCCGTAATGCCGCGCACGCATGGCCGGCGCCGCGGCTTGCGTGGTATTGAGCGCACCGCCGATCGCACCCTGCAGTTGCGCGGCAAAAGCATCCCATTTGATCTCGAGCGCCTTGGCGCGCGCCTCGCCGTTGAACGCATAATCGGGCAGCGCGTTGTTGACCACCGTGGTCACGGGCTGGCCGAAATGCCGCTCGGCGGCTTGGAACATCGCCCCGACCTGATCGGACTGGGTGACGTCTGCGGCCAAAGCCAGTGCCTGTTTCGGACCGAATTTGGCCGCGAGCGCTTCCGCGGGCTCGCGGCTGCGCAGATAGTTCACCACGATGCGCGCGCCCTCAGCGGCGAACGCCCTGGCAATGGCCAGACCCAAGCCGCGGCCGCCTCCGGTGACCAGCACGATTTGCTGTTTCAATTCCATGGAAATTGCGCCGACCCCTGCTGCGTGTCGATTGACAAGGCACTCTAGCGCAAGGGAGCGTCAAGGAAATTGATGCAAATCAATGCATGCACGCGTGTGCCTCCCTGCTGCGCGCGTTGCGGACCGATGTCAGGCGCGCGCGCCGAAGAGCTGCGCGTCAATCAGATCGCAGAGGCAGTGAAGCGCGAGGAGGTGCACTTCCTGGATGCGCGCGGTGACTTTTGCGGGCACGCGAATCTCGACGTCCGGCGCTTGCAGCAGCGACGCCATCTTGCCGCCGTCGCGGCCGGTGAGCGCCACGATATGCACGTTTTTCTCACGTGCCACCTGCATGGCGCGCACCACGTTCGGCGAATTGCCGCTGGTGGAGATCGCCAGCAGCACGTCGCCCTGCTGGCCGAGCGCGCGCAGCTGCTTGGCGAATACCTCGTCATAGTGGTAATCGTTGGCAATCGAGGTCAGCGTCGAGGTGTCCGTGGTGAGAGCAATACCGGCGAGTGGTGCGCGCTCGCGCTCGAAGCGATTGAGGAGTTCCGCGGAAAAGTGCTGGGCATCGGCCGCCGAGCCGCCGTTGCCGCAACTCATGATCTTGTGGCCCTGCTTCAGTGCCACGGCCATGAGCTGGCCGCCGGTAACGATGGCCGGCACGAGTATCTTGAGCGCCGCCTGCTTGGTGGCGATGCTGTCGGTGAAGAGCTGGGTAACACGGGCATTCAGGTCCACGAAGTGTGTTCTCCTGTTTGAAGCCAAGGACAGGCATGAGAAGAGCTGTCAAGACCAAATCCTCCCGCGCGCGCAGCGCGCGCCCCCCTTTCGTACCGGGGAGTGAAGGGAGATTTTATATGCTGGCTGGAGTGCAGATGCATCATTTTGACAATGACCGTATGTCAGAAATCAGCACGGAAGGCGTCCTTGATCCATTCGGTTTGCGCTGCGCCGTGGGCGTCTTCGGTCACGGCGATTACATCGAAGCGCAGCGGCCGGCGGCGATAGTGGGCGTCTTGGCGTAAAAAGTGCTGCGCCGCACGCAGCAGTTTGTCCTGTTTGCGCGTGGTTACGGTTTCCGCGGCGCTGCCGAAACCCCGGTCGCGGCGGTAACGTACCTCCACTATCACCAGGGCTTCACCATCGGCCATCACCAAGTCCAGTTCGCCCTGTGGGCAGCGGTAATTGCGCACCAGCAGCTTGAGACCGGCATGGCGCAGCAATTCCAGAGCCTGATCCTCGGCACGTTGGCCCGCAGCCAGATGCGGCGCGAGATTCACGGAGACGGACCGGGCGCGGCCACGATCGGCGCCGTCGGCGCCGCCAGCGGTGTCAGCAACTGTGGCATGCCGTTGATGAACGTCGCCCAATCCAGTTGGCGGTGAATGCGGCCGTCGGGCGTCATGCTCAACAGGCCGGTCATGCCCTGTACGGAAATGTTGAACGCGTGACCCTGGTAGAGCAGCGGAATGAGCCGCCAGGCGTCGAAGCCCAGTGCGTACAGGCGGCTGTTGCTCGAGAAATTGTTCGGCCACAAGGACGTCACGGTGGCGCGGGTGGTGGCGGCGGCGCCACTGGTCTCCAGCGTCCAAGGCATGTCATCGAAGGTAATGCCGTCGAGGTCATCGTCGGCCGGAGCGTCCGGCTGGTAAACCTGCGACGTGGCATACACCGGCACGTTGATGGCGTGGAAAAACCGCAATTGCGGCCGGATGAGCCTGGCGTCACTGGCGTTCGCCGCCAGAAAAATGAACTGGATGTCCTGGCGCCGCCGCGGCTCGAATTGCAGGCTGGTGCCGAGAAATGCCGCCAGCTGTTCTTCGCGGTACTGGCTGTCGTTCAGATTCAGCAGGCGCGTGATGGGCACGGAATAATCGTTCGCGCCCGGCGTATAGGTCTGCGTACCCAACAAGTTGCCACCCAGCTGGGTAAAGCGCGTGGCAAATGCGTTCAGCACGCGCGTGCCCCAATCGCCCTGTGGCACCAGCGCCAAGCCGCGCGTCAGGTTTTCGGCGCTCACGCGATTGGCAACCTGTGTGGCCTCGTCCTCGGGTGGCAAGCCGAACTGGAACAGTCCCGCGGGCGATGCCTGGTTAGCGTCGAGCGTATTGAGCGCCAGCACCGGTACCGGCAGCGCGCCCAGCGCGGCAATGCCGCTTACGCTGTTCTTGATCAATGGCCCGACCACCATGTCCGCGCCCGCAGCTACTGCTTGCCGATAAGCCGCCTGCGCGCTGGCTGCGGTTGCGCCGGCGTCATACAGCGTGACCGCCGGTGCGCTGCCGTTGCCGGCCAGCTGGAAATAGGCGGCAAACAGGCCGTCGCGCACCGCATCGGCGACTGATTGATACGCGCCCGACAGCGGCAGCAGCAGCGCAATGCGCGCGGGGTAGGTCACCAGCGCCTGCTGCTTGGCGATCAGCTCGGGAACGATATCCAGTTCCGCGGGATGATTGGGGAACTGCACCTGCCAGGCCTGGAGCTGCTGCAACATATTGCGCGGTTGCTGCCAGATATTGCGCGTGAGGTTGCCGAGCACCAGCCAGCCGCGCGCGGTCTGGGAAATTCCCGGTGGCAGCGCCTGCATATTGAACGAGGCATGGCTCTGGAAGATGAGCTGCCAGATGCGCTGATGATTGTCATGGATGGCGGCAGGATTGCCGGCCAGATAATTTTCCCGTGCGCTCAGGTCCTCAACGGCGCCCAGCGTATTGCCGAGCGCGGCTTCGACTTGTGCGCGCAGCAACAGGGTACGTGCCTTGAGCTCGTCGGGGAGTGCCGTCAACGGAAACTGCAGATGCTTGAGAGCCACTTGTGGCTGGCGTGCGGCAAAATCCATTTGCGCCTTGAGCAATTCGGCGCGCGCGTTCAGACCTGGAGTGAGAAAGGCCGGCTGCACCTCGCCGAGAAGTTTCCACGCCTTCTGTCCCTGAGAGGCTTGCCACCATGCTTCCGCCGCGCTGACCAGATACTCGTCACGCGCCTGCGCCTGCGCGCCCGCGGCCAGTGACTCATAAAGCTGGGCGGCGGCCGCATAGTTTCCCTGCTGGAGCAACTGCTGCGCCTGTGCGGCGCGGCCCTGGGGTACGGGCTGTGGCGGCGTGACCGCGCAGCCTGCGAGCAGACCGAGCAACACGACTGCCAGGCCGTAGCGCCGCAGTCGCGCGCGAGGGAGATCGCCTTGCATGAATTTCGGTTTCCAGTGCAGGATGGACCTGCGCTCATCATACCTGCAGCAACGGCTGGCGGGAAAACCGGGGAACGGAAATGGCAAAACACGGCGCCGGCGTGCTTTATGTAGTGGCCACGCCCATCGGCAATCTCGAAGATCTTTCGCCGCGCGCGCAGCGGGTCATGGCTGAGGTGCAGTTGATTGCCGCCGAAGACACGCGCCATACACGCGCGCTGCTCGCGCATTTCGGTCTGCGCACGCCGCTGCTGCCGCTGCACGATCACAACGAGACCGAGTGCACGCCGCGTGTACTGGCCAGGCTGCTCGCAGGCGAGTCCGTGGCGTTGGTGTCGGATGCCGGTACGCCGCTCATCAGCGACCCGGGATTCACTCTGGTGCGCGCCGCGCGTGCCGCGGGCGTGACCGTGAGCCCCATCCCCGGACCGAGCGCCCTGATAGCCGCGCTGTCGGTGAGCGGCCTGCCCACCGACCGCTTTGCCTTTGAGGGGTTCTTGCCGGCTAGGGCGGCCGCGCGTCGCGCTCGGCTTACCGAACTGGCGGCCGAAGCCCGCACCCTGGTGTTTTATGAAGCAGTGCACCGCCTGCGGGATTCACTCACGGACATGGCGCAAACCCTGGGCGCGGAGCGCGACGCCGTAGTTGCGCGCGAGCTCACGAAACTGCACGAGACGGTGAGCAGCGGAACGCTGATGGAACTCGCCACGCAACTGGCTGCGGAGGCCGAAGCGCCCAAAGGCGAAGCCGTGGTCCTGGTCGCCGCTAGCGTACCGGCGCAATCCGGGACGTCGGACATCGAGGCGGAACGGGTGCTACGCATTCTGTTGGAAGAGTTGCCTATCAAGCAGGCGGTGGATATTGCGGCACGCATCAGCGGCGTGCGGAGAAACCCGCTGTACGCCAAGGCCCTGGAAATCGCCGGACGCAAGTAATCCCGGTATTCCCGGAGGAGCAATACGCCTGCGTCGCTCCGGTATAATGAGTGCGGAGCTGGCCGGGCAGCCGCTGCGTTTACGCGCAGAGGAAAGTCCGGGCTCCACAGGACAGGATGCCAGGTAACGCCTGGGGGGCGCGAGCCCACGGACAGTGCCACAGAAAACACACCGCCGATGGCCGCAAGGCACAGGCAAGGGTGAAAAGGTGCGGTAAGAGCGCACCGCGCGACGGGCAACCGTTCGCGGCACGGA
>DATEHU010000018.1 GCA_035279405.1 Gammaproteobacteria bacterium
GGACCCGCCGTCGCCGTAGCTGTGGGAAAGTGGGAATCCCGCCGGGTTTGCGGGATTTCCAAGCGAAGGGGAAAACCTGTTTTTGGTTTTCCACGTAGCGGCTTTTCCACAGCTTTTCGCCCGCCGACTCGTTCCCGCAACGGCACGCCTTGCCCGGTATAACGCCCCACGCAGTGCGGCCCGTAGCGCAGACTGAGCGTTCCATCCAAGTGCTGCCGCACGGTCACCGTGCAGCCGGCCAGCGTCCCGCGCCAACGGACCGCTTCAATCTGCAACCAGAGATTTTGAAAGCTCACCGTGTTGTCCCGGCCCACGGCGCGCTCGAACTGCAAGGAAAATACCTCCTCCCAATCGCGGCGCCGGCAGATCGTGAACGCGCTGCCGGCCTGTGCCGGTTGCACTCGGAAGCGCGCGTTGAATTCCGCGATGTATTCCTCCCGCAGAAATCGGTTCGCCGCTTCCACCGTGGTGATGCCGCGCAAGCGCAACTCTGGCGGCAATCGCCCTTGCCAGGTACCAAAATTACGCTCGCTGCGTCCCCGCGCTTGCGGAGAATAGGCGGGAATCATGCGCACGCCCAGTTCGTGCAACGCCCGGCCCACCTGCGTCAGACGGTGGCGATCCACGGCCTCGCCGGCCTTCGGCGTCAGCCAGAAATGGCTTCCGCGATCGCTGTACAATGCGCAGAACAATCCCTGCCGCCCGATGACCTCGCACAGCGCCGCCATCACCGTCTGCGTCGATTCCTCTTCCACCAGTTGCGCGTAGTAGATCTGGCTGGTGGCGTCGTCCAGGATCACGATCAGATCGTGCCAGCGCTGGTCTCCCAGCCAGCGGTGCCGGCTGCCGTCGATGTGCAGCAGCATCCCCGGCAAGGGCCGCCGGGCTCTTCGCTGGCGGTGCACTCCCCGCTTGCGGCCTCGTGCCACCAGCCCTGCTCCTTGCAGAATCCCTTTCACCCAGCTGTAGCTCAGGCGAATCTGGTGTTCGCTCTGCAGCTTCTCGTGAAAATGCCGCACGTTCAGATCGAAATACCGATCCCGGTACAGCCCCAGCACGCGCTCCACGCTGGCCACCGGCTCGCGTTTCGGCGAAGGCCGCCCGCGCCGGCGATCGAACAGCCCGCGGAATCCGAACTCCTCGTAGCGTTCCCGCCAGCGCCGCATGTGCCGGTCGCTGATGCCCAGGATCTCCGCCGCTTGCCACCACGTGATCTTCTTCCCCATCGCCTGCAACATCACTTCCTGTACCTTCATTGCCCGCTCCACCGCGGCTTGTGTGTAAGAGTCCATGCCCAGCATGGTCTCCTACCTTCACAGCCCGAAAAGCGGACATTTCACTTGCTAATTCAACCGGACATATCA
>DATEHU010000019.1 GCA_035279405.1 Gammaproteobacteria bacterium
GCGCGGGCGTGCGATGCGTACGTGATGCACGGGGATCCGCCGGAGCGGATCGAGCCCAAGATTGCGGACATGAAGCAGCGGCGGGAAGCCGTGGATCCGGAGCCGATGACGTACGGCATGGCGGCGTATTTCATCGTGCGCGACTCGGAGGCGGATGCGAAGCGTGAGCTCGAGCGGATCACGAACGTGTCGCCGGGTTCGCCAGGGTACAACAACTATCAGGATTGGATCTCGAACACGAAGCTCGAGCAGCAGGTGAGTCTCGAGGATTACTCGGTGTCTAACCGTGGGTTGCGTGCGGGGCTGGTGGGGACGCCGGAGCAGGTGGCCGAGCGGATCATCGATCTGGAGAAGGCGGGGCTCAATTTGTTGTTGCTGCAGTGCAGTCCGCAGTTCGAGGAGATGGAGCGGTTTGCGGACCAGGTGATGCCGTTGGTGGAGCAGGAGCGGGCGCCAGCGAGCCGGGCGAGCTGACGTCCGAGCACGGCGGTATGGTCGGTTGACACACGGTCTCGAGATTTGCGCCCGCTCCGCGGGCGCTTTTCTTGTGTTCTCTATGAGCTGCGTGTTAGGCGCTACCACTTCGGCGCTCAGGCTATCACGCCCGTCCTCGGAAGACCGCCGGTTGTGCATCGCGTGTTGTCGGCGATATGCAGTCGATCAGAATCTGCCCGAAGTCGCCGCGTCGGCGTTCGCCGGCCGGCGGTCGCCTATGACTCTCGCTTCCGCGCTCGGCGTCTAGGCGATGCCCGCGTTCATTCTACTGCAAGCCGTCGCAGCCTAAACACGGTGGTGCGACCGGCGCGCGGCGGAACTGCCCTATACAATCTGGTGCGAGTTAGCTGAGCAGTGCGCGTGTACTTATGCAGCGAGCCCTTGCGATACATTGAGGAACTTCGCAGGATAAGCATGCAGCGTAAGGCACACCACAGTGCATTCACGCAGCATACGATGATAGTTAGAGAGCAACAGCTTTCGATCCAATGAAAGGAGATCTCGATTTTGGGAATAGGTTCGCGGACAAGAATACTCGGCATTCTCATTGGCTTAGCGACCAGTGGCTGCCGCGCAGCGCGCCCCTCACACGACCTGACTGCGTCGGCGCGAACGTGCCCGCCAGTTACCGCTGACGCTCGGTGGAGCGACATCCGCTGGAGTGACCCAGCCACCGATGGCAGTCGAACCGGCACATCCAATCAGCCGCCACCTATTCCACAAAGGTTCGACCCAGCAAGCCTACGAGGACAGTTCACGTTGATCGTCGTTGCTACCGCTGGGCTTCCGGCCACGGAACTCGATACCGTGCGTGCCGGTCAACTCATCCTTGAGCCCACCGACACCGTGCATCGCTACGTCCGTTGCGAAGGCGGGGTCCGTTGCGGCAACAGCAATCTGACCTATCCACTGTTCGGCGGCATGGATTCGCGCTTTCGTTTCCCTGGGCACGAGGGCGCCGCGACCTCATTGAGTAGTCGTCTCCCGAACGATCCTGGCGTGCTTGTCTCGTTCGACTCGGCTCGTCGGCGACTTTCCTTGATCTTTGGCAATCCTTTCCTGCGATGGACGGACTCAGGCACGTTTCTCGAGGTGTTCCACGCCGACAGCAACTCCTTCGCTGGCCGCTGGGTCGATGGCGGACTCGCAATGGCCGTCGGGCAGCGCGGTAAACCGACCACGGCACAGGGACATTTCTGCGCGACCCGCTCGTCGTTCTGAATCCCTCACGCCTGCTCTCTAACGTGCGTTGAAGCTGACAAAGGATCGCTATTGATAGTGCGCGCTGGCGCGCGCACTCTTATTTGAATCCTTTGCAGCTTAACTGGGGCGTTAGGCAGGCAGGCTGTCTGTGGTCGTACACCTAGCGAGGCTCAGGAGCGCGTGGTTGGTTTGCAGCTCCGGACTGCAAACCATGTCGCCGACTCAGAAGCTGGCCAGACTCCCCAACTGGTTCCTAAGCCATGCCGAGACGTCGTTGGACAGTCCGAACCAGGCCGCGGACGCGGTCACACCGTTCACAAGCAGACCGTCGTTAGCGTCAATGTGCGATCGCAGTTTGTCCCGCACAGACGCAGTCGAATCGGATGTGGCCACCAGCCAAGTCGACTCAAGCGGGTGGCACCATGCGCCATACGATTCAATCGCGGCGCGCAATGTCGCATAGTCGCGCCCAGGGGCGCGCAGATCAGTAGGTGATTTCTAGAACGCTCATCGTATCTCCTTGGGGGTTCCAGGCGCGACCGACAGCGCTTTGGCCGGTTTCCCGGCGAGCGAGGCGGGTGGACATGGAAATACCCAGTTCGAGTGGTACTGCGATGATCACACGTGTGCATTGTTGCCGCGAACGCCGGAGCCATCCGGGGCATCTAGAAGTATATTCCGTCGCCGTGCCAAGGCTAGCTCGGCGTTGAAACTGACGGTAGAGCGATCGATCATGGTCGCTTCGCGAGCATGCATATATATGATCCTTTTTGCCGTCTAACGTGATCGTTAGACCGCCAGTCGCCTGTTCGATCAGCAGAATCCCAACGTGCAGCCACTCGACCACCCAACGCCAGAATTGCAGGCCTTAGAGCGATCTGCGATGCAAGAGATCATCGCCCACCCGACGCCGGTGGCTGCGCAGATCGCTTATCAATACGAGCATGCGCGCATCGTTCGACGTGAGTTGAGTGGCGTCGGCTTCTTTTCGCATTTTCAAGTACCCCCTGACGTGCCGACGATCACGCCGCCTGCTCTCGAAGTGTCGCTGCATGCCACGTTGAGCGATTCCCCCGACGCCATCGGGCTCACGTTGTTCGTACGCGATGGACGGCTCGCGTGGCTCGAGGGGTATACGTACGGCAACGATCCGTGGCCCGACCATCCGGTCGCGCAGGCGTGGACCCGCGTGGCGCGCGTCTAGGAGCTCCCCGTAGCCAGTTCGCCATCTCGCCAGCTACCCAATGAACGCTGCTGCTGGTAGAGGGTTTATTGAACAGTGGCGCTCGACCGCGCGCGTCCCGGCTCGCTCGACTATTGACAGCCGTCGGTTGCGATTGTATATAACCAAAGAGTTATAAAAACCATCGGTTATGCACACTTCCGACCGCCTGACCCTCACATTCGCCGCGCTCGCCGATCCCACCCGGCGCGCCATTCTGGCACGCTTGGCCACCGGCGAAGCATCGGTTCAGGAACTCGCCGAGCCGTTTGCGATGAGCCAGCCTGCCATCTCCAAGCACCTCAAAGTGCTGGAACACGCAGGGCTCATCTCCGTCGACATCGATGCGCAGCGCCGCCCGCGCCGCCTCGAAGCAAAACGATTGGAGGAAGCCGTGGATTGGATCGAGCGCTACCGCGAAATCTTCGAGCAGAACTACCGGCGCCTCGATGCGCTGCTCGACCAACTCAAAGGCAAGCCCGCAAAATCGAAACGAAGAAAATAGGGCGAGCTTGTCGCGCCGCGGCGCGGTCCTTTGTCCCCTGAGCAAGCAGCCGTATCAACAAACCCAAGGAGAAGAACGATGCCAACGCCAGCAGAAGTTACATCGCCAAGTGATCGCGAAGTTCGCGTCACGCGCCGGTTCAATGCGCCCCGTCAATTGGTGTGGGATGCCCATACCAAGCCCGAGCTCGTGTCGAGGTGGCAGGGCTACGGCGGCTGGGACATGCCGGTGTGCGAGATGGACGTCCGCGTCGGCGGAAAATACCGCTGGCAGTGG
>DATEHU010000020.1 GCA_035279405.1 Gammaproteobacteria bacterium
CTAGAGCACGATCCTCTTAAGCCGAAGCATAACCGGCATTAACGAGGTAGTTGGCGCATTCCTCGGCGGTAAAGCAATCGAGGAGTGCGCCGATGCTGCGCCAGGTGGCTTCGGTGCTGCGCGGATCGGTTTTGCGCAGCAGGGTTTTGAGTTTTGAGAAGACCTGCTCGATCGGGTTCAGATCGGGTGAGTAGCGCGGCAGGAAGAACAGCTTGGCGCCAGCGGCGCGGATTAGCTGGCGCACGGCCTGGCTCTTGTGACTGCCGAGATTGTCCATGATGACGACATCGCCGGCGTTCAAGGTGGGGACGAGGAACTGATCGACATAGGCGCGGAAGGTGGTGCCGTTGATCGGTCCGTCGATGACGCAGGGTGCGGCGATCCGGTCGCAGCGTAAGGCGGCCAGAAAGGTCAGCGTGCGCCAGCGGCCGTGCGGCACCTTGGCGACCAGGCGGGCACCGCGGGCACAGCGACCGGAGCGGCGGGTCATATTGGTCTTGGCCCAGGTCTCGTCGATGAACACCAGGCGGCGCGGGTCAAGCCGGCCTTGATGCTGCTTCCAGCGGGCGCGGCGGCGGGCGATGTCGGCGCGGTCCTGTTCGCTGGCGTGCAGGCTTTTTTTTGAACGTGATGCCTTCGTGCTTGAAGAACCGCCACACCGCCCCGTAGCTCGCCGGGGTGCCGCGCTCTGCCAGCTCGGCCACCAACGCGCGCAACGTCAGGTCGGGTTTCTCGGCAAGCCGCGCCAACAACCAGGCCCGCTCGCTCAGCAGCAGCAGTTGCTTCCAGCCGCCCATCTGCTTGGCCGCCGCACTGCCGGTCGCCCGCCATCGCTGCGACCACTTCACCACGCTGGCGACGCTTACCCCAAACAGCGCCGCCGTTGCCCGGCACGAGCGTCCGCTCGCCACCGAACCCACCACCCGCTCCCGAAGGTCCTGTGAATAGGGTCTTGCCATGCGATGCTGGCCCCCAACCCCAGCCAGCATCTTGAATCAGAAACCCAGCCGCTTGTGAATCCCCTCTTTACGATTCAGCCTTCTGGAATCGTGCTCTA
>DATEHU010000021.1 GCA_035279405.1 Gammaproteobacteria bacterium
AGCGCGATCGACATCTACGCGGCTCACCGCTGCACCCACCAACTCCCCGCCAGCCATCGCCACAACGGCAGGATAGCTATCGACGCATTTGACAACGTCTGCGAGGCTAAAGACCGGGGGTTCGTCCGTCGTCTTCGATTCTGCATCCAGCCGCACAATGGCCTCGAGATCGGCCGATTCGAAATCGCGCAGTTTCCACCCGACACTCATCTCACGCCCTCTTACCGGCGAATTCAACTGCGCCAGCGCCACTCGATTTGCGCGCTGGTCTGGATGCCGGCGAATGGAATTTTGTGAGATGATGTTACTGCACGCTACATGCTGTCAATCCAGGTCTGAGGCAGTTCCATTGACAGTCTCTTTTAATACCATGCATTTGCCGAAGAATTTGGAGGCAATCATGAATACGAAACTTGTACTGAGCACAGTTTTGGCTTTGTCATTGCTAAGTGCCGGAGCCTACGCCAAGGATTACACCGTGAAAGAACTGAATGCCGGCACGGGAGGCACCTTCGTATTCGAACCGAACTTTCTGCACATTCAGCCCGGAGATTCAGTGCATTTCGTAGCCGCTGATGCCGGCCACGACAGCCAATCCTATCTGGTGCCTAAGGGCGCCCAGAGCTGGACCGGCGAAGTTAGTATGGACATCACAGTAAAGTTCACCCAGGAGGGCGTGTACCTGTATGAATGCAATCCGCACCACATGTTTGGCATGCTCGGTGTTATCCAGGTGGGCAAGGCCATAAACAAAGCCACCGCCGAAAAGGCTGCGGCTGACATGGAAAAACAGCAAATCATGAACCAGGGCCGGCTGGAGGCCCTGATGAAGGAAATCCACTGAGATTAAGCCTGCGGACAGTCGGCGTGTGGGATTGCCTGGGACCCAGACGTGCCACAGGGATCGCGCGGCATACCAGCGAAATCGAATATTCCCACGCCCCCGCAATTTGATTTGCATCTGTTGAACGCGACCAGCGTTGCAGACCGCCTCGGTTAATACGCGCTGTTCACCGTGCACCATCGCCTGACGCAAGCGTGTTGCTGAATTGAACCCAAGCCTCCGTAAATCGCTGCAGGGCGTCGCGCTACAGTGGCTCAACCATGCAGCACATCCGCCCGCATAAGCTTCACTGTTGATTTTATTACGCAAGATTTAACCGGCTTGTGGTACATAAACTGTACTAATTTCTGGATCCGCCGGTGAAAACAAAATAGTTAGCGAGACTTTACGGGATTGCAATTTCACGTGTATCAAATATTTACACGTGTTTTGCCGGATGTTTCATTGGCACGCGTAATTACACGCGTACTGTGCGCAAAAAATATCTTGACAATCGAATATGCACGGCGGAGATTACCACGCCGTAATTCATGCATCCTGGGGTAATGACATGATTAACGAGACCGATGTCTGGATTGATGCACTTGTCGGTATTGGGTTGGTCTCGCTGGGGTTCATCTACGTGATCATCCAGGCCGGCAAGTCCGCAGATGCGAAAGTCGCTGAACACATCCACAAGCATTCCAACGTGGTGCGCCGCTGGTTGTTTGCGCTGCTGCTGGTGATCTTTGTCGTGGGCAGTTTTATCACGCTCCGGCATTTCCCGATTCCGCCGCAACATGCACCGCTGGCCGCCAAGCAGGTCGTCAATGTGGTCGGCCACCAGTGGTCCTGGGAGTTGAGCACCACTCAGATCACTGCCGGTGTTCCGGTTGAATTCCAAGTGACCAGCGCCGACGTCAATCACGGCTTTGCCATCTATGCGCCGAATGACCGCATCGTGGTGCAAACCCAGGCTATGCCAGGCTACACCAACAAGATTCTTTACACCTTCAAGCAGCCGGGTAACTACACAATCAACTGCCTCGAGTACTGCGGTCTCGGCCATCACGTGATGACGGCCCAGCTGAATGTTGTCGCCCCCACCGGAGGACACACACCATGAGCTCACTGGAACTCTATCCCGCGGATGAAAAACTCCCGCGCAGCGAACGCATAGTCTTTGACCTTTACATCATCACTGCGGTGGTGCTGTTCGTGCTGATGATGCTGCTGGGTCTGAGCATGCGCCTGACCCAAGCTACTTGGGCGGGTGTCGGCCCCAAGCTGTTCTACGAGATCCTTACCATGCATGGTGCTGGCATGGTGGGTACTACGGCACTGGCGACTGTTGCGGTCATGTGGTTTTTTCTGCGCAAGTACGTGAAGTTGCACTTGTGGGCGTTCCTGACCAACTACATGCTGTTCCTGTTGGGTGCGCTAGCCATCATCATCGCGATATTTGTCGGCGGCTATGCCGGCATGTGGACGTTCCTGTATCCCTTGCCGGTACATTCCGAGGGCATCTGGAGCAATAACGCCGCGGCATTGTTCTTTATCGGCTATCTGCTGATCGGCGTGGGTTTTCTGCTGTTTTACCTGGATGCCTCGGCGGGCATCATCCGCAAGTTCGGCAATTTTGGACGGGCGATGGGCCTGCAGTGGCTGTTCGGCGGGACCATAGACCAGTCGCACCCCAAAACCGTGGTCGCCAGTACCATGGTAATCATCGCCAACTCCATCGGCATCCTGGCTGGCGCGGTGGTCCTGGTGATGTGCCTGATCAACGCCTATTTCCCCACCGTTGTGCTCAATGCTCTAGTGGTCAAGGAATTAATTTACTGGTTCGGCCACATGTTTATCAATGCGACCATTTACATGGGCGTGATCGCCGTGTACGAGCTGCTGCCGCGTTATACCGGGCGTCCGTACACCATCAACCGGGTGTTTCTGTGGGCCTGGGCGGTCAGTTGTGTATTCGTGATCGTGGTGTTCCCGCACCACCTGCTGATGGACTTCGCCCAACCCCGCTGGCTCGCGATTATCGGCCAGGTGGTTTCCTGGGGCGCTGGTTTCCCGGTGTTCCTGGTGACCGCTTACGGCGTACTCACCAATATTTACCGCTCGAACATACGCTGGAAAATGCCGTCCCGGCTAATGGTGCTGTCGGTGTTCGGTTGGGCCGCCGGCATCGTTCCGGCGATGCTTGACGGCACTATTGTGGTCAACAAGCTGATGCACAACACCCAGTGGGTACCGGGACACTTCCATTTCTACATCATATTGGGCGTGCTGCCCATGGCGCTCGCGACCATGTACCACGTGATCGGTAGCCGCGCACAATCGCCTGACGATGTCGGCGGCGATAAGCTGAGCATTCCGCTTTTTTTGGTCGGCGGACTAACTTTCGTTCTGGCGTTCCTCTATGCCGGAGATCACAGCGTGCCGCGGCGTTATGCCGTGCATCTGCCACAGTGGTTGCCGTATGACAAGGCCGGCTCTATCGGCGCCATGCTGATTATCCTGGGGATGCTGTTATTTGCCGTGCGTATCATCGCCGGCCTGTTGAAGGTCCCTGCCGATGTCGGTTCTGCGCACCCTGGCGGTTAGCGTCAGCCTGATCGTTCTCGGCCTCGTCACGCTGGCGATTGCCACTGACGATTTCCGTGCCTTCACCAGCGAGACCGCGCGCCGCATCGAAGTGCGTCAACATCCGCGCCCGCTGCCGCCGGTCACACTCGAGAGCCAGACCGGCGAGCGCTTCGATCTTGCCGGACTGCGGGGTAAGTGGCTGGTAGTGGATTTCATCTATACCCGCTGCATGAGCCTGTGTTCAGTCTTGGGCGGCAAGTTCGTGCAGCTTCAGGACCAGTTGGCCACGCCCCTAGCGCAGAATCGGATACAACTGCTCAGCATCAGCTTTGACCCGGAACGCGACACGCCCGCGCAACTCGCCGATTATCTCTACCGCTTCAACAACCACGGCACGGGCTGGTTGGCTGCGCGCCCGCTGAACGCGCAGGGACTCGACACGCTGAAACACGTCTTCGGCGTAACTGTAGTTCCCGACAATGCGGGCGGGTACGTGCACAACGACGCCATTGAAATCGTTGACCCGCAGGGCCGCCTGGTCAATATTCTCGACAGCGACACGCCGGCCAAATCCGTTGGCGAGATCGTGTTGCGGTATCTGAACCGGTGATGATCAGCGTCCGGCAGCGCTCGGTCCTGATTGCCGCGGTCATCTTTGTCGTCCTGCTGCTGCCGCCGGTCATCCATGCCCTGCAGGCGCGCATGGCGATGCAGATGCTGGTGCAGATTCCGCTGCTGATCGCGGTGGGCTACTTGTTGCGCGCGGCCGTGCCGCAACGGCTGGCGACGGCGATCGCCGCCTGGAATCTCAACGGCATCAGCGGGATGCTGCTCGCAACCTTCGCCACCGCCTTCTGGATGCTGCCGCGCTCACTGGATGCCGCCGCGTCCGAACCGCTGTTCACACTCGCCAAGTTCGTCAGCGTACCGCTGTTGATCGGCTTGCCGATGGGGCTGAGCTGGCCGCGCATGAACTTCGTGGTGCGCGGGGTTTTCCTCATGGAACTCATCGCCATGTTCTTCCGCTTCGGCTGGCTGTACCTGATCTCGCCCGTCAGGCTGTGCAACAATTACCTGCTGGACGACCAGCAGCGTACCGGCCAATTCATGCTGCTGATCGGCGCGACCATCCTCGTATGGGCCGCCTTCAAACTCCTGTGGGGACATTTCAATTGGTCGCCGGACAGCCAGCGGATCGCATCGATCCCGGCGCGCTCCGCGCCCGATACTCATCGCCCGGCGGATCGCTGAGCGCGCAGCCATGGTTGCGAGCGGTTTTCCTTGATCGCTGAAAAAGACGTAAATGGAACGGCGTCTCAGTCCGCATTCAAGAGGCCGAGGATTTTTCCGATATCGAAACCAGCCGCGCGTTCTTCAAGCGTGGAACCGGGGCGCCAGGGGATATCGCCGACCGGCGGTGCGCTGAGGCTCTGCGCGAGAGTTGCCAGATTTTCCGCGCGCCGCTCGAAGCCGGGATCAATGCTGTTCGCCACCCAGCCGGCAAGCCGCAAGCCGTCCGCCTGAATGGCACGCGCGCTGAGCCGCGCATGGTTGAGGCAGCCCAGGCGCAAACCCACGACCAGGATCACCGGCAAACCGAGAGCGCCCGCCAGCTCCGGAACACCCCAGGAATCGCCCAAGGGCACTTGCCAACCACCGACGCCTTCTACCACGACCGCGTCGGCGCCCTCGCATAGTTGCCGAAAACTTTCCAGGATTCTCGGCAATGCAATCGTCGCGCCGGTTTCGGCCGCCGCCAGGTGTGGCGCGATGGGCGGCACGAACGCGTAGGGATTCACCAGCGCGTAAGGCCGCGGCAGACTCGCGGCGGCCTGCAATTGCAGTGCGTCGTGGTTGCGCAAACCGTCGGGCGTCGCCAGCGCGCCGCTAGCTACCGGTTTCATGCCCACGGTTTTCACGCCTTTGCGCGCCAGCGCGTGGAGCACGGCGGCGGCCACCCAGGTCTTGCCCACACCGGTATCGGTACCGGTAATGAAAAAGCCGCGCATCAGCGTTCGGCCCCGTGCGCGTGCAGCACGGCATCGCGCTCGGCCGGGGTGAGCATGCCGGCGGGCAGGTACGCCGGCGTCCAGGCCGTGCCATAGACGACTTCATAGGTCGCCGGCAAACGCCCGTCGCGCCGGAAGCGCTCGTACGCCGCAGTCAGTTGCGCCGCGCGCCGTCGCCCACCGAGGCCGCGCGGCCGGCCAGCCGTGACATTGTGTGCGCCGATGGCTTTCAGATCCTGCGCGAGCGCCTGCACGTTGGCATAGGTGAGCGTCAGTTGCTCTACGTCCATCACCGGCTCGACAAAGCCGGCGCGTATCAATGCGTCGCCGACATCGTGCATGTCAATGAAGCGGTTCACGTGGTTGAGACCGTCCACTTCGCGCCACGCGCTGCGCAACTCCTTCAACGTATCGGGTCCAAAGCTGCTGAACAGCAGCAGTGCGTGCGGCGCGAGCGTGCGCCGCAACTCCACCAGTGCCTGATCGAGATCGTCGCACCATTGCAGCACCAGGTTGCAGTAAATGAAATCAAAACTTCCCGCCCTGAACGGCAGATGCAACGCATCCGCGCAGGTCAGCGGCACGCGTCGCCAAAAGCCCAGCCGGCGGCGCGCCGCCAGCAGCATGTTGAAGGCGAAATCCACGGCCACCAACCGCGCACGCGGATAACGCCGGCGCAGCTCGGGCAGATTGCGCCCGGTGCCGCAACCCAGGTCCAGCACGCGCGCCGGCTGGATCGCGGTCAGCTCCAGGCGTTCCAGCAGGCGCCGGGCGACTTCCTGCTGCAGCGCGGCGGCCGCATCGTAGCCGCGGGCCGCACGCTCGAAAGCCGCGCGCAGCTGTTGCCGGTCGAGCGAAAACTCATCCATGCGGCGATGCTCCGTGGGCTGATGCCGGAGCAGCCGTGGCATGCAGCGGCGCGAGGAAATCCCGCACGGCCGCGAGGAATTCCCGCGGATGCGACACAAACGGCGCGTGCGCGGCTTTTGGGACACTGAACAGGCGCCCACCGGAAATCGCATGCGCCAGCCAAGCGCCGGCTGCGGGCGGGACCACGCGGTCGTACTCGCCGGTCATTACCAAAGTGGGCTGTGCCAGGCGCGGCACAGCGGCACGCAAGTCGCTGCTGCGCAGGATTTCGAGACCCGCCGCCAGACTCTGCGCATCGGGCTCGACACAGACGGACAGGCTGGCACTCAACTGCCGCAAGCTGGTGCGCGCATGCTCGCTGCCCTGCACCTGCAAGGCGAGAAACCGGTGCACCGTACCGCGGTAATCGCGTGCAAGTTCGCGGCTGAAGTCCGCCAGTTGCTCCGGCGCCATCGCGCAGTCCCAGTCCGGCGCCGTCACGAAACGCGGCGTGCTGCTGGTGAGGATCAACGCGCGCACGCGTTGTGGGAAATCCAGCGCCGCCTGCTGCGCCACGAGTCCGCCCAGTGACCAGCCGAGCCACACGGCGTTTTGCGGCGCCGCATGCACGACCAGCTCTGCGAGCGCCGACAACGTTGCCGGCATCGGCACCACGCGGCTGCGGCCATGGCCTGGAAGATCCACACGCGTAACGCGCCAGTCGCGCGCCAGTTCGGGCACCAGGCTGTCCCACACGCCACCGTGCAGCGCCCAGCCGTGGACCAGGAACAGATCCAAACCCTGGCCGAGGGTTTCAGTGTGCAGGGTCGGAGACATGGATGGGGTGCTGAACGCGGCGTGCAAGAAAATCTACCGGCTTACGGATCGCATCACTTGCGCCAAGGCGTCAAGCAATTGATCCACCTGCGCATCGCTGTGTGCGGCGGTCAGCGTCAGGCGCAGGCGCGCGCTGCCGGCCGGAACCGTGGGCGGGCGGATGGCGACGGCCAGAATCCCGCGCGCCGCAAGCGCGTCGGAAATCGTGAGCGCCCGCGCGGCATCGCCGATCATGAGCGGCTGGATGGCGGTGCGTGACTCCAGCAACGGCAGGTCAAGGGCGGCGGCACCCGCGCGGAAACGCGCAATCAGCGCGTGCAATTTCTCGCGCCGCCAGCTTTCGGTGCGCAGAAGCCTGAGTGCAGCGCGCGTGGCTTCCGCCCAGGCCGCCGGGGACGCGGTTGTATATATATAGGTACGCGCGTGCTGGATGAGTGTCTCGATCAACGCCTCGCTGCCCGCCACAAAGGCGCCGAACGTGCCCAGGGCCTTGCCGAGCGTCGCCATCAATACCGGCACTGCATCCCTGCCCAGCCCGAAGTGCTCCAGTGCGCCGCGGCCATTCGCACCCAACACACCGAGGCCGTGTGCATCATCCACCATCAGAATGGCCTGCGCCGGCCCGCATTCCCGCGCCAAATCCGGCAAGGGTGCGAGATCGCCATCCATGCTGAATACCGAGTCGGTCATGACCAGCGTGCGGCGCGCAGTCGTCGTCAGGCGCCGCTGCAGTGCATCGGTATCGGCATGCACATAGCGCACGAAACGCGCGCCGCTGAGCAAGCCCGCGTCCAGCAGTGAGGCATGGTTCAGCCGGTCCTCGACTACGAGGTCTCCGCGTTTCACCAATGCACCCGCAATCCCGAGATTCGCGAGGTAGCCGCTGGAAAACAGCAGGGCTCGCGGACGCTGCACGAATTCCGCGAGTTCCTCTTCGAGCGCGTGGTGCGCGCGCGTGTGCCCGGTCACCAGATGTGCGGCGCCGCTGCCTGTGCCGTACTGGTCGAGCCCGCGGCGCGCGGCGTCCGCCAGCGCCGGATGTGCAGCCAAGCCGAGGTAGTCGTTGCTGGAGAAATTCAGCAGCCGCCGGCCGTTGACCGCAATCTCCGCGCCCTGTGGCCCTTCGACAATACGCCGGCGGCGGTACAGCGATCGGGCGGTGAGCGACTCCAGCTCCGCGCAGAGCGCGTGGTCAAGTCGCTGCGCGGCTTTGGGCATGTGAGGCGTCGGCCGCGGCGCGCCGTGCGCTCACGCCGGCATGCGGTTCCGCGTGGATGCCGAGACGCGCAAGCAGTTGGCGATCGTGATCCTGTTCGGGATTCCCGGTGGTCAACAGCTTGTCGCCGTAGAAAATCGAATTCGCGCCGGCGAAAAACGCCAGAGCCTGCAGCTCGTCGCTCATCTGGGCGCGGCCCGCAGAGAGGCGCACGTGCGAGCGCGGCATGAGGATGCGCGCCACGGCAATCACACGCACGAAATCCAGGGGATCGACTGGCGCCGCGTGATCCAGCGGCGTGCCCGGCACCCGCACCAGCTGGTTGATGGGGACACTCTCCGGATGTTCAGGCAGGCTTGCGAGCGTGTGCAGCATCTTGGCGCGATCGGTGACGCTTTCGCCCATGCCGATGATGCCGCCGCAGCACACGCGCATGCCGGCCGCACGCACCGCTTCGAGCGTGTCGAGACGATCTTGAAATGTACGGGTGCGGATAATCTCGGCATAAAACTCCTCGGACGTGTCGATATTGTGGTTGTAGTAATCGAGTCCGGCCTCCGCGAGCCGCTGCGCCTGTTGCGGCGTCAGCATGCCGAGCGTCGCACAGGTCTCCATGCCCAACGCGCGCACCTGCTTCACCATGTCAATGATCTGGTCCAGATCCTTGTCCCTGGGTGAGCGGTAAGCGGCGCCCATACAGAAGCGCGTGGCGCCGCTCGCATGCGCGCGCTTGGCCTGCACCACGACGTCTTCGACGTGCATGAGCTTCTCGGCCTTGAGGCCGGTGTGGTAGCGGGCGCTCTGCGGACAATAGGCGCAATCCTCCGGGCAGGCGCCGGTCTTAATGGACAGCAGCGTCGAAATCTGCACGCTGTTGGGGTCGAAGTGCCGGCGGTAAACCGAATGCGCGCGATACAGCAGGTCGTTGAACGGCAGTGTAAACAGGGTCTGCACTTCGGCGAGCGTCCAGTCGTGGCGCAAGTCGTTGTCGGCGGCCGTCAGGGAAGACATGGTGAGCCTCGGCTGGGCGTGGCATGATGCTGCGGCAGCGCGCCGCAACGGATGCACGCAGTGTAGCGACGCACAATCGGCTGTCAACTTTGGAGCACCAAGGATGGTTTACGGTTGGCTGGCACGGGCAAGTCGCCGACTCTATCCGCCTTACTGTTTGCTGTGTTCGCAGCCGAGCCACAGCCGGCACGAACTATGCGCTGACTGCACGCACGATCTCCCCTGGAACCGCCACGCCTGCCCGCGCTGTGCGCTGCCCGTGCCGGTCGAAAGCGGCACAGCGCTTTGCGGCGCATGCCTCAAATCCCCGCCACCCTGGGACAGCACCGCCAGTCCGCTGATTTACGACTGGCCGCTCGATCAGTTGCTGCAACGCTTCAAATTCAGCGGCGACCTCGCCACCGGCCAGTTACTCGGCGAGTTGTTGGCGGAATTTGTCGCGTCCCTGCCCACACCCTGGCCGGACCTGCTCATCCCGATTCCGCTGCACAGTGCGCGCCTGCGCGAGCGCGGCTTCAATCAGGCCCTGGAGCTTGCGCACCCGGTAAGCCGGCGGCTGCACCTGCGCCTCGACAACCGAGCCTGCCTGCGCCGCAAGAACACCGCGATGCAGTCGAAACTGGATGCCAAGGAGCGGCGGCGCAATCTGCGCGATGCCTTCGAAGTGCGCACCTCGTTCCAGAGTGTGCACGTGGGCATCCTCGATGATGTGGTCACTACCGGCGCCACGGTCGCGGCGCTCAGCCAGGCGTTGCGCGCGGCGGGTGCCGCCCGGATATCCGTGTGGAGCTTGGCGCGGGCCGCCCGCCCGACGTGAGCGGCCCCGGGCCGCCCGTATAGTACGGTTGTCAAAGCAACCCGACTTCGTACCATAATGTCAGCTGTTGGCATCCAATGAGCGGGCCGGGGCATCAGCATGGAATCGCAGCACCAGCAGAAAGTAAGCACCGCTGATCTGGAAGTGGGCATGTACGTTGCGCGCCTCGACCGGCCGTGGGCCGGCACGCCGTTTCTGTTCCAGGGTTTCTTCATTGAGTCACAGGATGACATTGATGAACTGCGGCGCATTTGCCAGTACGTTTACATAGACCTGGAACGGCATTACGAGGAAAACCCCCGCGCCAAAGCCCGGGGCACCGGCAACTACAGTGCCACCACCGAAGTCACCAGCACGAACCTCGTCAAAACGCGCGTGGATTCCAGAAGCGATCGCGCCAATCGCACGCTCAGCGCGAGTTCCCGCTCCATGGAAGAGGAGCTACCAGCCAGCAAACAAGCATACGACGAAGCCAATCATGCCATGCACGAGATGATCACCAAACTGGAAACCGACGGCCGCCTGGATGTGCAGCTCGCCGTGGTCGCCGTTGAGCCCATGGTGGAGAGCGTGTTGCGCAATCCCGACGCCATGATCTGGCTGACACGCATGAAAAGGCACCATGCCTACATGTATAACCACTCGGTGAGCAGTGCGATCTGGGGCGTTGCCTTTGCGCGCCATCTGGGGCTCAGCAAAGCAGGGCTGCGAGAAATCGGGTTGGGCTGCATGTTGTTTGACGTGGGCAAAACCAAGCTGCCGCAGACGCTGCTCGCGAAACCCGACAAACTCAACGAGACAGAGTGGCATGTGGTGCGCAATCACGTGCAATACAGCCTGAATCTGCTGGAGGGTGCGAGTGAAGTGACTCGAACCACCCAAGACCTGGTGCGCTGGCATCATGAACGTCACGACGGCAGCGGCTATCCCGACGGACTCAAAGAAAACGAGATCCCCATGTCCGCCAAGATCGCCGGCATGGTGGACAGCTACGATGCCATTACCACAGCACGGCCTTACAGTCACTTGCGCTCGCCGTACGAGGCGGTGCGCGAGATTTACACCTGGCGCGGCACCTTGTTTCAGTCCGAGGTGGTGGAGCAGTTCATGCAGGTGGTCGGCGTATTCCCCACCGGTTCGCTGGTGGAACTGAATAACGGCTCCGTAGCGGTGGTGCTTGCGCAAAACGACACCCGCCGGCTCAAACCGCGCGTCATGCTGGTACTGGATGAAAACAAGCAACGTCTGCCGCAGTTCACTACCGTAGACCTGATGTTCGATTCACATCTCAAGGGCGCCGACAAGCTGTGGATTGAAAAAGGCCTGGAGCCGGGTGCCTACGGCGTTGATCCAGAAGAACTCTACCTGTAGGCCGGACATGCCAGTCACTTCGGACAAGATCGTATCGCTGCAACCGGACCGGCCCCTGCTGGTCCGGCACCTCGAAGACTACGTCGGCGGCGTTCAAGGTCCGCTCGCGTTGCTGGTGGTGCAAATCCGGCGCGGACGGGAATTCGGCACGCTATTCGGTTTCCGCAAGCTTGAAGACGTGGTGCAGCAGGTGGCGGAACGCCTCGGCCGCGCGTGTCGCCACTCCGACCGCATCCTGCGCATCGGCGAGTACGAGTACGCGCTGATCCTGCCCGGACTCATCAATGAGGGCCACGCCGTGCTCGCCGCCAACAAGATCCTGCGCACGCTGGCCGAGCCCCTGGTCATTGACCAGCAGCGGGTCTCCATGGGCGCGTGCATCGGCGTCGCGCTCTGCCCCAATCACGCCAAGCTGGCCGAGCCGCTGTTGCACTGTGCGGAACTGGCGCGCGCCGAAGCCGAGCGTCGCGGACAGGCGTTTGCGATCTACAACGAGTCGGCATCCGCGGAGCTGGCGAGTCACTGGGGCATCGAGAACGAGCTGGATCAGGCGCTCGAAGGCGGCGAGCTGGAAACCTTTTATCAGGCAAAAATCAGCCTGAGCGACGGGCGGTTGGCCGGCGCCGAGACTTTGGTGCGCTGGCGCAGCCCCACGCGCGGGCTGGTGCCACCCGACCAGTTCATTCCCGTGGCCATGCAATCCGGCCAGATCAGCGCGCTCACCTGGTCGGTACTCAACATGGCGCTGCAGCAGGCCAGCAATTGGCCCACGCGCTTCGGCCCGCTGCCGGTGTCGGTCAACATCGCACCCGTGCTGCTTGACGACCCGACACTGGTGAGCCGTGTGACGGATGCCATGAATCTCTGGGGCCTGAGATCCAACCGCCTGATTCTCGAGGTCACCGAATCGGGAATCATGCGCGATCCGGAGCAGAGCTTCGAGACGCTGCGCAGGCTTACCGGCACGGGCGCGCTGATTTCGATTGATGACTTCGGTACCGGTTACTCCTCGCTCGCGAACTTCCGGAACATGCCGGTTTCGGAACTCAAGATCGACAAGGGCTTTGTCATCGACATGCTCAAGAATCCGGGCGACGAGAAAATCGTGCGCGTCATCATTGATCTGGCGCGCACCTTCCGCCTGTCGGTGGTGGCCGAAGGCGTGGAGAGTCAGGGAATTCTCAAGGCTCTGGCCGGAATGCAGTGCGATTACGCGCAGGGCTACTACATCAGCAAGCCGTTGCCGTCCGACGCGTTCGTGAAGTTCATACAGGATTACCAGCCGCCGGCGATGTGACTCGGCTTCAGATTCCGGCGCTGAAGGTGTAATGCAGCAGGATGCCGGCGAATACCGCGGCGCCAAACCAGTTGTTGTTCATGAAGGCCTGGAAGCAGCGCTGCGGATTGCGGCGCCGGATCAGCGCCTGCTGGTACACCGCGAACAGCAGTGCAAACCCCAGCCCCACGTAATACACCGCGCTCATGCCGGCGTGATAGCCGACCAGCACCAGATCCGCGATGAGCAGTACCTGCAGAATGCCGATGATCAACCGGTCCAGATCGCCGAACAGGATGGCGCTGGATTTCACCCCGATGCGGATGTCGTCACGCCGGTCCACCATGGCGTACATGGTGTCGTAAACCGTTGACCAGATGATGTTGGCGATGAAGATCAGCCAGGCGATGGTCGGCACCTGCCCGGTGACCGCGGCATAGGCCATGGGAATGCCCCAGCCGAAAGCCATGCCAAGATACGGCTGCGGCAGATAGGTGTAACGCTTCATGAACGGATAGGTGAGCACCAACACCGCGCCGATAATCGCCAATTCCTGCGTCAGACGGTTGAGCAGCAGCACCAATACCGCGCCCATGGCGCACAGCACCAGGAACAATATCATCGCCTCCCACACCTGCACCTCGCGCGTCGCCAGCGGCCGGTCGCGCGTACGCTGCACGTGCGGATCGAAGCTGCGATCGGCAAAGTCGTTCATGATGCAACCCGCGGAGCGCATCACGAACACACCGATCACGAAGATCGCAAACATTTTGGGCGTGGGCCGGCCCTGGCTCGCCAGCCACAGTGCCCACAGCGTCGGCCACAGCAGCAGGAAACTGCCGATTGGGCGGTGCAGGCGCATCAGCCGGAGATAGATCCAGGCGCGCCGTCCGGCCGCCGGCAGCCAGTTGCGCAGCAGCCGGCTGTAACGCAGTTTGTTCCACAGCGGGCGCAGGCGCGGATCCATCAACGCTCCGGTACACCGAAAAAACATTCATAGATGAGCAGGCGGCTGTCGCCCAGACTCAGCACCGAGCGCCGCGCCCAGAGAATTGCCGGAGCATGTTCAATATCCTTGACCGCGGAGCGGTACAAAGGCTGGCTAGCGTCCAGGCGGGCCACCTCGATCGCGCTGCGCTGCGCATCGGCCGCGGCAAACACTCGATCACCCAGAGGCTGGGAATTAAGGTCTTGCAGCCAGCTTGCGGCTTTTGACGGCGCTAGAGTGCGCGCATAGACGAGCGGCACAGCGCCGCACAACTGCACTTCGCGCAAGCGTGCGGTGGTGCCCGGGAGCGTGCGCAGCAGCATGGCATCCTCGGCGCTGAGCTGCACCGCGCCCTCATGCAGAACGTTGACATGAAACGCATCGCCCACGGCCGCGCGCAGCTTTTCCGTGAGCGAGTCCGAGTGACTCAACCACGGCCACAACGCCGTGACCTGTGGTTCGCGCCGCCAGGCATCCGCCGGCCGCCACAGCGACTGCCCGTCAGTGGGGAGTGGATTGGCGGTCAGCTCAGGCATGGGCGCTCAAACCTCGCGGTAACGACTGCCGTCGGCCAGCCAGCGCGTGACCAGTGCGCTGACGCGCTCGGGATAACGCTCCAGCAGCAGGCTCGCGGTCTGTTGCACCTGCGGAATGAGCGGCGCATCGCGGGTCAGGTCGGCGATGCGCAGGCGCAATTCCCCCGCCTGGCGCGTACCCAGCAGCTCGCCGGGCCCGCGCAGTTCGAGATCGCGGCGCGCGATTTCGAAGCCGTCATTGGTGGCGCGCATGACCTCGAGGCGTGCACGCGCCGCCGCCGACAGCGGCGCATGGTAGAGCATCACACAGGTCGACTCCAGCGCGCCGCGCCCCACGCGCCCGCGCAACTGGTGCAGTTGCGCGAGCCCGAGGCGCTCGGCGTTCTCGATGATCATGAGGCTCGCGTTCGGCACATCCACACCGACTTCAATCACTGTGGTGGCCACCAGCAGCTGGATGTCGCCCGCGCGGAAGTGCGCCATGGCACGTTCCTTGAGCCGCGCCGGCATGCGTCCATGTACCAGTCCGACGCTCAGCTCGGGCAGCGCGGCAGCAAGCGCCGCGGCAGTATCCTCGGCTGCCTGACATTGCAGCACTTCGGATTCCTCGATCAGCGGGCACACCCAGTACACCTGGCGCCCGGCGCGGCAGGCCTGATGCACGCGCGCCACTACCTCGGCGCGGCGGCGCTCGGCGACCGCCACGGTTTTCACCTTTGTGCGCCCCGGTGGCAACTCGTCAATCGCCGACATATCGAGATCGGCGTACGCGGTCATGGCCAGGGTGCGTGGAATCGGTGTGGCTGTCATGATCAGCTGGTGCGGATGGCCGTCGGTCTGCGCGCCTTTTTCACGCAACGCCAAGCGTTGGTGCACGCCGAAGCGATGCTGCTCGTCAATGATGACCAGTCCGAGCCTGGCGAAGCTCACGTCGGTTTGAAACAGCGCATGCGTTCCAACCGCGAGCGGGGCCTGACCACTGCGTATTTTCGCCAAGCTCAGTGCGCGTTGCGCGGCCGACAATCGCGCCGTGAGCCAAGCGGGTTCCAGGCCCAGCGGCGTAAACCAGGCGAGAAAATTGCGGTAGTGCTGTTCGGCCAGAAGCTCGGTGGGTGCCATGAGCGCCGCTTGCCAGCCGGCGCCGATGCAATGCAGCGCAGCAAGCGCCGCCACCACGGTCTTGCCGCACCCCACATCGCCCTGCACCAGCCGCATCATGGGGTGCGGCCGGGAAAGATCCTGCAGGATTTCCTGCGCCACACGCTGCTGTGCGCCGGTCAACCGGAATGGCAGCGACGCCAGGAACTTGTCCGCGAGCGGGCTTGCCCCCGCGATTACCGGCGCGCGGCTGCGGTCGGCTTTCTGGCGCAACTGGCGCAGACTCAGGTGGTGCGCCAGCAATTCCTCGAAGGCCAGGCGCTGCTGCACCGGGTGCGAGCCGTCCAGGAGCGCCGCCACCGGCGCATCGATCGGCGGTCGGTGCACGTAGCGCAGCGCCGCGCTCAAATCCGGCAGGTGTGTCTGGCGCAGGAATTCCTCCGGCAGCAGCTCCGGCAACAGCGCGGGATCGTCATTCAACCACTGCAGCGCCTGGCCGGCGAGCGCGCGCAACTTCGCCTGGCCGATGCCTTCGGTGGCGGGATAAATCGGCGTGAGTGCCGTCTCCTTGGGCGGCGCACCGGCTTCTTTCAGGATCTGGTATTCCGGATGCACCATTTCCAGGCCGGCCGTGCCGGTGCGCACTTCACCGTAGCAACGCAGATGCACGCCGCGCGCAAACGCCTCGGTCTGCGATTGCCTGAAATGAAAGAAACGCAGCGTGAGGGCACCGCTGCCATCGCTCACGCGCACCAGCAACACGCGGCGGCGGCGAATCACGGTATCGGCCAGTTCCACCACGGCTTCGATCATGGCCGGCTGGCCGGCACGCAGCGCGCCGATAGGCGTAACCTTGCTGCGATCCTGGTAGCGCAGCGGCAGATGGAAAAGCACATCGGAGAGCGTGCGCACCTCGAGGCGTGCGAGCTTGTCCGCGAGTTGCGGTCCTACGCCCCGCAAGTAACGTACGGGCGTGTCACCGCGCAGGCTGTGCGCAACCGGTTGCGGGGCAACGGATCTCACACTGCCATTACCGCATCCACTTCCAAGAGTGCGCCGCGCGGTAGTGCCGCGACACCCACGGTCACACGCGCCGGATAGGGCGGGTGGAAATACTCGGCCATGATTTCGTTGACCTTGGCGAAGTGCACCAGGTCGGTGAGATACACCGTGACGCGCACCACCTGTTCCAAACCCTTGCCCGAAGCTTCGGCCACTGCCTTGAGGTTGGCGAACACGCGCCGTGCCTCGGCATCAACACCGCCCTCTACCAGCTCACCGGTTTTCGGATCGAGCGCGATCTGGCCGGAAAGATACACGCTGTTGCCAGCGCGGATGGCCTGCGAATACGGGCCGATGGCTTTGGGGGCAAGATCAGTGTGAATAGCTGTGCGGGTCATGATTTCCTCCAGCACAAAGTATGCGATGGGCCTTCATCTTAGCCGCTTGCGTCGCGCCATTGATGGATGCCCCACAGCTTGCAATTGACTCAGCTTGGGCTATATTCAATACGAATCTTAGCGTATTAACTGCCGGTCACGAGTTGACTGCTTATGGGCAATCCAAACTCCCGCGCGGCGAGGAGCACACTGCCATGACCATCCACCTGCCAGGCAGCCGCATGGTGCTGGTTATCAGCCTGTTCCTGGCGCCCTTGACTTGGGCAGCCGCGAGCGCTGGGCGACCCCCATCCGCAGCGCCGCCGGCCATCAGTTCGGCCGCGGACAACAATGTGTCGATCCAGCTCGGCAAAGTGAAAGTCACCGGGAAAATGAAAATCATCCGTGCATTGCAGATCATCAAGGTCGCGCTGAAAACGCCGGAATCCTCCGATCCCAAGCTCGCTAACGTGGTGGTGTGCCGCCTGCATTACGCCGTCGGGAGTCATGCGACCCAGGTGCTGCGGTGCGGTACCAACCGCGACTTGGCCAAACGTCGCGATGCATCTCAGCGCATTACGACAAGTTGGATTGCCAACTGCGGATTCAATTGCGGCACTGCGGCTTACTTCAACGCATGGAACGAGGTTTTGACCGCGCAGCCGGGGAATGTTTTGACCATGGAAGTGAACGGGCCGGCGTTCAGGAACCTGCTTGAAAAAGTGCCTCCGCTGATGACCAAGCCCCTGACGCCGACACCTCCTCCGGCTTCCGCCACTACCCATCCGTAAGTTTCGAGAAAAGTTACATAAGGAATTTCACATGCGCATCCAACACATCCGCTGCATCGTGCCGGCGTTGCTGCTGGCGATGCCTATCGCGACAACCGCCGCGGGAACCCAGGCGTCAGCTGCTCAAGCGCAAAACGATAACTTGGCTATCCATCTGGGCAAAGTTGAAGTTCGCGGCCAACAAAAAATCATTGCCACACTGCAAGCCATCAAAGTGGCATTGAATCAGCCGGAATCCTCGGATCCGAAGCTTGCGAACATTGTGGTCTGCCGAATTCACAACGACATCGGCAGTCATGAGCAGCAAATATTGACATGCGCCACCAATGCCGCACTCGCCGCACGCCGCGATGCAACTCAGACGGCCATGCGCTGGGCGCTGTCCAATCCCGGTCCCCCGGGCGGCACTCCGGATTCTGCGGCGTTTGAATTGAACCAGATGCTGGCCAATCAGCCGGGCAATATCCTGCATGCCCCGGTCAATGGTCCGGCGTTCCGTGCCCTGCTGGAGAAAATCCCCCTGCCGGCATCCCCTGACCAAGCGCCGCATGCCACGACCAGCCCCTGAGGTTCTATACTGGGGCGCCTAAAGTTCCAAAGGAAAGGAGCTTCCATGAAATCCAACACCCTGAAATTTGCACTGTGTGCGATCGTGATGGGCAGTGTTTTCGGTTTGAGTCTTGCGCCGGCCTCCGCGGATGACCTGATTTCCCAAAAGGGTGAGGATCAGGTGCTGCACCTGGGGCCGATCACCGTGACCGGCACGCCGATGGTGCTCAAGGTGCTGCAGATGATCAAGATCGGTTTGGACGAACCACTGTCCACCGATCCGCGCATGGCCAACGTCGTCGTGTGCCGCATGCACGACGAAACCGGCAGCCACTTTCATCAGACGCTGATCTGCGCCACCAACAAGGCTTGGTCCGGCGTGCGCGAAAGCACGCAAACCGGCATGCTCAACGCACGCGCGAATGCGACCAATACCGCCGGAGGTGATAACTCCGCCCCCGGTACTACCGCCTGCGCATCCAGCGCCTGCTATGGCCAGGCGTTCATGGCGCTCAACGAGGCGCTGTCCGCCCTGCCCGGCGGGTACCTGCATACTTCCGTGGATGGCAGCGCGCTGCGCAAGGCATTGAAAGACATCCCTTACCCGACGCTTCCGGGAAAACCCGTAACACCCGCGCCCACCGCCACAACCGGGCGCTGAGCGTTGCAGAGCGCAAGGCGGGCGCATATGAGCGGATACTTCAGGCTGCTGCCGGCTGCGATCCTGTTGTCGGCAGCACCCTTGCTCCAGGCCGCATCTCCTCCGGCCGCGTCCACCGCCGCACCTGCAGCCGGCACTCACGTGCAGGCGCAGCCCGGTGAAAAGCCCGCAAGCATCGAGCTTGGCAAAGTGAACGTCAAAGCCATGCGGGAGCTGATCCGCTCGCTCGAAATAGTCAAGGTAGCGCTGAAACAACCGTTCTCGAGTGACCCCGCCCAAGCCAACACGGTTGTTTGCAGGATCATCCAAAGTCATGGTCATCTGAATTTGCAAGAACGCATGGGCGCCGTGCTGGAATGCGGAACCAATAGTTGGTTTATGTGGCGTAAAGACGCCTGCCGCAATGTCGGACTTGCACAATGCGCCAGCGGTTCGTATGGACTTGCTTTCAAGCGCCACGGAGCATGGCACAGCATGCGTGCTCTGAATCTGCGGCAAGTGATGTATATGCGCAAGTTGCTCAAATCCCTGCCGGAGCCGGGGAAGGGTGACGTGGTCGTGATCGATGCCAAAGGCAAGACCATGATGACTGTCAAGGCGCAGGAACCGCCCGGTCCGGGTGGGAACAACTAGGTACGCGTGCGCTGGATGCGCATCACCTGCGGCAGGCTGCGCAGTTTGCGCAGCACGCGTGCCAGTTGCTGGCGATCGTGCACGCCGAACACCAGGGTGAGCAACGCGGTGAGTTCGTCGCGCTCCTGCAGGTTGACGTGCTCGATGTTGGATCCCATTTCGGCGATGGCCGCAGCCACGATGGCCAGCACGCCGCGATGATTGGCCACGTCGGCGCGGATTTCCGCCGGGAAATCCCGCTTGATGCGCCGCTCCCACTGCACTTCGATCAGCTTGTCCGGTTGCTTGCGGTACTCGGCCAGGTTGCCGCACTCCACGCGGTGAATCACGATGCCGCGGCCAGTGGTGAGCACGCCCACGATATCGTCACCCGGAATGGGATGACAGCAGCGCGCGAAGCTCACCACCATGCCCTCGGTACCATGAATGGCCAGCGGTACCGCCGGCTTCGCAGACTCGTGCGCGTCGGCCGCCAGGGGGATCAGGCGACGCGCCACCAGCGGCGCGAGTTGCTGGCCGAGGCCGATGGCGGCGTATAGGTCATCGACACTCTGCAGCTTGAATTCGCGCATCAGATCCGCGAACTGCGCGTCGGAAATCTTGCCGAGTTTCATGGATAGCGTCGCCAGCGCCTGCTCCAGCATGCGTCGACCGAGTTGCACGGCTTCCTCGTGCTGCAGATTCTTGAGGTAATGGCGCACGCTGGCGCGCGCCTTGGCGGTCACCACGAAATTGAGCCACGCGGGATTGGGGCGGGCGTGCGCGGCGGTAATGATCTCCACGGTCTGGCCGTTCTCCAGCACTGTGCGCAGCGGCACCAAACGGCGGTTGACCTTGGCCGCGACGCAGGCATTACCGACGTCAGTGTGCACCGTGTAAGCAAAATCCACCGCGGTGGCGCCGCGCGGCAGGCGGTGAATGTCGCCCTGCGGCGTGAACACGTACACCTCGTCGGGGAACAGGTCCACCTTGACGTTGTCGAGAAACTCCTGGGAGCTGCCCACGCCCTGCTGCATCTCCATGACATCCTTGAGCCATTCGCGCGCGCGCACCGTGGGCGTGGTGGCCTCGTCGCCGGTCTTGTACAGCCAATGTGCGGCGATCCCGGAGCGCGCCACCTTGTCCATGTCGGCGGTGCGGATCTGCACTTCCAGCGGCACGCCCTGCGGTCCGATGAGTACGGTGTGCAGGGACTGGTAGCCGTTGGCCTTGGGAATCGCGATGTAATCCTTGAACTTGCCAAGCGCGGGTTTGTACAGATTATGCACGATGCCGAGCACCCGGTAGCAGGTGTCGGTCTTGTCCACAATGATGCGAAAGCCGAACACGTCCCCAACTTCGTTCAACGACAGGTTTTTCTCACGCATCTTGCGGTAGATGCTGTACAGGTGCTTCTCCCGGCCCAGCACGCTGCCGCTGATGCGCTCGCGCTCCAGCGCCGCGCTCAGGCTGGTGTTAATTTTTTCCAGCATCTTCTTCTGATGGCCGCGGGAACGCTTGAGGTGCTTGCTGATGACCTGGTAACGCAGCGGATGCAGCGCCTCGAACCCCAGGTCCTCGAGTTCAAGGCGCATGGCGTTCATGCCCAGGCGATGGGCGATGGGCGCGTAGATTTCCAGGGTTTCGTTGGCGATGCGACGGCGCTTGGGCGGCGGCATCACGCCCAGGGTGCGCATGTTGTGCAGGCGGTCCGCGAGTTTCACCAGAATCACGCGGATATCCTCCACCATGGCCAGCACCATCTTGCGGAAATTATCCGCCTGCGCCTGCTCGCGGCTGGTGAATTTGATCTGCGTGAGTTTGGAAACCCCGTCCACGAGCTGCGCGACTTCTGCACCAAAGCGCGTCACCAGCTCTTCCTTGAGCGTCGGGGTGTCCTCGATCACGTCGTGCAGCAGCGCCGCCTCGATGGTGTGATGATCCATGTGCAGGTCGGCAAGGATCGAGGCCACCGCCAGCGGATGGGAGATGTAGGGCTCGCCGGACACGCGCCGCTGGCCTTTGTGCGCATGCGCACCGAATTGGTAGGCTCGGGAAACTTCGGCTACCTGCGCTTGCGGCAGATAACCGCGCAGCTTGGAGAGCAGCGTTTCGATGCCAGCCGCGCGCTTCCCCCGGACACGATCAAAGATGGAAGCCGGCTGCTGCATGCACTTGAGGCGCGCTTAGAGCGGATCCTCCGCGTCCATGATGACCACGGGTTGCTGCTCCGGCGGCTCCTCGGGCACCGGTGGCTCAGCTTCCTTCAGGATCGCCGGGCCGATATTGCCCGCGGCGATTTCGCGCAACGCCACCACCGTGGACTTGTCGTTCTCCCAGGGTAACGTGGGTTCCACGCCACGCGTCAGCTGCCGGGCGCGCTTGGTAGCCACCAGCACCAGTTGAAACAGGTTATCCACGTGATCGAGGCAGTCTTCGACGGTAACGCGCGCCATGGTTGCTCCGGAAATAGCCAGTAAAATCGGGGTTTGGCAGTGTACCGGAGAGCGGCGCGTCAGGCCAACAGCGCCGCCACCAGCGATTGCAGGCCCGGGCGGTCCATACGGCTGGCACTACCTCGGCCGGCCAGGATTTCCGCAAGTTCCTGCAGGGCACGCGCAAAATCGTCGTTGACCACCACATAGGCGAATTCGCGCCAATGGGACATGTCGCCCACCGCGTCCCGCAAGCGGCGCTGGATCACCGCCTCGCTGTCGGTGGCGCGACTGCGCAGCCGGCGTTCCAATTCGGTGCGCGACGGCGGCAAAATGAAAATGCTCAGCGCCTCGGGCATGGCCGTGCGCACCTGGGCCGCGCCTTGCCAGTCTATTTCCAGCAGCACATCGTGGCCCTGGTTCAGTTGCGCGCGGACGCTGCGCCGCGCGGTGCCGTAACCATAATCAAACACCCGGGCATGCTCCAGAAACTCGCCCGCCGCCACCATGCGCGCAAACTCCGCCTCGTCCACGAAATGATAATCGCGCCCTTCCACCTCGTTGGGGCGGCGTGGCCGTGTAGTGTAGGAAACGGAAAAGCGCAGATTCGGGTGGCTGCGCAACAGCTCGCGCACCAGACTGGTTTTGCCGGCACCCGAGGGGGCCGCAATCAGCAACAAACGCCCCGGCTTATTCACGCTCGGCCCGAGTGCGCACGCACATTCTCATTCCACATTCTGGATCTGCTCGCGCATCTGCTCGATGAGCACCTTGAGTTCAATCACCCGCTGGGTAACGGCGGTATCCTGGCATTTGGAGCCCAGGGTGTTGGCCTCGCGATTGAATTCCTGCATCAGAAAATCCAGCTTGCGGCCCACCGTGCCACCGCCCGTCAGGGCAGCCTGCAGTTCACGCACGTGGCTGTCGAGCCTGTCAAGTTCTTCGGACACATCCAGGCGCTGCAATTGCAGCACCAGTTCCTGTTCCAGACGCTGCGCGTCAACGTTGAGCTGCAGCTCCTCGAAACGCCGCAGCAGCTTGCTGCGCAACTGCGCATGAATACCGGCGCCGTAAGTACGAACCTCCGCGACGATCGCGCTGACGCGGACCGCGCGCTCGCGCAGCATGTCGTCAATCCTGCGCCCCTCGCGCCCGCGCATGTCATCCAAAGCCTTTAGCGCCTGGTCAAGCAGGCGCAGCACCTCGGGCCCGAGCGCCGCGGCATCTGCGGACTTCTCCTGCACCACGCCCGGCCAGCGCAACAGATCCAGGGCGCCGATTGCGGCGGCCGGATGCAGCAAGCCGCTGACGCGCTCGGCGGCCTCAGCCACGGCACGCGCCCGCGCCTCGTCCACCTCCAGCCGCACCTCGGTGTTGGCGGCGGATTCGATGCGCAACTGAGCGTCGCACTTGCCGCGGCGCACAAGCTTGACGATGCGTTCGCGGCAATCCGGCTCCAGAACGCGTAACTCGTCCGGCAGGCGCAGAGTCACATCCAGATAACGGTGATTGACGCTGCGCAGCTCCCAAGTGAGCGTACCAAACCGGCCGCGCGCCTGCGCGCGCGCAAACCCTGTCATGCTGCAAGTCATTGGGTGTGTCCGGCGTCCGGGAAAATGAGGACAAAATGGTAAGCTAAATACCTTGCCATCCGATAGTCGATCACTGAGCAGGTCCGTGTTGTGAACCCCGAAACCGCCCAGGTCACCCGCCAAGGCAATCGCGACGAAAACCAGGACCGGGTGCGCATCGTGGCTAAAAAACCACGCGTGTTATTGACCGTAGCCGACGGCATGGGCGGTCACGCGGGCGGCGCCGTCGCCGCGCAGACCGCGGTGGAAACGCTGGTGCGGGCGTTCCAAAAAGACGCTACACCGGATCCTGCGGAATTCCTGCGCCGCAGCATCGCGGACGCGCACCACGCCGTGGTGGCACTGGGCGCAAATCTGGAACCGGAAGTGCGGCCGCGCACGACCATAACCGTCTGTCTTGTCAGCGCCAGCATGGTGCGCTGGGCGCACGTGGGCGACAGCCGCGTGTATTTCATCCGCGACCGCAAGGTACTGGAGCGCACACGCGATCACAGCGCCGTGGAAATCCTCGCGCAGCAGGGATTGCTGGAAGACGTTGACCTGGCTTCCCATCCACTGCACAACTTCGTGGACCAATGCCTGGGCGGCAAATCCGATTTGCCGACCATCACAATTTCTGACCCCCGTCCGCTGCTGGCCGGGGACGTGGTGTTGCTGTGCTCGGACGGTTTCTGGTCCCCGCTGGAGGGGGAGCAACTGACGCAGGCGTTGGGTGATACCCTGACACTGCAGGCAGCCCTTGAGTCGCTGGCGCTGCAGGCAGAACTGCGCTCCACACCGATGAGCGACAACGTCACCGCCGCGGCCTTGCGCTGGCGAGACTGACCGCGGCAGTGGCAGTCTCCGTATTTCGTCCGCCCAACATCCCGGTATCCAGATCATGCGCAGCCACAATCGTGCCAATCACGCACTCCGTCCGGTAACCCTCGACCGGCATTTCACCCGACATGCGGAGGGCTCGGTGCTGGCGTGTTTCGGCGACACACGTGTACTGTGCACCGCGAGCGTTGAGGCGCGCGTACCCTCGTTCCTCAAAGGCGCAGGCAAGGGCTGGGTGACCGCCGAATACGGCATGCTGCCGCGCGCCACGCACACGCGCAGCGAGCGCGAAGCGGCGCGCGGCAAGCAGGGCGGCCGCACACTCGAAATCCAGCGGCTCATCGGCCGCGCCTTGCGTGCGGTGGTGGACCTCGAGGCGCTCGGTGAGCACACCATCACGCTCGATTGCGACGTGCTGCAGGCCGACGGCGGAACGCGCACCACCGCCATCACCGGAAGCTATGTTGCGCTGGTAGATGCCACGCGCAGCATGCTCAAGCAACGCACCATCCGCAAGGATCCGATGCACGGTGCGGTGGCCGCGGTTTCCGTTGGCATCGTGGGCGGTGAACCCTGCGTTGATCTCGACTACCAGGAAGACGCACACGCCGAGACCGATATGAATGTGGTGATGAACGATGCCGGCGCATTCGTCGAAATCCAAGGTACGGCCGAGGGCCATGCCTTCCGGCGCGAGGAATTGGACCGGATGCTCGCGCTTGCCGGCGACGCCATCCGCGAGTTGATTCGCATACAACGCGCAACGCTGGCGCAATGATCAAGAAATTGGTGCTGGCCAGCGCCAATGCCGGCAAGCTGCGCGAACTTCAGGCTTTGCTCGCCCACCTCGGGATCCAGGTGCGCGCGCAATCCGCGCTGGGTATCCCCGCAGTGGAAGAAACTGGCGCGAGCTTTGCGGAAAACGCTCTGCTCAAGGCCCGGCATGCGGCGCGCCACACGGGTGTGCCGGCAATCGGAGATGATTCCGGCCTGGTCGTGGACGCGCTCGGCGGTGCGCCCGGCATTTACTCCGCACGCTACGCCGGGCACCACGGCGACAATGCCGCCAATATCCGCAAGCTGCTGCATGAATTGCGGGACGTCCCCGCGGGGCGGCGCGGCGCGCATTTTCACTGCGCGCTGGCGTGCGTGCGCGCTGCAGATGACCCCGCGCCCCTGATCTGTGAAGCGACCTGGGAAGGCCACATCCTGCATGCACCGCGCGGCCAAGGCGGTTTCGGCTACGACCCGGTGTTCCTGGTGCCCGGGCATGAGTGCGCGGCGGCGGAATTGCAGCCGGAGGAAAAAAACCGGTTGAGCCATCGCGGTCAGGCACTGCGCAAGCTGGTAGCACAGCTGCGCACCTGGCCGGATCGCTGAACCCATGCTGCAGAATCCTCCGCTTTCGCTGTATGTGCACCTGCCCTGGTGCGTGCGCAAATGCCCGTATTGCGATTTCAACTCGCACGCGCTGCGCGGCGAAATACCGCAAGCCGAATATGCGGCGGCCTTGTTGCGCGATCTCGACCAAGACTTGCCGCGCGCTGGCGGCCGTCCGGTTCAAACGGTGTTTTTCGGCGGCGGCACGCCCAGTCTGTTCAGACCGGAAACCATAGCTGCAATTCTGGCGGGCGTACGACGGCGGTTGGCGCTCGCGCCGGATGCGGAAATCACGCTGGAGGCCAATCCCGGTACCGTGGAGCGCGGCCGGTTCGCCGAATACCGTGCAGCGGGTATCACGCGTTTGTCCATCGGTGTGCAGAGTTTCGATGCCCGGCATCTGCAGGTGCTGGGGCGCATCCACTCGGTGGCCGAGGCCGTGCGCGCCGCGGAGGAAGCGCATGCCGCGGGGCTGGCAAACTTCAATCTGGATTTGATGTACGGCCTGCCGCAGCAAACCGCGGCGGAAGCCGAGGCCGATGTAGAGCGCGCGTGCGCGCTCCATCCGGCGCACGTCTCCCATTACCAGCTCACGCTCGAACCGCATACGCTGTTCCATGCGCACCCACCGAGATTGCCGGACGAGGATTCCATCTGGGAAATGCAGCAACGTTGCCAGGCACGGCTGGCGGAACGCGGTTACGCCCAGTACGAAATTTCCGCCTATGCACACAGCGGACGACACTGCCGGCACAACCTGAACTACTGGCGCTATGGCGATTATCTCGGCATCGGCGCGGGCGCCCATGGCAAGCTCAGCGACGGCGGCGCCGAGCGCATCGTGCGGCTCTGGAAAGTAAAGCAACCAGACGCCTACTTGGGCTTGGCCGGAACACCTGCCGGCATCGGCGGCGTAGATGAAGTGAACGCGGATGAACGCGTATTCGAATTCATGCTTAACCGCCTGCGCCTGGTCGAAGGCTTCAATGCTGCGGACTTCGAAACGGCAACCGGCCTGCCGTTTAGCCGACCGCTGCCGACCTTGAAGAGTGTCCAAGCACGGGGATGGATGGAATTGACCAGTGGTCAGTGGAAACCATCGCGGTTTGGGTTTGCCCATCTGAATGACCTCCAGGCCGAATTCCTGCCACCCGCCGCGGGATCGACGGCACACCCCGTCGGTCATGACACGCCGGCGGTGCTGCACTAGACTTGATGCGCGCCCCGCATTCCAGCCATAACCATGACTGATTGCCGGCCCATCTCCTGCGCGCTCTACAGCAGCTACGAAGTGGCAATTCTGCACCGCACTCCTTTGCGTGTGCGTTGGCGGGCAGCCGACGGCGTGATCTATCTCGAAACCCTTACTCCAGAAGACCTTGTAACCCGTGATGGCGAGGAATTCCTCGTGGGTCACAACGGCGCGGGCGAGTCCCGTTGTCTACGTCTTGATCAGGTTGCGACGATTCCATCAGATACACAACCGTCGTCGGCCTGAACGGATTTCTGGTCGCAAACAAGATGTTATGCACACCTGCTTGGCCGGCATGTCAGCCGTGGAACCCGAGAAATGTTCCGCAACCCGCAGGTTGCAGGCATATTATAACTTGTTGATTACAAAAGGTTTTATTCTTTGACCAAGAAATCACCATTTCAAGCCCAAGTGGAGAATCGCCGGGCTTGCCTGCGGGCGCTTTGATTTCATCCACAGACTTATCCACTGCTTTTGTGTACAAGCGCTTTTCATCCGCACAGTCAGCCTGTTAGACAGCACAGCCGAGACTCGAACTTACGAACGATGCGCAAGCACCTGTGCGAACGACGTAAGCCGTGAATCCCTTGGCCAAACTTGCCGCTATGTGCGACGCGCGCTATGATGCGCGCCCTTCAAAACCGCCATACGCTCCGCTCAACATGAAGCCCGGCATCCACCCCGAGTACAAGGAAATCACCGTAACCTGCAGTTGCGGCAACAGTTTTGTCACGCGCTCGACGCTTGGCCGCGATCTGCGCGTCGAGGTGTGCTCTCAATGTCACCCGTTCTTCACGGGCAAACAGAAAATCGTGGATACAGCCGGCCGCGTGGACAAATTCCGCAAGAAGTACGCGCATAAGTCGGCCTGACGTTTCAGCTAGCCGCATCCACAAGGACTCGGATCCCACCGGGGGATTGTGACCCGGGGTCAGAAGGCGGCCAACCCGCGGTGTTATACTTTTCGCGCCCGACCTGACCGGAACTGCGGAACCTGAAGTCGCCGAGCGCGAACCCGTTCCTCCTTACTTCAGCCATTTTCAGGACTTGAACCTGCCCTTCCGGGGGCTTCGCTTTGGGTGCTGTGTCGGCGGCTTATGTCGAGTCCGCGACCCCGAAACGCCGGATTTCTGGAGAACCCGCATGCACAACAAAATCTGCAAGCTCAGTGGCCCTGGCGGCAAATCGAGCGAGCTGCCACTGCGCGAGGGCACCCTCGGCCCCGCCACGCTCGATATCGCCACGCTGTACAAGGATCAGGGGATTTTCACCTTTGACCCGGGTTTTGTGTCCACCGCCAGTTGTGAAAGCCGGATCACCTTCATCGACGGCGAGCACGGAGTACTCCTGTACCGCGGTTACCCCATCGAACAGCTCGCGGAAAAGAGCAGCTTCCTCGAAGCGGCCTATCTGCTGCTGTACGGGGAACTGCCGATGAAACCGCAACTCGACGGTTTTACCGACAGCATCTGCCGACATTCCATGGTGAACGAGGCGGTCCTGCGGTTTTTCAGCGGCTTTCATTACGACGCGCATCCGATGGCCATGATGACGGCGGTGGTGGGGTCACTTTCGGCCTTCTACCACGACTCGACCGACATCCATAACGCCCGGCATCGGGAAATCTTCGCCCATCGCATTATTGCCAAGCTGCCGACGCTTGCGGCCGCGGTATACAGACACAGCACCGGCCAGCCTTTCACGTACCCGCGCAATGACTTGGGCTATTGCGCCAATTTCCTGCACATGCTGTTTGCCGTCCCGGCCGAGCCCTATCACGTCAACCCGGTAGCCGCCAAAGCACTCGATCTTCTGTTTCTCTTGCATGCCGACCATGAACAGAATGCCAGTACCTCGACCGTGCGCCTGGCGGGCAGTTCCGGCACCAATCCGTACGCGGCCATCGCGGCCGGCATCGCCTGCCTGTGGGGTCCGGCCCACGGAGGCGCCAACGAGGCGGTGCTTAACATGCTGAGGGAAATCGGCGATGTGAAGAACATCGGCAAAACCATCGCCAAAGCCAAGGACCGGGACTCGGGATTCCGTCTCATGGGCTTCGGCCATCGCGTTTACAAGAACTACGATCCGCGCGCCAAGATCATCCGTGCCACCTGCCACGAGGTGCTGGAGAAACTCGGCCGCGCCGACGATCCGCAGCTCGAGCTTGCCATGCGCCTGGAGGAAATCGCCCTCAAAGACGAGTACTTCATCGAGAAAAAGCTCTACCCGAACGTGGACTTCTACTCCGGAATCATTTACCGCGCGCTCGGAATCCCGCTGCACATGATGACCGTGATGTTTGCCGTCGCCCGCACCGTCGGATGGGTAGCACACTGGCAGGAAATGATCGCCGACCCGCACATGAAAATCGGCCGTCCACGCCAGCTGTATACCGGTGCCACCCAGCGCGAATTCGTAGCCATCGAAAAACGCAAGTAATTCCCTGCGGTTAGCCGGGTGCAACGACCAAGCACACTTCCGTCAGTCGTCCGGCGGCGTAAACCGGCGCGGGGCTAGGGATTTACGGCCAGCAGCGCATCCAGGTCCCGCAGCGAACCCCGCTTCATCGGTTTGCCGTCCACGGGGTGAGCCGCGAGAGCGGCGAACGACCGGCCAGGACGGCCCCGGGCTGGTCGACACACCAGGGATGGTTGAACCAAGAACGCTGCCAAGCGCTAATCCGTGGAGGCAAGCAGAATATCAAGGTCGCGGAGCGTACCCCGCTTCATGGGTTTGCCGTCCACGGGACTATTAGGCGCCTCCCGTATACCGTCCACTTTGAACACCGTGAGCTCCACCGGCGTGTCGCCGGCCAGGAAGCGGTACATCGGGTATGTGCGCTGTACGCCGGCACCGAACCGGAGTTTGCGCGCAGAGACCTCGTAGGGAATCTGCTTGTCCATGAGGAAAATCGCTACCTGCTCGGGCGGGTCGCTGAACACATGCAGGTAGATGATGGCGTGGCGATCGGCGGTGCCGCTCAACACCGGCCCCACCAGGCGCGCCTCGAAGCCGTTGAGCATGCGCATGGCCTCGCGTGCGGTCTCGCGCAGCCGGCGCAGACTTGCAGGCTGGGACGCGGCGTGAAACAGGCGCTGGCGTTCGACGAGCGCCGCTTCCACTTCCAAATTGGTGGGCATGGGCAGGTGGCGGGTATCGAATCCCAGGCGTGCGGCCGCCTTGTGCTTGGCGACACGGAAGTCGCGCACAGCTTCTTCGGACATGATGCGGGCGGCTTCCTGTGCCAGCACATGCCGCGATTCATGCGTGTGCGGCGCAGCGCGTCGAGTCATTGAGCGGTGTTGGGTGGCGGTGCCGGGAAGATTAACATGGTCTCAGAAGATATCGTTGCCGTTGGCCTGTTTCTTGGGCGGCGCCTTGGGCGGCAGATGGCCGGCGATGAAATACTCGAAGATCGAGCCAGGATCGTTGGCGCCCGCGAGCAGTCCGGTTTTGGGATCAATACGCGCCTGCACGATGCCGGGCGGCTCAAGAAACGGAAGTTGCGGCACGTCCTGCAGCGCCGGGCCCATGAAGTCCATCCAGATGGGCAGCGCCGCTTTGGCGCCCTGCTCGCCGTCCCCCAAGGACTGCGACGGCTGGTCGTTGCCGACCCACACCACCGTCACAATGTCGTTGTTGTAGCCGTCGAACCACGCGTTGGACCAATCATTGCTGGTACCGGTCTTGCCGGCCAGATCATCGCGGCCCAGGCTGGACACCGCGGCGCCGGTACCGAACTGCACCACGCTTTGCAGCATGTTGGTCATGAGCCAGGCATTTTGCGGGGTAATTGCCTGCGGTGCGAATTGCGGCATCTGCGGCGGCAGGGCGCTCGCAGCAGCGCTGGTGGCGGCAGCCGGAGCGGGCACCGAAGTCGCGCCGGTGCTGGCCACACTGCAACTGTCGCAGGCAACCTGGGGATTGGCTTCGAATAGCGCGTGTCCGGAACCATCCACGATGCGCTGGATGTAATACGGTGTGACGCGGAATCCGTGATTGGCGAATACCGCGTAACCCCGCGCCATTTCCAGTGGCGTGAGGTTGGCGCTGCCGAGCGCGAGCGTGAGATTGTCCGGCAGGTCCGTGGCATCAAAACCGAATTTGGTCGCGTAGTTGATTGCGTACGGCACGCCAATCTGCTGCAACACGCGAATCGATGCCAGATTGAGCGAGTGTGCCAGTGCCAGGCGCAGGCGCGTGGGTCCGCCGAATTCCTTTTCATAATTCTGCGGCCGCCAGATATTGGCAAGCGCCGGATCCTGCACCACCACCGGCGCGTCATTGACCACGGTCGCCGGAGTCAGGCCGTCTTCAAGCGCGGCGGAATAATAGAACGGCTTGAATGAGGAGCCTGGTTGGCGCTTGGCCTGCACCGCACGGTCGAACTTGCTTTGACCAAAATCGAAGCCGCCCACCAGGGCGGCAATCGCGCCGTCAAAGGGATCCAGGCACACCAGCGCGCCCTGGGCCGCGGGAATCTGCGCCAGCGACCAAGTACCGTCGGCCGCGCGTTGGAGGTACACGATATCGCCGCGCTTGAGAATGTCGGCCGTGCTCTTTGGCGCCGCACCGGTGGTGTTGACATTCAGATAACGCCGCGCCCATTTGAGACCGTCCCAATTGACGCTTACCAGCCCCGCGCCGTCGGCGTAAAACTGCGCACTCTGGTTTTCGAGCGTTACGGCGACGGCCGGATACAGACCTCCGACGTGCGGCTGATTGGCAACCAGCTTGGCCCAATCAGCCGGTCCGCCTGCCGGTGGCAGATCCACATGGGCTACCGCGCCGCGCCAACCGTGACGCCGGTCATAGGCAATCAGCCCCTCACGCACCGCCTGGACCGCCAGCGGCTGCAGGCGGCTGTCGACGGTGGTAACCACGGAATAGCCCGCGGTGTAGGCATCGTCGCCGTACTTGTTGACCATGTAATCGCGGACCATTTCGGCGAGATACGGGGCATTCACCGTGGCCGTGGGCTCGTGGTAAGAGGCGGTCATGGGCGCTGCAATGGCCTCCTGATACTGCGCCTGGGTGATGTAGCCATCCGCCTGCATGCGTCCAAGCACATAGCTGCGGCGCGCCAGCGCACGTTGCGGATCGATCAGGGGATTGGCGGTGGACGGCGCCTGCGGCAGGCCGGCGATCATGGCGGCTTGGGCCAATGTTAGATGATTGACGTCGGTGCCGTAATACACCTCCGCCGCCGCCCCCACCCCGTAGGCACGGTTACCCAGAAATATCTTGTTGAGATATAGATCGAGGATGTCCTGCTTGCTCAGTTCGCGCTCGATCTTGAGCGCCAGGAATACTTCCTTGAGCTTGCGGGTGTAGGTCTTCTGGCGGGTCAGGAAAAAGTTGCGTGCCACCTGCATGGTGATGGTGCCGCCGCCTTCGGTTTTCTGACCGGTCAGCGCCAGGTGGACGCCGGCGCGCAGCAGGCCGCGCACGCTCACTCCGGGGTGATCCCAGTAGTGCTCATCCTCGGCGGCGATGAACGCATTGACCACCAGCGGGGGGATCTGGTCGTAGGCCAGGGGAATGCGGCGTTTCTCGCCGTAGACCGCGAGCAGCTCCCCGTCGCGGCTGTAGACCCGCAGGGGGACCTGTAAATGGATTTCCTTGAGCACCGCTACAGGGGGCAGGCTGGGCGCGACCACCAGATAGGCGATTATTATCGCCAGAACCCCCAACCCGCAGAGGGCTGCGAGTGCCCCGAGCCCAATATATAGTGTTTTCAGTGACCGTTTCACACTTTTCGACCGTTCATTCCAAGGTGCCGGACCCGGGGGACAGGCTGTGCATAAGGATAAAAACTATATTTGATTTAATCATTTGTTGATATATATTGAAGCTGGGCCTTAAGACATGGGGCCGGCTTCGGGGGCCGGAAACCAAGGGTAACTGGAAAGGACATGCAAACGTGTTAGACGGGCTGTTCAAGCGTGCGTCCAAGCCCCTCGTGGGAATCGACATCAGCACTTCCTCGGTGAAGCTGATCGAGCTTTCCAAGACCGGCAATGACTTCAAGGTGGAAGCCTTTGGCGCCGAGGCCATGCCGCTCAATGCTATCACCGACAAGGTCATCATGGACCTGGACGCGGTGAGCGATGCGGTGAAAAAGGTGGTGCGGCGCGCCGGCCCTCACACCCGGCAGGCGGCGGTGGCAGTCGGCGGTCAGGTCATGACCAAGACCATCCAGATGCCGGCTTCGCTGTCCGACAAGGACTTGGGCGAACAGATCGAACTGCAGGCCGATCAGTTCATCTCCCAGCCGCTAAACGAAGTTGCCTTTGATTACGAAATTCTGGGCGTCTCCAAGACCGATAAGGAATTGATGGACGTGCTGCTGGTGGCCGCGCGCCGCGAAAACATCGAAAAGCTGCAGGCGGTTCTGGAAATTGCGGGCATGAATGCCTCGGTGATCGACGTCGAAGTGTACGCCGTGGAAAACGCCAGCAAATTGATTTCCTATCAGATGGTGGATGAAGGCATTGACCGTACCGTCGGCTTGGTGGATTTCGGCGCGGCCACAACCACCTTCACGGTGCTGCACAACCGCCGCATCATCTACAGCTACAACACGGATTTTGGCGGCAAACAACTTACCGACGAAATCATGAAACATTACGGCCTCACCTACGAGGAGGCCAGCAACGCCAAGAAAGAGGGCGGTCTGCCCAACAATTACAAGGTCGAGATCCTGGATCCGTTCGTGGACGACATGGCGCAGGCGGTCAACCGCTCGCTGCAGTTTTACCAATCGTCCAGCAGCGACCACCAGCACCTCGACCAGATTGTGCTGTGTGGCGGATGCGCCTCCATACCTGGCGCTGCGGAACGTGTCTCCAGCAAGCTCAACACCCCCACGGTGATTTGCAATCCGTTCGGCCGGATGAAGCTGACATCGCGGGCGAAATCGCAATACGTGGAGAACATGGCGGCTTCATTGCTGGTGGCCTGTGGACTGGCCCTGAGGAGCTTCGACAAGCATGCCAAGTATTAACCTGCTCCCCTGGCGTGAAGAACGCCGCAAAGCCCGCCAACGGACTTTTCAGACACGGCTGGTGATGGCCGTGGTCGTGGCTGTTGTCGTGCTCATTCTTTGGTGGCTCGGACTGAGCAGCGCGATATCCAACCAGAACGAACGCAACGCCTATCTCGGCGACCAGATCAAGCTGGTTGACAAGCAGATTGCCACCATCAAGACGCTGCAGCAGCAAAAAGCCCAGATGCTGGCGCGCATGAACATCATCCAGCAACTGCAGGCCAGCCGCCTGGCGGTCGTGCACCTGTTCGACCAATTGGTCAAGACCCTGCCGGCCGGTGTGTATCTCACGCAGGTCTCGCAGAGCGGCAGCGAACTCACCATCGAAGGTGTTGCCGAGTCCAGCGCGCGGGTTTCCACCTACATGCGCAATATTGACGCTTCGGCGTGGATGACCGATCCGAATCTCAAGGTGGTGCAAAAAGACACACGCATTGATTTCGGGGCACGTGCCCAGCAGTTCACCTTGACTGCCAAGGCGTTGGACAGCGCCAAAGATTCAAATTTGCCGGGCGCCGGTACAACGGCCAGCGCCACGACTGCCGCAGGTAACCGCTTATGAAACTGGCGGATCTCGGGAACTTAAACCTCAACGAACTCCGCAACCTGGATTTCCGCAATCCCGGTGGCTGGCCCACGAGTGCGCGTGTAATTGCGTACGTCGTAATCTTCATCGTGGTCATCGGGATTGGCTACTACTTCTGGCTCAGCGATGACCAGCAGCAACTGGCCCAGGGGCAACAGCAGGAACAAAAGCTGCGCACGGAATTCAAGGAGAAGGCCGCAAAGGCCGCGAATCTGGATGAGTACCAGGCCCAACTGCAGCAGCTCACGCGCACGTTCAACACCCTCAAGCTGCAGCTGCCGGGCAAGACCGAGATCCCCAACGTGCTGCAGGACATCTCGCAAACCGCGCAGATTGACGGGCTCAAACAGAACCTGTTCAGGCCCGAGAACGAGGTCAAGAAGGACTTTTATGCAGAGGTGCCCATCCAGATCCAGCTCGAGGGCTCTTACCAGCAGTTTGGCAAATTTGTGAGTGACGTATCCGGGCTGCTGCGCATCGTGACCATCCACAACATCGGCATCAGACCGCAGGGCAGCGGCGCGACGGGCAACAATCTGGTGATGACACTCACGGCCAAGACCTATCGTTATCTGGAAGCCGACGAAGAAGTTGCCGCCAAACCCGCCAGGCAGGGCCGGCCATGAGCGCCGTGATTCGCGTGCGCAGTTTGACACCGGCCCGGCGGCTGGTCGTGGCTTGCCTGGCGCTGGCGGCCAGCGCACTGCTTTTGACCGGCTGCGGCGACCGCATGCAGGACCTGAAGCAGTACGTGGCCCAGACCAAGGCGCTGCGCGGTGGCCCCATTGCGCCGCTGCCGCAGATCAAGCCGATGCAAACCTTCACCTACGACGAAGCGAACCTGCGCTCACCCTTTGTGCCGGTGCTGCAGAACTTCGCAAACTCCGGTATCAGCGGTAACGCCCGCGGCCTGCATCCGGACATCAATCGCCCGCGCCAATATCTGGAGCAGTTCCCGCTCGACAGCCTGAAGATGATGGGCACGGTCACGTTGAAGGGTGCGATGGATGCGCTGATACGCGACGGCGACGGCGTCGTGCACCGCGTCACGGTGGGCAATTACATGGGGCAGAATTTCGGCAAAATCGTCAAGATCAGCCAAGCAGGCCTGATTCTCCGGGAGATCGTACCGGATGGGCAAGGTGGCTGGACCGAACGCACGACAACCGTCCAGCTGGGCGGCTGACTGGGAAGTGAGGCAAGCAATCATGAAGAACATAGCCTGGAATTTACGCATGTTGCAGCCGCGCTGGCTGCTGGCGGCGTGCCTGCTGATCGCGGGTTTCCCGATCACGCAAGCGGCGCTGGCGCAAACCGCGACGCAAGGGAGCAATCAACTGACGGCGATCACCGCCACCAAACTGCCCGGCGACCGCGTGCAACTGCAACTCAAGCTCAGCGATGCGGCGCACACGCCGCTGAGCTTCACGGTCGGCCAGCCGGCGCGCATTGCCCTGGACCTGGATAACACGCGCCTGGCGCTGCAAAACCGCGAAACCCAAATCAACGTCGGCAATGTCAGCAATGTGGTGGCCGCAGAGGCCGGCACCCGCACGCGTGTGGTGATCGACCTCACTTCTCTGGTCCCGTACCACGTCGCCGCACAGGGCGACACGGTGTACGTGCTCCTGGGCGGCAACCCCGGCGACACCGCCGTCGCCCAGACAGATCCCGTCACCCTCACCGGCGCAACCACTGCGGTCGCGGCCGCCGTGCCGGCACCGACCACCAGCACGGCTGCGGCCAGCGCCCCCGCGGGTCAGAGCATCACGGGTGTGGATTTCCGCCGCGGTAATAACGGCATGGGCCGGGTAATCGTGAACCTCAGCAATCCCGCGATCGTGGGCAACGTGCACATGTCCGGCAACAACGTGGTGGTGGATTTCGCCAACACGCGTCTGCCGCAGAACCTGGTGCGGCGCATGGACGTGACGGATTTCGCCACGCCGGTGCAATATATTGATGCCGAGAACACGCCCACGGGCGCGCGCCTCGTCATCCAGCCCAGCGGAAAATACGACAAGCTGGCTTTCCAGAGCGACAACCTGTTCGCCATGGAATTCACTCCGCTCAGCGCCCAGGCAGCGCAAATCGCGCAGCAGCAGCAATACTCGGGCCAGAAAATCAGCCTGAATTTCCAGAACATTGACATCCGCGCGGTGCTGCAGATCCTCGCCGACGCGAGCGGCAAGAACATCGTGGTCTCCGACAGCGTGCATGGCAACATCACCCTCAGGCTGCAGGACGTACCCTGGGATCAGGCGCTTGACATCATCATGAAGACCAAGGGCCTGGCCTCACGCACCTATGGCAATACCCTGATCATCGGCACCGCCCAGGACATCGCGGCCCAGGAGCAGGCTGAATTTGCGGCACAGCAGAGCCTGGAGCAAAACTCACCCTTGCAGTCCGCATTCATCCAGGTGAACTACGCCAAGGCCAGCGACATCGCCGACCTCATCAAGGGCCAGGGCAAGGCATCGCTGTTGTCGCCGCGCGGCAGCATCAGCGTGGACAGCCGCACCAACACCTTGCTGGTGCAGGACACCGCCGCCAACATTGGCGAGATCCGCCAGATGGTGACCAAACTCGACGTCCCGGTGAAGCAGGTGCTGATCGAATCGCGCATCGTGGTGGCCAACAACGATTACACCAGTCAGCTGGGTGTGCGCTTCGGCGCCAACGGCATCCGCCAGACCAGCGGCGGCCTGATGAGTTTGAATGGCGACCTGACCGGCACCAACACCCAGCAGAACGCCTTCAATCCCCCGGCCGGCGGCGTGCCGGTGACCGGTACACCGCTCTTGAGCCTGCCGGCGCTCAACGACCAGTTGAACGTCAACGTGCCCACCGGTGCTGCCTTCGGCCAGCTGGCCTTCGGCGTGTTGCGGCAGAACTTCCTGGTGGATCTCGAACTTTCCGCCATGGCGGCCGCCGGCAAGGGCGAAGTGGTGTCCAGCCCGCGCGTGATCACGGCCAATGCCAAGGAAGCCACCATCGTCCAGGGTATTGAAATCCCCTACACCCAGTCGGCTTCCAGCGGCGCCACCACGGTATCGTTCAAGAATGCCGTGCTGTCACTGGACGTGACCCCGCAGATCACGCCCGACAACCGCATCATCATGGACCTCGAAGTGCACGACGACACCGTGGGCCAGTTCGTGCCGACCGCGAACGGCGGCAGCGTGCCCAGCATCAATACGCGCAACGTCAAAACCCAGGTGCTGGTGGATGACGGCGACACCGTGGTGTTGGGCGGCATCTACGAGACCACCCACACCACCACCGTCAACAAGGTGCCGCTGCTCGGCGACCTGCCGCTGTTCGGCTGGCTGTTCCGCAACACCCAGGCCACCAACAACAAGGACGAATTGCTGATTTTCGTGACTCCCAAGATCATGACCCAGACCGCATCGCTTGGGGAGTAATGAAGGTACGCGACCTCAGTTGCATGCCCAGATACCGGATCGTATCTTTCTTGTCGGCCCCATGGGGGCCGGGAAAACCGCCATCGGGCGGGAACTCGCGCGCCGGCTGGGACGTGAATTTCTGGACAGCGACCAGGAAATCGAGCGACGCACCGGCGTTGATATCGCGCTGATTTTCGAGAAGGAAGGCGAAGCCGGTTTCCGCCGCCGCGAACGCCAGGTCATCGAGGAGCTCACCCGGCGTGAGCATATCGTGCTCGCTACCGGCGGCGGCGCGATACTGAACCCCGCAAACCGTGCCTGCCTGAAAAGCCGCGGCCTCGTGATTTACCTCAAAACCTCGATCCCCCACCAGGTGGATCGTACCGGGCACACGGCACGACGCCCGCTGCTGGCCACACCGGACCGCGAGACGCGCCTGCGCGAACTCTTCGAGCAACGCCAACCGCTTTACGAGGAACTGGCGCAGCTTACAATCAATACCGATCACGGCCGCGTCGCCGTGCTCGCGGCACAGATCCTGCAGGAACTGGAACAAGTCGCGACGACACCCGCGCCAAGCCAGTGAGCACGGAGGAAACAGGCAGATGGGAGTGCTCAGCGTCGAACTGGGGAACCGCAGTTACCCCGTGCGCATTGATCGCGGGCTGCTGGCGCGCGCGGATTTTTTCCCGGAAGGCCTGCAGAAAGGCGCGGTCTGCATCGTCACGGATGACAACGTCGCAAAACTGTACCTGAAGCCGCTCACGAAGACGCTCGCGGCCTTCGCACCGAAGCATCTCATCCTTCCGCACGGCGAGGAGCACAAGGCCTGGCCGGCACTGGATCACATCTTCCAACACCTGCTGAAACATCATTTCGGCCGCGACGCCGTGCTGATCGCGCTCGGTGGCGGCGTGGTCGGCGATCTCACGGGATTTGCCGCAGCCTGCTACCAGCGCGGCATTGCCTACGTGCAGGTACCCACCACCCTGCTCGCGCAGGTGGATTCATCCATCGGCGGCAAGACCGCGATCAACCACCGCGACGGCAAGAACATGATCGGTTCCTTCCATCAACCGCTGGCGGTGCTCAGCGACCTGGACACGCTCAAGACCCTGCCGCCGCGCGAACTCAGCGCCGGCCTCGCGGAAATCATCAAGGCCGCGCTCCTCGCCGACGAGAATTTGTTCGTATGGCTCGAAGGCAATGTCCAGGCATTGCTGGACCTGGATCCCGGCGCCTGCCTGCATGCCATTACGCGTGCCTGTGAGATCAAGCTCACCATCGTCACCGAAGATGAATACGAACAGGGTCGGCGCGCGCTGCTCAACCTCGGCCACACCTTCGGTCACGCCATCGAGAACGCGCTCGGCTACGGCGAATGGCTGCACGGCGAAGCCGTGGGCGCCGGCCTGGCCATGGCTGCCGATTTGTCGGTGCGCATGGACTGGCTCAAGGCCGCCGAGTACCGGCGCATTTGCCGGCTGTTGCAACGCGCCGGCTTGCCCAACAAAGCGCCGCCTTCGGTTTCACCTTTGAAGTTGCTCGATTCCATGCGCAACGACAAGAAGAACCGCAAGGGACGGCTGCGGCTGATTCTCCTCAAGGGTGTCGGCAAACCCGTGATTAGCGACGATTTCGACATGCAATTGCTAGGCGACACGCTGATCGGCAAACCGCAATGAAACCTGTACCCGCCGCGGGATTGGCAGCGTACGCGGCGACTGAATCTACCTCCCGCGGCCGGCGCTACCCGGAACCGCCGCCCCAATACCGCAGCGAATACCAGCGCGACCGCGACCGCATCATCCATGCGACCGCCTTCCGGCGGCTGATGTACAAGACCCAGGTGTTCGTGTATGACGAAGGCGACCTGTATCGCACGCGCCTCACGCACTCGCTGGAAGTCGCGCAGGTGGCGCGCAGCGTGGCGGTGGCGCTCAAGCTCAACGAGCCGCTGACCGAAGCCATCGCCCTTGCCCACGATCTCGGCCACACGCCTTTCGGCCACGCCGGTCAGGATGCGCTCAATGCCGCGATGCACGACTACGGCGGCTTCGAGCACAACCTGCAGTCGCTGCGCGTGGTGGACCTGCTGGAAGAGAAATACGCCGAGTTCCCCGGCCTGAATCTCACCTTCGAGGCACGCGAAGGCATCTTGAAGCACTGCTCGCTCGCCAACGCCCGGGAACTGGGCGAACTCGGCCGGCGCTTCATTGAGCGCCGCCAGCCGGGGCTCGAAGCACAGCTCGCCAACCTTGCCGACGAGATCGCCTACAACAACCACGACGTGGACGACGGCCTGCGCGCCGGCCTCATCAGCATCGCGCAGCTCATGGAAATCGAGCTGTTCCGCCAACCTTATGACGCAGTGGTTGCACGCTATCCGGAATTGCCGGTGCGGCGGCATATCCACGAAACCGTGCGACGCATGATCAGCCGCCTGATCACCGATCTCACCGAACAGAGCCGCGCCAATATCGAAGCGGCCGCGCCCGCAAGCATCGAGGACGTGCGCGCGCTGCCGGCACCGTTGATTGCATTCAGTGCCGAAACCCACACCCAGAACCAGGCGCTGGCGCGCTTTCTGCGTGCGCATTTCTATTACCACCCGCAGGTGCGGCGTGCCGCGGAAAAAGCCGATAAAGTCGTCACGGGTTTGTTCAACGCCTACTTCAACGATCCGTCATTGCTGCCGAACGCGCCGACCGCGGCGGACGACACCAGGGCGCGCGCACGTCAGGTTGCGGATTACATCGCCGGCATGACCGACCGTTTTGCGCTGCGCGCATACCGGCGCCTGACCGGCACGAGCGTGAACCTGTCTGGGACCGCGTGAGCCGCGTGTTAGAATTGCGCCGCGCTCCACAAACATAACCGCATTCGCATGCTCACCAGCAACATCGTGCCGCGCCGCGAACGGCTGATCTTCGCCCTCGATGTGCCCGACGCCGAAAGCGCGCGCCGCCTGGTCACGCAACTCGGCGATGCCGTGCAGTTTTACAAGATCGGTCTGGAGCTGTTCATGGCCGGCGGCTACTTCGAGCTGCTCGACTGGCTGAAACAGCAGCACAAGAAAGTCTTCGTGGACCTCAAGTTCTTCGACATCCCGGCCACCGTGCAGGCCGCGGTGCGCCAGTTGGCGCAACGCGGCGCGGATTTCTGCACCGTGCACGGCAACCAGTCCATCATGGAAACCGCCGCCGAAGCCAAGGGTAATCTCAAAGTGCTGGCGGTCACGGTACTCACCAGCCTGGACCGCGGCGACCTCGACGATCTGGGGTTTCACTGCGACGTGGAGCAACTGGTGCTGTCGCGCGCCCGCCGCGCGCTGGATGCCGGTTGTGACGGCGTGGTGTCTTCCGGCCTGGAAGTGGCGCGACTACGTGCCTTCATTGACCACCGGCTGCTGGTGGTCACGCCCGGCATCCGCCCCGTAGACAATCGGCCCGAAGACGACCAGAAACGCGCGGTGAGCGTGGAGCAGGCTTTGCATGGCGGCGCCGATTACATCGTCGTCGGCCGGCCCATCCGCACTGCGCCCGATCCGCGCGCCGCCGCAGAAGCGATCCAAACAACAATCGCAAGCTTATTCCACAAATAATCGTGCAATTCTTGATCCCCATCACCCGCCGCAAGAGTGAGGGGTGAGGAAGTGAGGGGTGAGGTTCAGTGACGCAATCTGTACTTAAAAACGATCTGCTCTTGCGCACGCTGCTACGCGAAGCCACGCCGCGCACGCCGGTGTGGGTCATGCGCCAGGCGGGTCGTTACCTACCCGAGTACCGCGAGACCCGCGCGCGCGCTGGTAGCTTCATCGAGCTCATGAGCACGCCGGAGCTTGCCTGCGAAGTCACGCTGCAACCCGTGAACCGCTTTCCGCTGGACGCGGCCATCCTGTTCTCCGACATCCTCACCATTCCAGCCGCCATGGGTCTGGGCCTGCAATTCGTCGAGGGCGAAGGTCCGGCCTTCGAGCGCCCGGTGCGTGCCCAAGCGGCCGTCGCCAAACTCGGTGTGCCCGATCCCGAAAAGGATTTGCGCTATGTACTGGATGCAGTGCGCCTGGTGCGGCGGGAACTTGCCGGGCGCGTGCCCTTGATCGGTTTTGCCGGCAGTCCCTGGACGCTTGCCTGCTACATGGTCGAGGGCGGCGCCAGCAAGGAATTCGCGCTCATCAAGGCCATGCTCCATTCGGAACCGGCAACGCTGCACAAACTGCTGGACGTGCTGGCGCGCAGCGTGGCCGCCTATCTCAACGCGCAAATCGCTGCCGGTGCCCAGGCGGTCATGCTGTTCGACACCTGGGGCGGCATACTTACCGGTGAAGCCTACAAAGAATTTTCACTGCGTTACATGCTGGCGGTCATCGCGGAACTCAAACGCGAAAACGAAGGCCGGCGCGTACCGGTGATTTTATTCACCAAAGGCGGCGGCGCGTGGCTCGAAGCCATGGCGGATTCCGGCGCCGACGCACTCGGCGTGGACTGGACACAGGACCTGGGCGATGCCCGCCGCCGCGTGGGCGCGAAAGTCGCGCTGCAAGGCAATCTCGACCCCGGCGCGCTCTATGCCCCGCCGGAGCGCATCCGCGACGAGGTGAAAAAAGTCCTGGAGAGTTTCGGCCATGGCAGCGGTCATGTTTTCAACCTCGGTCATGGCGTCCAAGTCGGGACGAAGCCCGAAAGTGTTGCCGCCATGGTGGCGGCAGTACACGAGTTGAGCCCGGCATTTCACGGCAAGAATTGATGCGGCCGCGCTGCGGCCGTCACCTTATCTCCTCTCCCCTTATGGGGGAGAGGCAGGGTGAGGGGGATATTCCGCGCGCCGGCATTGCAGCCGCCTCCGGCGGCAACCATTTTTTAGAGCGGGTTCCCGCACCCGCAGGCGGGGCACTTTCGTTTCGGCGAAAGTGCCCAAAGCCATTCCCCCGGAGCGCGGGTCGCCGCAGACGGCGACTGCCCTGTGCGCTTTGCTCGCTGCGAAGTCGCGCTCACGGCACATCCCTGTGCCGGTCGCGCGAACTCGGCATCCTGCCTTCGTCCCTTACGGGCTAACTTTGCTCGCTCCAGTGCTCGGCTCGCGCTACGGGTATTAAGAGAGTTCATAAAGCGTGGGCGGCTCATGGCTGCGGGCGCTGCACGCTCGGCGGAATCCACGGGTTTATAAGAAAGAGCGCACCCCCCATCACCACATTACAACTTTCCGACTACGTCCTCAGCTGGTACTCCCCGCACTTTGCCTGCGCGATAAGCAGCTAATCGGCGCTCGGCTTCTTCCAGCCACACCGCCTCCACTGCTGGGTCCGGCTGGTCGAGACTGTGCAAGATCTCTTCCACCAGTTCGGAACGTTTGGCTGGTTCCAGTTGTAATGCTTTCTTTACCAGATCATTCACAGTCATAACTGCTTTCCTGTTGCCTAATGCTGTTGCGCTGCCAGCACGAGCCTACGATATCCCAACTACGGGTTCAATCCAGGCCACGCCAATCAGGGCGGCGCGAAGCGCCGGGTGTGGGTACGGTATCGCTCCTCGTCATTCCGGTGGAAACCGGAATCCAGATCGTGAATGTAGCCGCCTCTGGCGGCAACCACTTTTGGAGAGCGGGGTTCGCCCCGGCACAACGAGGTACTTTCCTTGTGCGAACAAGGAAAGTACCCAAAGGAAATCGCCCCGGAGATTCCGCGCTTGGCTGAAACCGAATGGAGGACCAATCAGTTTCAGCCGCGTTCCCTCGTTTCTCGCCCGGCTCGGGGCGGCGCAGACGGTACATCCTTGTACCGCTGCGCCGGTTCGTCTTCCTAACTTCACCCCGCCCTGCGGGCGGGCCCTTTTCGCTTCGCAATCTGCTGCGCGAAAAGCCCAAGGCACGCGTCCCTGTGTGCCCGTCCGCAGCAATGCTGCGGACCCTCGCCGGGGCTGCGAGACTCGGCGTCATCCATGGGGTAAACAAGAAAGAATGCTCGTGCACTCGTCGCGTCACAATTCAACTTTGTGTAGGTTGCGGGTGAGACAGCTGCCAGAGCCCAACAAACCCCACCTATCTTGTTGTGGTACTTTTCGCCCGTTCTAATCTATGAGCCGCGGCTTATAGATTCAGAAAAAGATGGATATCATTTCGGGAAAAACTTTCTTCTGGCATTCCTTTCTAGGAGTTCTTTGCATAGTGTCAACATATCCCTCACCCCTTCTGCTGCTTGCATGTATTGACCGTGCACAAAAAGCTCATCCAGAGGTAAGTTGCCGCCACCAGCAGCCGTCATCTGTATGGCATTGCTCCAATTGCACGACATATGTTCAAAGTAGTTTTTACAATGAATCCGTATTTCTCTCGGTGGAAAGCCACTCTGACTGACCCCCTTCGACACCGCGATAATGCGGAGTAACACTTTATCTGACACCGTCTTAACGCCGTCCCAGCTTCGGACCGGCAACGGAACAAGTCGACGATTGCGCATTATATCGATCCCGTTATTCACCTCCTCAAGAAGGCTTTCCATAATGGCCACTCCCAATGTACTGTATTGTCGCCTATTAATGTTGTCATCATTCTTCTTAATCAGCCAGTATGTAACTACCGCGACCCCAATGGGAACCACAAACTTACTAACGATAAACATGATTGTATCTCGACACATATTCGCACCAGACTACGGTATTTGGATCAGACTAAGAAATCTACAGTTATCCAATTACTTATTTCGCTATGGTTTGCTTTGCGCCCAGCACCATGCGCACCCACTTAGGACCCCCTTCGACGCTTACGCAACCCCCTTGCTTCAATCTTGCGGTCTAATACCTGCACTTCCTCTCGAATCGTGCGATCATCCAGAGCCAACAACTCCGGATGTTTTTCCAGAGCATAAGCTTTCATAGACTTTTGCGTAGGTAAAAGAACAAATTCAGAATCATTTATAAGATTTCGAATTAATTTGAGCAGTTTTTCTCCTTTCTTTTCCATCTCCTCTTCGTCGCGAGCCATCGCCATTTCAATTTTTTCTTTAGCAGAGCCAACCGCCATCTCTTTAGCGGATACGAATGATTCCCACCAATCCGGCTCAATACAGTATTCAAGCGTAGAACTACCTGTGTCAGCAGATAGGCGATATAGGCATGCGCTGCCAATATACTTCCTAAAGTCCTTAATTGCCGGCACAAATGCCGCGAGGTCAACGTCCTCATCATCAGTTAAATATTTACGATCAAGATACTCAGCATCTGTAATATCCTCGCTGGAAAAGTCTGATTCGCCAAATGTTTCCGCAAACACAAACACGACTTTCACCCCGAGTACTTTTATCGCTTCCAAATATTCGTCCACTGATCCCAAAGTAAGTAACCCTTCAGATTCGTGCCGCCGAGCACTGCCTTCAACACGCAAAGGTAAGAATCCTTTATCGCGCACATAATCCAGGATATTTGACTGTTGAGACATTGGAATATCCCATGTATGTTCTAGAAAAGGATTAAAATCCTATTTTGTTTTGGTGGGGTCTTGTACGTAAAAGACTAATTCATCCTTTTTGTCTCTTTAATTCCGCATCCCTTAATTCCCGCCGCAGGATCTTCCCGACATTGGACTTGGGCAGTTCGTTGCGAAATTCGATGTATTTCGGGCGCTTGTAGCCGGTGAGTTCCTTGTGGGCCCAGTCCTTGAGCGCCGCTTCCGTAAGGTTCGGGTCTTTTTTCACGACTAAGAGTTTCACGACTTCGCCGGAGTGTTCGTCGGGCACGCCGATGGCCGCCACTTCGCGCACGCCCGGGTGCATGGCGATCACGTCCTCGACTTCGTTGGGATAGACGTTGAAGCCCGACACCAGAATCATGTCTTTCTTGCGGTCCACGATAAACACGTAGCCACGCGCGTCCACGCGCCCGACGTCGCCGGTGCGCAGCCAGCCGTCGGCCGACAACACCTTGGCGGTCTCATCCGGCCGTTGCCAGTAGCCGCGCATCACCTGTGGCCCCTTGAAGCACAGTTCGCCCACTTCACCGACCTTGAGTTCCTTGCCGTCGTCGTCGCGGATGGACAGATCCGTGGAAGGTATGGGCAAACCGATGCTGCCGTTGTAATCCTTGAGGTCCAGCGGATTGATGCACGCGGCCGGAGAGGTTTCGGTGAGGCCGTAAGCTTCGACCAATGTGGACTTGGTGACTTGTTTCCACTTGGCCGCCACCGCGCGTTGCACTGCCATGCCGCCGCCCAGGGCAATCTTGACGCCGGAAAAATCCAGCTTGTCGAATCCCTCGGTGTGCAGCAGGCCGTTGAACAGCGTATTCACGCCGGTGATGGCGGTGAACTTCCATTTGGAAAGTTCCTTCATGAATCCCGGCATGTCGCGCGGATTGGTGATCAGGATGTTGTGGCCGCCGATCTTCATGAACACCAGGCAGTTCGCGGTCAGCGAAAAGATGTGATAGAGCGGCAGGGCCGTAATCACAACTTCGCTGCCCTTGGTCAGATGCGGCCCGAGCCACGCCGACGCCTGCAAGACGTTCGCCACCATGTTGCGATGCGTGAGTGCCGCACCTTTGGCCACACCGGTGGTGCCTCCCGTATATTGCAGAAAAGCGACGTCTGTACCGGTGACTTGCACCTCGTCCATAGAATGTGATGCACCTTGTGCCAGCGCGGTGCGAAATGGCACGGCGCCCTCGATGCGCCAAGGCGGCACCATCTTTTTCACTTTGCGCACCACGAAATTCACGAGCGCACGCTTCGGAAACGGCACCAGGTCGCCGATCGCCGTCACCACCACGTGCTGCACGTCGGCATTCGGCAGCGCCGCCTGCAGCGTGCTTGCGAAATTTTCCAGGATCACGATGGTATGCGCGCCGGAATCCTTGAGCTGATGTTCGAGTTCGCGCTCGGTGTAGAGCGGATTCACGTTCACCGCGACCATGCCGCTGCGCAACACGCCGAACAGCGCCACCGGATACTGCAGGAGGTTCGGCATCATGAGGGCGACGCGGTCGCCCTTCTTGAGCCCCACGACTTTTTGCAGATAGGCGCCGAACTGGCGGCTGAGTTTCTCGAGCTCGGCGTAGCTCAGCGTGGTACCGAGGTTGGAATACGCCGGCAGCGCCGCGTACAGCCGGCAGCTCTCGTCGAATACCGCCTTGAGCGAGGCGTATTGATCCGGGTTGATCTCGGCGGGCACGCCTTGCGGATATTCCTTGAGCCAGATTTTGTCCATGGATTCCTCGCCAGCTTTGCGCGATACAGTGGGAACAAGGTATAGCAGGGTCCCGGTGGCGGCAAGCCGCGGCGGGACTGTGCTTCGCGGTAGAATCCGGCCCTCGTTTTCAGGGGCAAGGCCATGAACACGGCGACACAGCGCATAGCCTGGATTACCGGCGGTGGCTCGGGCATCGGCCGGGCACTCACGCTGCGCCTCGCGCGCGACCGCTGGACCGTGGCGATATCGGGCCGGCGCCGCGAAATGCTGGAGGAAACCGTGCGTCTGGCGGGTGGCAAGGTCCACGCCTTTCCGCTGGATGTCACCGACCTCACGGCGGTACGTCAGACCGTGCTCCGCATCGAACAGCAACTCGGACCGATACAGCTCGCCGTGATCAATGCCGGACTCGGGCGTTTTCTCAAGCTCGACGAACTGCACGCGGAAATCTTCGCCGAGCACGTGCGCGTGAATTACCTCGGCGCCGTGCATGGCTTTGATGCGCTGCTGCCGGCGATGCGTGCGCGGCACACCGGCCACATTGTGATCACCGCGAGCCTCGCGGGTTACCGCGGCCTGCCGGGCGGCGCGGCCTACGCGCCCACCAAAGCCGCACTGATTTCGCTGGCGGAATCGCTGCGCTTCGCGCTCGAACCGGAAGGTATCTGCATATCGGTATGCAATCCCGGCTTCATCAAAACGCCGATGACCGAGGAGAACCACTTCCGCATGCCGTTCCTCATGGACGTTGATGCTGCGGCTGAACGCATGTACCGCGGCATACGCAAACGCAAATTCGAGATCGTGTTCCCGCTGCGGCTCTGGCTGTTTGCCAGGCTCGGACGCTGCCTGCCCTATTCCTGGTATTTCCGGCTGATGCGCGGCCCGCGCCGCCGGCGCCGGAGTGTCCCGCAATGAGTGACCAACACGCGGTGCATCATTACAAGGCGGTGTGCAGCTGGCGCGGCAGCACTGGCGCGGGTTACGAGGCTTACGACCGCAGCCATGAGCTGCGCGCGCCGCCCGCGCCGCAAACCCTGCCCATGTCCTCGGACCCGACGTTTCGCGGCGATCCGGCGCGGCTCAATCCGGAACAACTGCTGGTGATGGCCGCGGCCTCCTGCCAGATGCTCTCGTTCCTCGCCATCGCGGCACGCGCACGACTCGACGTGGTGGAATACGAAGATCGCGCCGAGGGATTCATGCCGGAAGACGACAAGCCGGCGCGCATCACCCGCATCGTGCTCACGCCGCGCATCGTGCTGCGCGGGGCGGCGGATGAGGCGCGCGTGCGCCGGCTGGTGGACCAGGCGCATCACGCCTGCTATGTCGCCAACAGTCTCAACAGCACGATCGAGATCACGCCGGAAATCGTGCTCCAATCTTAAGAGCGCTTGGCAAAATGAAGACCCCCTGACAAATCCCCCCTTGCCCCCCCTTTACTAAAGGGGGCGAGGGACGAAGCCCCGAGCGGGCAGCCATGGGAGGCTGCCCTGGACTTTCGCACACAGCAGGATTGCGAAGAGCGAAAGAGAGGGGATTTCAGGTGCGCGGAGTAGTCTTAGCCGCACATTTTGTTAGACGCTCCAAGCGCACCAGCGCGCTCGGCCTCAGAGAATGCCCAGCCAGTCGCGCAGAAATTCCGCGGACTGCTGTGCCATCACCGGCGCGTAACGTTCAGCCTCCTGGCGCAAGCCGGCGAGCGGCAAGCCGAGGGCGCGCAACTCCCCGGTGTGCCCCACGTACCATTGTTCCAGTCCCTGCGCCGTGACTTCCGGATGAAACTGCAGCGCGAGCAGCGTACTGCCGACGGAAAACGCCTGATGCGGACAGCTTTCCGTGGACGCGAGCAGGCGTGCTCCCGCCGGCAATTCAAACGTGTCGCCGTGCCAATGAAACACCGGCGCGCTGAAATGCCGCAACGAGGAATCCTGGCCCGCCGCGGTGAGTTGCAGCGGTTTCCAGCCCAACTCGACGACGCGGCTTTTGTGCACGCGCGCGCCCAGCGCATGCGCGACGAGCTGGCTGCCGAGACAAATCCCCAGCGTCGGGCCATGGCGTTTGAGATGCGCTTCCAGCAACTGCAATTCATCGCGCAGAAACGGGTAATCCTTCTGTTCGTAGACGCCGATCGGGCCGCCCAACATCACCAGCAGGTCCCAGTTCGCCTGTGCGAGCGGCGCGAAATCCGTGGTCGGTGCATCCACGTAACGGATGGCGTAGCCGGCTTCCGTGAGCGGCACCTCGAGGCAGCCCAGATCCTCGAAGGGCACGTGGCGAATGGCCAGCAGGGATTTCATGCCCTGCATTCTAGCCTGTGCCCGATGCCGCCCGCCGCAGCGCATGATGCGGAGCCTTTGGCCGGCTGCCCCTGCGCCCGGCGTGCGCCCGCATCTATACTGATTGCATGAGCCAGGCCCGCACGCACTTGTCCGCCGGCGTAGCCGTGTTGCACGAGACACCGGCTGGCCGGCTGTTCCTGTTGCTGCGCGCCTGGCGCTACTGGGACTTCCCCAAGGGCGCGGTCGAACCCGGTGAAACGGCGATCCAGGCCGCCATCCGCGAAGTCCGCGAGGAAACCGGTCTGGACGATCTGGAATTCCTGCACAACGAGGTCTATGCGGAAACCGCACCGTACAACCGCGGCAAGGTCGCGCGTTACTATCTGGCGCGCACCCGCACCGAAGCGGTGACCCTGAGCGCCAACCCGGTTACCGGCATTCGCGAACACATGGAATACCGCTGGCTCGATTACCGGCAGGCCACGCAACTGGTAACGCCGCGTGTAAAATTGATTCTCGATTGGGCCGAATCGCTGGCCGCTGGCGCAACTCCGCCTGCGGTCAATTCGGACTCTGCACAGAACAAGCAACCGCACCGGGAGTGACGCATGCGAATCTGTCCCGCCATTGTCGCGTTGAGTGTACTCGGCCTGTTGGCACCCGTGGCGGCACATGCCGATCAATTCGGTCCGGAACCTCCGGCATCCTTGACCCACTTCACCTTCGATGCCGGCGTCACCGGCGGCGGCGACAAACTGGTGCAGGTGGACTTCAGCGACGGCAGCAGCCAAAGCCTGTACGCGGGCGATTCCGGGTACCTGGATGTGGGCGTGCTGCAGGATTTCGGCGATCCGCACTGGAGCCTCAAGGGCACGCTGGGTTACGCCTACGCCGCGGTGAACGGCAGCAATGCCACCATCAGTTTTTCGCACGTGCCCCTGGAAGTCACCGGCCTCTACAATCTGGGCAACAATCATTTCGGCTTCGGCCTGCGCTACGACATGAATCCGCGCCTGGATCTTGACGGTCTCGGACCGAACGGAAATTTCAACAATGCGCTGGGCTGGATCCTGGAATATCGCTGGTGGCTGTTCGGCGTCCGCTACACCAACATCATGTATCGCAGCCCGCAGGGAGACGCGAGCGGCAACAGCCTGGGCCTGTTTTTCAATTACGCGTTCTGATTCGCCGATCAACGGCGTGGTTTTAACAGCGGTTCCAGTTTCAACCAGACGTTCGCCAGCACCCGTGGCTCGGCCGCTGCCAGCGGATGCAGGCCGTCCGCCTGCATCCAGTCGCGGTGTTCGGCCACGCCCGCGAGCAGAAACGGCACTAGCGGCAGGCGATATTTGCGCGCCAGCCGCGGATACACCGCCGCGAACTTGCGCGTGTATTCCGGTCCGTAGTTGGGCGGCAGATAAATGCCGACCAGTAACACCTGGGCGCCGGCTTTCTGCGCCAGCACGATCATGTGCGCGAGGTTTTGCTGCATGGCGGTCACCGACAATCCGCGCAGCCCGTCGTTGGCGCCCAATTCCAGGATCACGATGGCCGGATGGTGACGCTGCAATTCAAGCGGCAGGCGCGTCAGTCCCTGGGCAGTGGTGTCGCCGCTGACGCTCGCGTTCACCACGCGCCAGTCATAGCCTTTCGACTCGAGACGCTGCCCGAGCAGGGCTACCCAGCCCTGCTCGGTTTCGATACCGTAGGCGGCGCTCAGACTGTCGCCCATCACCAGAATCACGGGCGCGGGTTTGGCCCAGGCGGCTGCGGCAAACAGCCACAGGCTTATAAAAAGGATACGTTTCCACATGAGCAGCCATGAACCTCTGCTGCGCGCCGAGCATCTCGGCAAGCAGGTTACCAGTCCCAACGGCGTGCTGACCATCCTCGACGATGTGTCGTTCAGCATCGAACGCGGCGAATCGGTGGCCATCGCCGGGCCGTCGGGCTCCGGCAAATCCACGTTGCTGGGCCTGCTCGCCGGATTGGACGTACCCACGCAGGGGAGCGTGTGGCTGGACGGCGAAAACCTGAGCGCGCTCGATGAAGACCAGCGCGCCAAACGGCGCGCGCGGCACATCGGCTTCGTGTTCCAGTCCTTCCACCTGCTGCCGGGCCTGACCGTACTTGAAAACGTGATGCTGCCCCTGGAACTCGCGGGCGCGCGCGATCCGGAAAGCGCCGCGCGCACGACGCTCGCGAGTGTCGGCCTTGCGGAACGCGCCAACTACTATCCGCCCAAGCTTTCCGGCGGCGAACAGCAGCGCGTGGCCATGGCGCGCGCCTACGCCGGCGAACCCGCGATCCTGTTCGCCGATGAGCCCACCGGCAACCTCGACGCGGCCACCGGGCGGCTGGTGATTGATCTGCTGTTCAAGCTGAACGCGGAACGTCACAGTACACTGGTGCTGGTGACCCACGACACTGAGCTGGCGGCGCGCTGCGAACGTTTATTGAATCTGCACGCCGGCCGGCTGCTCCCGGCATGAGACCGCCCTCCGCTGCTGGCGGCGCCATGAGACATCCCACGTCAAGCCGACAGTTGCGAACTCCGGTCTCATGCCAGCGCCGACTCGCGACGCTACGATCCCCGTGCTGCGCACGGGGCCCCTCCACGCTGCTCGCGGCGCCGTGATGCTGTTTCGATTGTCGTTCCGCCAATTTCGCCGCGGTCTCAAAAGCGGTGAACTCTCGGTGATGGCGCTCGCGCTGGTGCTGGCGCTCGCCGCGATTTCCGCGGTGGGGTTCTTTACTGACCGTGCGCACATTGCCGTGCAGGAACAAGCGGGCGTGAGCTTGGCGGCGGACCTAGTGTTGTCGTCGAGCGAGCCGTTGCCCGCGCGTTTTGCCGAGGCCGCGCACCAAGCCGGCGTGCGCACCGCCAAGGTCATGGATTTCCCGACGGTGTTGGTCAACGGCAATCGCACCGCGCTCGTGGACGTGCACGCCGTCAGCGACAATTATCCACTGCGCGGCCAAGTACGGCTCAGCGACACGCCTTTCGGTGCGAGCCGTCCAACCAGCACAATTCCCGCGCAAGGCACGGTGTGGCTGGAGCCGCGCATCCTCACCACGCTCGGCTTGCAGGTGAGTGACAGCGTGCGTGTCGGCAATCTTCAGGCGCACATCGGCGCGGTGGCAGCGTATCTGCCGGACGGCGGTTTCGGCTTCAGCGCGCTCGCGCCCAAACTCTTGTTGAATTACAACGACCTGCCGGCGACCGAGCTGGTGAGCGCCAATGCACGCGTGCGTTACAAGCTGCTCATGGCGGGCACGCCTGCGGTAATCGCCGGGCTGGACAAAAGTTTTGCTGGCCACTTGCCTGCGGGCGTCAGCATGCAGGACGCGAGCGACAGCCGCCGCGAATTGACCGACGCCATCGGACGTGCGCAGCGTTTTCTGGCGCTCGCCGCATTGGTGGCGGTGCTGATCGCGGCCGTCGCGGTGATCCTGGCCGCGCGCCGCTATGCCACGCGCTACGCCGACACCGCGGCGGTACTCAAATGCCTGGGCCTCACGCGCCGCTCGGTGCAGGGGGTGCTGCTCCTCGAACTCCTGTGGCTCGGCATTGCCGCTGCGGTAATCGGAATCGCCATCGGTTTTCTCGCCCAGTTCGGGCTGGTGTCGGTGCTGAAAAACCTGCTGCCCGCCGCGGTACCGGCACCTTCATTCACCCCCGCGCTGTCGGCGTTCGGCATCGGCCTGGTGCTGTTGCTGGGTTTCGCCTGGCCGCCGCTCATGCGGCTCGGCGATACGCCGCCGGCGCGCGCGTTGCGCCGTGATCTCGCGCCGCCGCCGGTGCGCGGCTATGTCATTTACACCGCGGCCATCGCCGCTACGCTGCTGCTCGCCTGGTGGCAGGCGGGGGAACTCAAGCTCGCGTTATATCTGCTGCTGGGACTGGTCGTCACCGTCGCCATCCTGGGCGCGGGCGCGTTCCTGTTGCTGCTCGCGCTGCAGCCGCTGCGACACAATGCGGGCGCCGGCTGGCGCTACGGCCTTGCGAATCTCAACCGTCACCGGCGCAATGCCGTGATTCTGGTCACGGCCTTCGGCATCGGCCTGATGGTACTGCTGCTTCTCGGTCTGGTACGCACGGACCTGCTGAGGAACTGGCAAAACAGTCTGCCGCCGGATGCGCCGAACAATTTCATTGTCAACATCCAGCCGGATCAACGTGCCGCGATTGAAAAATTCTTCACGGAACACGGCGTCACCGCGCCCACGCTTTATCCGATGGTGCGCGCACGCCTTACCGCCATCAACGGCGTACCGGTCACGCAGATTCACTTTCGCGATGAACGCTCGCGACGCATGCTGAACCGCGAAGCCAACCTGAGCTGGTCCGAAACCCTGCCGCCCGCCAACACCATCACCGCCGGTCACTGGTGGAATGCCGAGCAGGCACAGCAGCCGCTCGCCTCGCTCGAAGACGATTTCGCGCAGCAACTGCATTTGAAAATCGGCGACGAACTACGCTTCGATCTCGCGGGTTCGCCGCTCGATGTAACCATCGGCAGCCTGCGCAAGATACAGTGGGATTCGTTCCAGCCGAATTTCTTCATCGAACTGACGCCGTCGGTGTTACAGAACTACCCCGCGACCTGGATCACCAGCCTGTATCTGCCGCCCGAGAAGTCCCCGATGCTCGCCGACCTGGTACGGCAGGAGCCCAATCTCACCATCTTCGACGTGGGCGCGATCCTGAACACCGTGCGCGGGCTGGTGGATGAGGCGATGCTGGCGGTGGAATACATGTTCCTGTTCACGCTTGCGGCCGGCGTGGTGGTGTTGCTGGCCGCGGCGCAGGCGACGCGCGATGAGCGGCGCTTCGAGGCCGCCGTGTTGCGCGCGCTCGGCGCCTCCGGCCGCCTGCTGCGCAGCGCCACCGCTGTGGAATACGCGGCGCTCGGATTCACCGCCGGCGTGCTGGGCGCGCTCGCGGCCAGCATCGTCAGTTGGATTCTGGCGACGCGCGTGTTCTCGCTCCCCTGGCATCCCGACTGGCGCGTATGGGTCGCCGGCATTCTCGCCGGCACCGTCATCGTCGCCGTCAGCGGCCTGCTCGCCACGCGGCGCGTGCTGAATGCGCCGCCGGTGGAGACGCTGCGGGAAGCTTAATGGAACGTCATTCCGGCCCTTCGACACGCTCAGAACAGGCCGGGCTTCGCCCGAGCCGGAATCCAGTTCTTGAGCGCCCTGCAGAATATTCTGGCGTCATTCCGGCGAAAGCCGGAATCCAGATCTTGAATGTGGCCGCCTCCGGCGGCAACCGTTTTTGAGAGCGGTATCCCGTCCCGCAGCCGGGTGACTTTCTTTGGACGTGCAAAGAAAGTCACCAAAGAAACACGCCCCGGTCGCGTGACCGCCGCGACGGCGGTTGCCCTCGCGCCTCGCTGCGCCGCGGGGTCGCGCTCACGGCACATCCTGTGTCGGCCGCGCGAGCTTGTCATCCTGACTTCGCCCCTTCGGGCCAACCTTGCTCGCTGCGGCACTCGGCACGCTCCAACGGGGTTTTCAAAAGCACGTTCACGTCCCGTTGGTCCAACTGCTTACCTCACACAGCACAGGCTACTTTTCGATTGAGATCTTTGGCATCAGCCTCAATTTCATCAGGAGGTGGTTTCCGTCATCAAACTTTGCCGATTGCCGCAGCTGTTTAAAGCAACTTCATCAGGGCTGCGGCCCAAGCCCAAATACTAGGCATATAATCATTTTCAGAAAATGATCTTTCAACAATTCGTTGCAGAATCGGGGGGCGCGAAAGATGGCTAAAGTGATACTTTGTTTTGTGGGTCTCATCACGGCAGCGGCTTTCGCCTTGCCGGTTCGGATCGTGGCCGCAGCCGCAAAGGCGGATGAACACGGACCTGTGTATACGGCCGATGGCCGGCTGATCCCGCCGCAGGGCTACTACCAATGGGTGTTCGTAACGTCAGACCTGGGCATGAGCTATAACGAAGAAAGCGGCACAGACAATCAGCCGCCGTTTTCCAATGTCTTCGTCAATCCGGCCGCCTATCGCAGCTTCCTCAAGACCGACACCTGGCCCGACAAGACCGTGCTCGTGAAGGAGTTTCGCCCGTCCGCCACCGATGGCTCAATCAACCACCACGGTTATTTCCAGAGCGGCAAGGCACTCGCGGTGTTGGTTCACGTCAAAGACGAGAAACGTTTCAAGGGTGGTTGGGCATTCTTTGCTTTCGGGGACGATGCGCTGGACAAACCGGCCAGACAGATACCGACCAGCGCGGATTGTTACAGTTGTCATGAGGCCAACGGCGCGGTGGATACCACCTTCGTCCAGTTCTATCCCACCTTGCTACCGGTTGCCGGGAAACACTCGACGCTCAGCGCAAGCTATCTCAAAGAAGAGGCAAAGCGCGCAGAATCGCGCAAATCGCAGTAGACATGCCCGACCCGCGCGAGCAGGTTGGGGGTGAGCGGACCAAACTCCAACGTTAATTGAGCAGAATTTGTCGAGGTTCGGCTGTCGCCTCAATTGCTTTGCCGCCACTCCTAATACCCGTAGCGCGAGCCGAGCACTGGAGCGAGCCAGGCCAGCCCGAAGGGGCGCCGCCAGGGACGGCGGCGCTCCGGCCGTGAGGCTAGGGGCGAGAAGCATTGCTTCGAGCGGGCGCACAAGGATGTGCGCCCTGGACTTTCCCGCGAAGCAGGAAGCGAAGCGGCAAAGACCTCTCGGCCGGACTCCGCAGCGAGCGAAGAGCGCAGGGTAGTCGCCGTCTGCGGCGACCCGTGCTACGGGGCGTGTTTCTTTGGTGACTTTCTTTGCACGTCCAAAGAAAGTCACCCGGCCGCGGGACGGAATCCCGCCCTCAAAAATGGTTGCCGCCGGAGGCGGCTGCATTCAAGATCTGGGTTCCGGCTCGGGCGAAGCCCGGCCTGTCCTGAGCGTGTCGAAGGACCGGAATGACGGAGACTAGCGGCCGCAGGCCGCACAATGTTCTTCGACTTCGGCGCTACGCGCCTACGCTCAGAACGAACGGATATCTCACCGCCTCCGCATCTTCTCTCGCAACGGGAGAAGGGATTGAATAGCACGCGGCCGCTACCCGCACAAAAGAACGCTTCGGCGTATCCTACTGCCCTCCAATCTCTGTACTGAAAGGGAGCGCCCAGCATGATCGTCGTGACATCTGAAAACGTCGCCGGTTACCGCGTCAAGGAAACCAAGGGCCAGGCCTTCGGCCTCGTCGTGCGCAGCCGGGGGCTCGGCGGCAACATCATGGCGGGACTGCGCTCGCTCAAGGGCGGCGAAATCACCGAGTACACCGAGATGCTCGAAGAGGCGCGACGCCATGCAGTGGATCGCCTGGTGCAGAACGCCGCGACCATGGGCGCCAACGGCATCGTGATGATGCGCTTCGATTCCTCGGAAATCGGCCAGACCATGAGCGAGATCGTGGCCTACGGCACCGCGGTGGTGCTGGAAAAGGCCGGCTGAGATGCTGCGCGGCTTCGTGATCGCACTGGGCGTGGCCGGTTTGCTGGCCGGCGTCGTGTGTCTGGCGTTCAGGCTCTATGTGCCCGCGATCTACCTCTTCATCGAAGGCGCTGTTGTCATCGTTGCGGTGCTGTTCGAGCCTTGGCGCTACCTGCCCAAGGTGAACCGCAACAAGGGCCGCTGGCAGGCCACGGGCGAGCGCTTCGTGGACCCCACGTCCGGCAAGCTGGTGGAAGTGTTCTACAACCCGGATACCGGCGAGCGGGACTATCGGGATACATGACACCGGTCGTTGGACGCCCAATGAAATTAAGCTGAAAAGTAGACGCTCACGCGTCTAGTAATTCTTTCCTCAAATACCCGTAGCGCGCGCCGAGCACTGGAGCGAGCAAGGCTAGCCCGTCAGGGACGAAGGCAGGATGCCGAGTTCGCGCGACCGGCATAGGGATGTGCCGTGAGCGCGACTCTGCGGCGAGCGAAGCGCGCAGGGCAGTCGCGGCTTCCGCGACCCGCGCTCCGGGGGAATGGCTTTGGGCACTTTCGCCGAAACGAAAGTGCCCCGCCGGCGGGTGCGGGAAGCCGCTCCAAAATACGCGCGCGGCCGCAGGCCGCTTGATTATCTGGATCTGGATTCCGGCTCGGGCGAAGCCCGGCCTGTTCTGAGCGTGTCGAAGGGCCGGAATGACGGCGGCACGCGGCCTCAGGCCGCACGGCCTACGCCACGCGATTGCGCTTCCCGCCTTTGGCAAAAGCGTCGATATTCAGGGCCATTTCGTTGATGACCCGCTGGCGCGCTTCGCGCGTCGCCCAGGCTGTGTGCGGCGTGACGATGAGGTTGGGAATGCCGGGCGCGAGCAGCGGATTGCCGTGCACCGGCGGTTCTTCGGAGAGCACGTCCACACCTGCGCCGCCCAGGCGATGCGCACGCAGCGCCTCGGCCAGCGCCGGCTCGTCCACGATGCCGCCGCGCGCGCAGTTGATAAGCAGCGCATCGTGCTTCATGCGCGCAAGCTCCCCGGCACCGATCAAGTTGCGGGTTTCGGGCAGCAGCGGCACGTGAATGCTGAGCACGTCCACCTGCGGCAGCAGTTGCGCGAGCGGCAGGCGGCCCGGGCGGGTGTCGGCGGAATTGCGCGCGGCGATCACCACCTGCATGCCCAGCGCTTCGGCGACGCGCGCCACCGCACGGCCGATATCGCCATAGCCCAGAATGCCGAAGGTCTTGCCCGCGAGTTCGCGGATGGGGTAATCCAGCAGCGTGAACTGCGGCGCGCGCCGCCACGCACCCTGCTGCAGCAGCGTCTCGTATTCCTTGAGATGCTGGGTGAGCGCCAGCACGAACGCGAACACCTGCTGCACCACCGACAGCGTCGAATACGCCGGCACGTTGGCGACCGCGATGCCACGTGCGCGCGCGGCTTCCAGGTCTATGTTGTTGGTGCCGGTGGCCGCCACGCATACGAGCCGCACGCGAGGCAACTGTGCGATCGTCGCGGCCCCGAGTTTCACCTTGTTGGTGATGACCACCTCGGCGTCCGCGACTCGCGATGCCACCTGTTCCGCGGGTGTGGCGGCGAATGTACGCATCTGGGTCAGCACTTTCCGCAGCAGCGCCAAGTCCACGTCGCCCTCGCGGCTCACGGTATCGAGATCCAGAAATACCCCGTGCATTCGGCCTTCTCCTTCTCATTGACGACCGGCGTAAACTGCGCGCGGACCATGACTGAAAACCTGACACACCTGCTGGCCGCGGTGCGCGCCTGCCGCGCCTGTGAAGGCAAGATCCCCGAGCCGCGTCCGGTGCTGAACGCGCACCGCGATGCGCGCGTCTTGATCGTCGGCCAGGCGCCGGGTCGCAAGGTACACGAGACCGGCATTCCCTGGAACGATGCGAGCGGTGAGCGCCTGCGCGCGTGGCTCAACGTGGACCCGGCCGCATTCTACAACCCGCGTTACTTCGCGATTATCCCCATGGGCTTTTGTTATCCAGGCAAAGGCAAATCCGGCGATCTGCCGCCGCGGCCCGAATGCGCGCGGTTATGGTTGCCGCGCCTGCTGGCCGAGCTGCCGCACATCGAGCTCAAGATCCTGATCGGCCGGTACGCGCAGGCGCATTACCTCGGCGCTCGCTGCAAGGCCACGTTGACTGAAACGGTGCGTCATTGGCGCGAATACTGGCCCGAGTACCTGCCCTTGCCGCACACTTCGCCACGCAACATCGGCTGGTTCAAAGCCAATCCCTGGCTTGAAAAAGAAGTCATCCCCGCGCTCCGCCGTCACCCGGCGATGCGCGCCATCCGCAAGGAGCTGCATTGATGTACACGCCCGCGGCTTTCAAGCTCGACGACGCCCCGCGCCTGCACGCGCTCATGCGCCGCTTCCCGTTCGCGCTGTTACTGACGGTCCACGACGGCGAGATTGCCGCGACGCACCTGCCGTTCATGGTGGACGAGAAGCGCGGCAAGTACGGCACGCTGCTCGCGCACATGGCGCGCGCCAACCCGCATTGGAAATTGTTCGACGGCCGGCGCGAAGCGCTCGTGGTATTTACCGGCGCGCATGCATACATATCGCCGTCCTGGTACGAGAGCCCGGTAACCGTGCCCACCTGGAATTACGCGGTGGTGCACGCCCATGGCCGGCCGGTGATCGTCAAGGACAAGGCGGCGGTGCGTGCGATGCTGGAAAAACTCGTCGCCATACACGAAGCCTATGTGCATCCGCCGTGGAGTACCGCGCAGGCGGGCGAATACATAGACGACCAGATCAATTACATCGTGGCGTTCGAGATTGAAATCACACGTCTGGAAGGCAAGTTCAAATTCAACCAGAACCGTTCACGCAAAGATCAGGACGGCGTGGTGCGCGCGCTCGCGGTTGCCGACGATCCACTCAAGCGCGAAGTGGCCGAAATCATGCAGGAGCAGCTGAAAAAATAATTACACAATCAACTTCTTGTGGGAGCGGCGATACTCGCCGCGATTCCAGGAATTATCGCGGTCGGGACGACCGCTCCCACAGGACCACCGCTCCCACAAAGAAAAAAGAAAACCGAATCGCGGCAGGAATGCCGCTCCTACCAAGAAGGCCGCCGACAATCGGGATCAGTCACAGCAAGCGCCGCTCGCCGCTTTCCAGTTCCAGCAACTGCCGCTTGATTTTCAGGCCACCACCGAAGCCGGTGAGTGAGCCGTTGGCGCCGATCACGCGGTGACAGGGCACGATGATCGGCAGCGGGTTCTGACCGTTGGCCGCTCCCACGGCGCGCGACGCCTTGGGGCGCTGGATGCGCCGCGCGAGCTCGCCGTAGGACCAGGTTTTGCCGTAGGGAATGCCGCGCAGCGCGCGCCACACCTTGAGCTGAAATGCCGTGCCCTCCGGCATGAGCGGCAGGTCAAAGCTCTGGCGCTCACCGTCGAAATATTCTCGCAGTTGCTTGATTACTGCGCGGAACGGCTTTTCGTCTTCGTGCCAGGCCGAATCGGGCTTCGCCGGATGCGGGCCGTCCTGGAAATCCACCTGCCGCAGACCTTGTTCATCGCCCGCCAGTAGCAGTTTGCCCACAGGAGTTTGCAAGTAACAGTAATCCATGTTGCACCTCGTCAATGTTTGGGCGCGGCGCTACCCGCCGCCGCCCGCCACAAGTACATGGCCGCGTATGCACGCCACGGCCGCCAGTTTTCCGCGCGCTTGCGCAGCGCCGCCGGCGTAAGCGCGCGGCCATTGCCCGCGACGCGCAGCAGCACCAGATCCGAAGCCGGAAAGGCATCGGGTTCGTTGAACGCACGCATCGCGACGTATTGCGCGGTCCAGTCGCCAATGCCGGCGATGCCCTGAAAGCGCGCGAAGAATTCCTCATCCGGCAGCCCGCCGGCAAACTGCAATTCGCCGCGTGCCACTGCCTGCGCCAGCGTGCGCAGGGATTGCGCACGCGCGGCCGGCAGCCCGGCAATGTCCGCTTCGGCCAGCGCCTGCGCGGATGGAAATACATGCGTCAGTCCGCCGCGGTCAACGAACTTCAACGGCTCGCCATGCGCCCGCACCAGCCGGCCGGCGAGCGTGGTCGCGCCGCGCACCGTGACTTGCTGGCCAAGGACCGCGCGTACCGCCAGCTCAAAACCGTCCCAGGCACCGGGCACGCGCAAGCCGGGATAGCGTTTGACCAATGGTTTCAGTTGCAGGTCAAGACGTAAATGTCGCGCGATGACCGCGGGATCGGCGGCCAGATCGAACATGGCGCGCACGCGCGCGACGACGCGCAGCAAACTCGCGGACTCCGGAAAACGGATGCGCGCCTCCAGCGCGTGCACACGCTTGAGCGCGTGCACTTCCAGCACGCCGTGTTGATTCTCGAACACCAGGCTGCGGCGATAGGTGCCGTCCGCGACTTCTTCGACACCGGGCGTAGCGCGCGCCGCCAGGAACGCGAGCAGCGCGTCCCAGGCATACGGCGGGCGATATGCGAGGCGGAACACGTATTCGCCGGATTCTGTACGCGGCGCCTCGGCCTCACGCAGATGCCGCAACTCCGACGGCGTACGGCCATAGAGCTTGTGCAGCACGTCATTGAAGCGGCGGATGCTCTGGAAGCCGGACGCCAGCGCTACCTGCGACATCGGCAGGTGCGTGGCGTCAATCAATTGCTTGGCAAAATGCAGCCGCCGGGTCTGCGCAACTGCGACCGGCGGAGCGCCCAGGTGCTGCAGAAACAGGCGGTGCAGGTGGCGTGCGCTGACACCGAGACGCGCGGCCAGATGGTCCACGCTACCCGCATCGAGCGCGCCGTCGGCGATCAGTTTCAGGCCGCGGCTTACGGTCGCGGATGTGCCGTTCCACGCGGGCGTGCCGGGCGCAACTTCCGGCCGGCAGCGCAGGCACGGCCGGAAACCGGCCTCCGCGGCGGCCGTGGCACTGGGAAAATAGCGCACATTCGCGCGCTTGGCCGTGGGCGACGGGCAGATCGGCCGGCAATAAATGCCGGTGGAGGTGACGCCGATGAAAAACCGCCCGTCAAAGCGTGGGTCGCGCGCCAGGCGCGCGCGATTGCAGAGACGGGCGTCAAGCTGTGCCGGGTTGGAGTCCATGGCGGGCACTATACCTCCGCCGCCGCCCCGCGCTAGCCATTTTCGGACCTGCGTGTCCGGTCGAAAAAACGGGACGGACCCCGTGGTCCGTCCCGTGCTCGGTCACTTGTGGATGCGGCTCAGCCGCACTGTGGAGCGTTGCGCTGCACGACGTTGAAGGTCACCTGTTTGGCGGCCGGCGCGAGCGCAAACGCAAACGGATTGGAGGCCCGGCTGGGATAACGGCAATTTGTTCCGGGGATGATGACTTCAACCGTCACATTGGCCGTGTCGCCGGTGACGCTGAAGTCGGTGAAACGGACCAGATAGCCGCCGTGTTTCTGGTCGCCCAGGAACATGGCCAGCACCATGTTCTTGGAAAAATCCACCGTCGGCTTGTCCGGCGCGCCCGTCATGTTGGAAAACGCCTGTGTCCAGAGTGCGTCAAGATCCGCCTGAGTGTGTACGTCCTTGTATTGTTCATCCTTGATGTTGCTGTAATTGCCCATGCTCAGCGGCTCAACACCGCTACCGCCGCCACCCATGCCGGCGCAGCCGGCCAGCAGCAGTGCGCACACTGCGGCCGCGGCCAGTGGTTTCATCAAAAACGTGCTTTTCACGACACACCTCCCAGGTAAGTTAAGGCCCGATTGTACCCCAGTCGCTCAATGCGCAACCCGGAGCAGATACACGGCACTCACGTCGGCGCTGATCTCAATTGTGCCCGGCGGATATTCGGCGCCGTTCATGTTCGCAGCCCCCGATTTTTCCATAAACATCATCGGCTGCGGGCGCACGAATGCGCTGCTTTCGGTAATGCTGTACACCGGCCCGAGGCTTGCACCCGCGGCCTCAGCCAGCGCCGCGGCGCGCGCATGCGCGTCGTCCACCGCCGCAGCCAGCGCCTGCCGGCGCAACGCATCGAAATCGCTGCGATCCATTGTGGTGCTGAAGCTGGTCACCCCTGCCTTCACCAGCGCGCCGATCAAGTCGGGGTAGCGATTCAGGCTGCGCAGCGTGATGGCAATGCTCCGGCTCACGCGCTGGCCCATGAAAACCTGGCTGTTGTTCTGCCACTGGTATTCGGGCTGAATCGAAAGACTCGCGGCATCAATATCGCGCTCGGCCACTCCCAGCTTGCGCGCTGCCGCAATCACGGCGGTCGCGCGTTGTTCCACGTCGTTGCGGGCGAACGCCAGATTTTTGTCGGTTTTGCTCAGCGTAACGCCCACATGCGCCATGTCCGGCGCCACGGTCAGGCTGCCGTGCCCGCTCACCTGAACGTAGGGCGCGGACGGCAACGCATCCGCGAGCGCCGCCAGCGGCAACAGCAGGAGTAGAGCGGCGAGCGTTTTGATCGCTGGTTTCATCCCGCTGCCTTATCCGGCCAGAATGTACGCGAACATCAGCGGCGCCACGATGGTGGCATCGGACTCGATCACGAAGCGCGGCGTGTCCTTGCCGAGCTTGCCCCAGGTGATTTTCTCGTTGGGCACCGCGCCTGAGTAGGAACCGTAGCTGGTGGTCGAATCGCTGATCTGGCAGAAATACGCCCACAAGGGTGTCGCCTGTTCCATGTCCTGCTCCAGCATCGGTACCACGCAAATCGGGAAATCTCCGGCAATGCCCCCGCCGATCTGGAAAAAGCCCACGCCGCGGCCGCCGGAGTTCTTTCGGTACCAGTCCGCAAGCAGCATCATGTATTCGATGCCGGTGCGCACGGTATGCACGTTCTTGATATCGCGCTTCATGCAGTGCGCCGTGAAAATGTTGCCGAGCGTCGAGTCTTCCCAGCCCGGCACGATGATCGGCAGGTTCTTTTCCGCCGCCGCCACCATCCAGGAGTCCTGCGGATCAATCTGGTGATGCTGACGGAGCACGCCGGAGCGGATGATCTTGTACATGAACTCGTGGGGGAAAAAACGCTCGCCTTTCTTGTCAGCGGCCGTCCACTCGGCCAGCACCGCGTCCTCGATGCGGCGAATGGCCTCGTCTTCCGGAATGCAGGTATCGGTCACGCGGTTCAGGTGCCGCTCCAGCAAGGCCTGTTCTTCAGCGGGCGACAGATGCCGATAATGCGGCACGCGCACATAATGGTCGTGCGCCACGAGATTGAAGATGTCTTCTTCGAGATTCGCGCCGGTGCAGGTGATGATCTGCACCTGGTCCGCGCGGATCATGTCGGCGAGCGACAAGCCGAGTTCCGCGGTGCTCATGGCGCCGGCGAGCGTCACCATCATCTTGCCACCGGCCTTGAGGTGCGTCTTGTAGGCCTCGGCCGCATCCACCAGCGTGGCGGCATTGAAATGCCGGTAGTGGTGCTTGATGAACGCCGCCACTTCCTGGGCGTAAGCGAAGTGCGTGGAGCCCGGCTGGTCGCGCATCGGCATGATCCTCGGCAAGCCAAAATGACTGGCGATTGTAGCGGCTCCGCGCCGCGGTGGAACGCGACTCAGGCTTTTTTGCCCCTGGCCGGCAAGCGCAAGGTTTTGTCCAGATCCAGCGCGCGAATCGCATCGAGCGCCGCCTCTTCCGCACCCTCCCGGCACAGGCCGCTGAGCGCCGCGGTCTCGAGTGCTTCGCGCGCTGCGTCCAGGCAGGCCTGGCGCACAGCCTCGGCCAGCACGCGCACATCGTCGCCCGGAGTGTTCTGCGTCACCATCCACCCTGACGCGCAGTGAAAAAGTGCGCCTGTACGCCGCCAGTCGTCGAAAACATTCCGCTACAATCCTTGCCGTCACCACCGCAGGACATCCTCCATGCCAGCCCAGCGCAGCCTCGGCCTCGCCACCACTACGTCCATTGTAATCGGCAACATGGTGGGCTCGGGCGTGTTCCTGCTGCCCGCGTCGCTCGCCGTCTACGGCGCCTACAGCCTGTGGGGCTGGGGATTCAGCACCGTGGGCGCCCTGCTGCTCGCTTGGGTGTTCAGCAGCCTGTCACGCCGCCTGCCCAAGGCCGGAGGTCCCTATGCCTATCCACGCGAAGCCTTCGGGGATTTCGCCGGCTTTCTCATCGCCTGGATTTACTGGCTCAGCATCCTCGGCACCAATGCGGCAGTGGCCGTAGCGTTCGCCAGTTATCTCACGGTGTTCATCCCGGTACTCGGCACGGTGCCGCTGTATGGCGGACTGGCGGCGATTGCGGCGGTGTGGGTACTGACCGCGCTCAATATCTGGGGCGTGCGCGCCGCCGGCAACGTGCAACTCGCGACCGTGATCCTGAAGCTCGCGCCCTTGCTGGCGCTGGCAATTTTCGGCTTTTTCTATTTCGACCCGAAACTGCTGACCACCGCGCACGTGACCGTGTCGGGCGCGTCCGCGGTGAACACCACCGCGGCGTTCACCATGTGGGCGTTTCTGGGACTGGAGTGCGCAACCATTCCGGCCGCATACGTCAAGAATCCGGAAAAAACCATCCCGCGCGCCACCTTGCTTGGCACCGCCATCGCCGCAGCGTTCTATATCGCCTGCACCACCGTGGTCATGGGCATGGTGCCGAGTACGGCGCTGGCGCATTCCAACGCGCCGTTTGCCGATGCCGCCCGGATCATGTGGGGCCACTGGGGCGCTTGGATCATCGCCGCAACAGCCATGATTTCCTGCTTTGGCACGCTCAACGGCTGGCTGCTGATGCAGGGACAGTTCCCCAAAGCCGTAGCCGACGACGGCTTGTTCCCGAAATTGTTCGCACGCGGCGAGCGGCGCGGTTCGCCGGCCATCGGCATGATCATTTCCAGCGTGCTGGCGACAATTCTGATTCTCATGAATTACAGCCACGGCCTGGTGACGATGTTTAACATCCTCATCCTGCTTGCCACCTTTTTCGTGCTGGTACCGTACATGCTGTGTGCCATGGCGGAGATTGTGCTCGGCCGCAGTCAGAAGCAGGTCGGCAAATCATCGCTGCTCAATCTGGTGCTCTCCTGCCTGGCGTTCGCGTTTGCGTTGTGGGCCGCGGCCGGCACCGGCAAGGACTCCCTCTACTGGGGCACGTTGCTGCTGCTGGTGGGAATTCCCATATACGTCTGGCAAAAGCACAGCCAAACACAGCCCGCTGCCGCGCCCGCGAACAGCGTGGAATCCAACGTCGGCTGAAGCCTTAACTCACGTTCCAGGAAAAGCCGCCGATTTGCGGACTCTCGATGCTGATGCGATCACCGCTCACGAGCGGCCCCACGCCCACAGGCGTGCCGGTAAAAATCAGGTCGCCCGGCAACAGCCGCCAGTAACGGCTCAGAAACGCAATGATCTCGGCGACCGGAAACAGCATGTCGCGCGTGTTGCCGTGCTGGCGCAGCGCGCCATTCACCGTGCAGCGCATTTCGATGCTCTGAATATCCGTCTGCCCTGACCAAGCGGTGAATTTCCCGACAGGCGCGCTGCCGTCGAAAGATTTGGCGCGCTCCCAGGGTTGGCCGGCCTGTTTGAGTTTGCTTTGCAGATCACGCAGCGTGAGATCAATGCCAAGCGTGACACCCGCGACGTAATTCAGTGCTTGCGACGTTGGAATTTGCACGCCTTCGCGGCCGATGGCCACGACCAGTTCCATTTCATGGTGCACGCTGCCCTGGTCTTTCGGCAGCACCAGCGGCTCACCTTCCCGCACCAAACTCGTGGCCGGCTTCATGAACATCACCGGTTCCGACGGTCTTGGCGCACCCATTTCCTTGACGTGTTCCGCGTAGTTGCGACCGATGCAAAAGATCCGCTGGCAGCTGAATCCGAACGGTTCAACGCGCTGGTGCATGTGTGTCAATTCCGTGCGGGCAGCGCCGGATCAATGGGCGCGAAAATAACCCTGGAACGCACTAATCACCTGCGCCACATCGGCGGAACTCACATCCAGGTGCGTCACCAACCGCAGGTTTGCATTCGGCAGGATGAGGATGCCGGCGCTCTTGAGATGCTCGGCCAGCAGTTTGACATGCTCGGCCGCGATACTTGCAAATACCATGTTGGTCTGCACGGCAGCGGGATCAATTTTGATCTGCTTGACCTGCGACAGGCCGTCCGCGAGTTTTTTCGCGTTTGTGTGGTCTTCGGCGAGTCGCTGCACGTGATGTTCCAGCGCATATAAACCCGCAGCCGCGAGTATGCCCGCCTGACGCATGCCGCCGCCGAGAATCTTGCGCGCGCGATGGGCGCGTGCGATCAACTCCCGCTTGCCCACCAGCACCGTGCCCACCGGACAGCCGAGACCTTTTGACAGACATATAGACACGCTGTCGAAATGCCGGGTGATGTCCTTCACCGGCACGCCGAGTTTCACCGCGGCATTGAATACCCGCGCACCGTCGAGATGAATGCCGAGCTGGTGTGCATGCGCGAACTCCACCGCGGATTTGAGGTACGCAAGCGGCAACACCCGGCCGTTCTGGGTGTTTTCCAGCACCAGCAGGCGTGTGTGCGCAAAGTGGGCATCGTCCGGTTTGATGTGCGCCGCGACCTTCTTCAGGTCCAGCGTGCCGTCGGCTTCGTACTCGATCGGGCAAGGCCACAGACTCCCGAGCACCGCCGCGCCGCCGGCTTCGTATTTGAAGCTGTGGCCGAGACTGCCGATGATGAATTCCTCGCCGCGCCCGCAATGCGCCATAAGCGCGGCGAGATTCGACTGCGTGCCACTCGGGAAAAACACGCCGGCCTCTTGGCCGGTCATGTCCGCAAGCGTTTCCTGCAGGCGATTGACGGTGGGATCGTCGCCGAATACGTCATCGCCCACCTCCGCCGCCGCCATGGCCTTGCACATCGCGGCCGTGGGCCGCGTCACCGTGTCGCTGCGCAGGTCAATCATAAGGACAGTGCCGCAGGCACTCCTCATTCTCTCTCCCCCTTTCAGGGGGAGAGACTGAAGAGAGGGGGACAAAATAACTCATGCCGAAAGCACTCGTCGCCACTCCACTTAATCAATTGGTACGGCTCATGCGCACGGCACCTTCCCTGGCGGGCTTGCCAGCCGCACCATCCATGGTGCGGCGTGCAGCCGGCTCGGACAGCCACTGGCTGTCCGAATAAACGCGCCGGCTTTACCCGCCACTCTTGGCCGCGGGTGCGGCACTCTTCTTCTTCTGTTGCTGCTGCAGCTGCTTCAGGTACAGAGGCCAATCCTTGTCCAGAGCTTCGGTTACGCCCTTGCTGACGTCATATTTGGTGTTGGCGTATATGGCGCCCCCGGCGTCCCGGCTGAGAATGAAGTCGTAGTGATGCGCCTTGGCATATTGATCGATCACCTTGCTCAACTCCACCTCGATGGGCTGCAACAACTCCTGACGCCGCTGATCCAGATCCTGGCGGCCCATGAGCACGAACTGCTGCAGATCATTGCGGCTGTCGTTGTATGTCTTCTCCAGCTTCGCGTAGTCGCCCGACTTCGGGTCGGCCTTGTCGAGCTGTTGCTTCAGCACGTTCAGCTTGGTGTTCTTGTCGTTGGCCTGGTCCTGAAGTTTTTTCACGATCCCCTGCAAGTCCTGATTGGCCTGCTGGCCGGCCTTGGAGTTGGCAATCACTTCCTGCAGGTTCACCACGCCGATGCGCAGCGCTTCCGCCGCCTGCACCGTGCCGGCCGCAAGCAAGCCGGCCGCCAGCACCGCGCCGACAAAAAATCCGTAACGTGTCATGGAATGCTCCTGAAATGTGGGAAAAACAAAGCCCGCCAAGGGGCGGGGCTGTGGGAAGGCCCGATTAGCATAACGCAGGGGCGGCGGCAGGGACTACCGCCACCCCACGATTTTCAGGCTTTTTTCAGGTTCACAAATAAATTGACGGTGAAAAACAGGATGCCCACGACCGCGATGGTCGCGCCCACGGCCACCACCGGTATGGCTGCGGCATGACCGCTATTCACGATAAACAGCCCGATCACAAATATCGGCAGGCCGATGTTGTGCAGCCAGAAATGCGTGAGCCCCAACCAGTGGCCGCCGGCCCGGGGACACAACCAGTAAATGACTCCCGCCAGCGCCAAGGTCGCCCAACCCAGTAGGTTGATATGGGCGTGTACGGGGACGTATTGGAACTTCTCGCTGATGCCCATAACCAGTCCAAAAATCACGCCTATTAGCAGATACACGACGGCAATTTTCAACCAGATCGGCGCCATACGGCCACCACGCTGTTCGATAACAGTCTCCATAAGCAACTCCTTATATGGATTTGAATTTATCGTCACTCACAGGCGGGGCGGAGTATAGCCGCGCCCGCATGGAACTGGCGCGCTTCGGCCGTGTCATACTGCGCATCTCCCCGGTCAGGCATCCCAAATCCAAGGAGCACCCCCATGTCCCGGCGCCGGCTCAAACAACAAATCTGGTTGACTCCGATCCTCGCCCTCCTGCTGCTCGCGGCAGGCAATGCCCAGGCCGGCAGCACGCTCATGCGCTACCCCACCCTGCACGGCGATTCCGTGGTGTTCGAAGCCCACGGTAATCTCTGGGAAGTGAACCGCGCCGGCGGCACCGCGCACCGCCTGACCACCGATCCCGGCTTCGACATCATGCCGCGCTTCTCGCCGGACGGGAAATGGATTGCGTTCACCGGCCAGTACCGCGGTAACACCGACGTGTACGTGATTCCGGCGGGCGGCGGCGACGCCAAGCGCCTCACCTTCCACTCCGACGTGGTGCCAAACGCGCCGCTGCGCTGGGGCCCGGACAACATGGTGGTCACCTGGACGCCGGATTCCAGGAACATCGTGTTCCTCTCGCGCCGCAACACCTTTAATTCCTGGTTCGGCCAGTTGTTCACCGTGCCGCTGACGGGCGGCCTGCCGACCCAACTGCCGATCCCCAAAGGCGGCATGCTCACCTACAGCCCGGACGGCCAGTCCATCGCCTACAACCGCATCTTCCGCAACTTCCGCACCTGGAAGCGCTACAAGGGCGGCCTCGCGCAGGACGTGTGGCTCTACAACTTCGCGCAGAAGAAGAGCACGCGCATCACCGATTACCCCGGCGCCGACATGGACCCGATGTGGTACGGCCATCTGATTTATTTCATGTCCGACCGCGGCCCGGAAAAGCGCAAGAACATCTGGGTGTATGACCTCAACACCAAGCAATTCAGGCAGGTGACGCATTTCAAGGACTACGACATCAGCTGGCCGAGCCTCGGCAATAACGGCATCGTGTTCCAGGACGGCGGCGGTCTCTACGTAATGGATCTGCCCTCCGAGCAACTGCACAAGCTCAGCGTGAACGTGCCGGACGACGGCGCTCGCACCGGCCTGCGCTGGGTGGATGCCTCGAAATACATCGAGATGATGGATACCGCCGGCGACACCAATCTCGCGCTCTCGCCCAACGGTAAGCGCGTGCTGCTGCAAGCGCGCGGCGACATCTGGTCGCTGCCGCGCGAGCACGGTCCGAGCCGTGATCTCACCGATTCCTCGAACGCCGAGGAGGAATATCCCGCCTGGTCGCCGGACGGCAAGTGGATTGCCTATGCCACGGACATCAACGGCGAGGATCAGATCGCAGTGCGCCCCGCGGACAACTCCGGCGCGCAGCAGATTCTCACGGATTTCAAGACCGGTTATTTCTACGCTCCCAACTGGTCGCCCGGCAGCGACCGGCTGGCGTTCTCCGACAACGAGCACCGGCTGTGGATTCTCGACGTGAAGAGCCGCAAGCTCACCGAAGTCGCGCAGGACAAGTTCAGTGAGATGCACGACTTCAGCTGGTCGCCCGACGGCCGCTGGCTGGCCTACAGCATCACCGCGCCCAACCAGATGCGCCAGATTTACCTCTACAACCTGGCGGAAGGGGCGGCGACGCACATCAGTTCGCCCATGGACAACGACATGGGTGCGGTGTTCGACCCCGAGGGCAAGTACCTGTACTTCGTGTCGGCGCGCCACGAGAACCCGACCTTCAGCGAGAGCGAGTTCAACATCGCCACGCTGCAGATGTTCGGCGTGTACGTGACCACCCTGCAGAAGGCCACGCCCTCGCCGTTCGCGCCGCGCAACGATGAAGGCACGCTCTCGGAGCAAAAGGAGTCCAAACCCGGCGAATGGAAACCCGGCAACAGCAAACCCATCAGCATTGACCTTGAGGGTCTGATGGCGCGCGCCGTGCCGCTGCCGATTCCCGCGTCCAACATCAACGGACTGGCCGCAACGCCCGGTCACGTGTTCTACAGCACCGTGCCGAACCAGACCATCGCCGGGCCGTTGCCGGGCATGCAACCGGAACTCCACGTCTATGACCTCGCGAAACGCGAGGACAAGGTGCTGGGCAGCGGGTTCTACGGCTGGACGCTGTCGGCCGACGGCTCGACCATTCTCTACAACACGCCGAATAACAAGCTCTTCACCCTGGATGCCAAACCGGACTCCAAACCCGCGCCTCTCGACACCTCGAACATGTGGGTCGAGGTCAACCAGGTCGCGGAATGGAACGAGATGTATTACATGGCCTGGCGCCTGTACCGCGATTTCTTCTGGAACCGCAAGATGAACGGCGTGAACTGGGACGCCGTGGGCGCGAACTACGGGAAACTGCTGCCGCTCATGGGCTCGCGTGAGGATTTGAACTACCTCATCGGCCAGACCATTGGCGAACTCAGCAACTCGCACACCTACGTGGGCGGCGGCGACACGGACTACCATGTGCATCGCACGCCGACCGGCCTGCTGGGCGTGGATTTCGGCTTGGATCAGGTCTCCGGCCGTTACTACTTCAAGACCATCTATCCCGGCGACAACACACGCGCGAACTACCGCTCGCCCCTGTCCGAGCCGGGTGTGAACGTACAGGCCGGCGATTACCTGTTGGCGGTCAACGGTCGCACGCTCAAGGCGCCAACCAACCCCTACAGCCTGTTCGTGAACACGGCCAACCAGGACGTGTGGCTCACCGTGGCCGACAACAGTGCCGGCAAGAACGAGCGCCGGGTGCTGGTCAATACGATTGGCGACGAGCTGGATATCCGCCTCAAGGCCTGGATCGATCACAACCGCGAGGAAGTGAATAAGCTCTCGGACGGCAAGATCGGCTACATCTACCTGTCCGACATGGGCGCGCAGGGCATGGACCAGTTCATCCGCCAGTTCTACCCGCAGTTGACCAAACAGGGACTGATCATTGACGACCGCTACAACGGCGGCGGCTTCATTGACCAGATCCTGCTGGAGCGCCTGCGCCGTATATTGGTCGGCATGAGCAGTAACCGCGAGGAGGCGGGTACCCCGATCCCGCAGCAGTTGAGCTACAGCTACAAGGCAACGCTCATCAACCATTACTCGGCGTCCGACGGCGACATCTTCCCGTACTTCTTCAAGAAATACGGCTTGGGTCCGCTCATCGGCACGCGCACCTGGGGCGGCGTGCGCGGCATCCGCGGCGAGTGGCCGCTGCTCGACGATGGCTACATCACCGTCTCCGAAGGCACCATGTACGGCCTGGACTCACAGTGGGTCATCGAGAATCACGGCGTGGATCCGGACATCGAAGTGGACGACCTGCCGGAAGACATCATGCGCGGCTACGATGCGCAACTGCACACCGCGGTGGACTATCTGATGAAGAAGATCAAGGAACACCCGCTGGTGCTGCCGCCGCCCCCGCCGCTGATTCCGGCCTATCCACCGCCGGGTCGGCAATAACGCGAAACCCGGAGCATCGATCAGTTAGCGCGGCGGCCATTCGGCCGCCGCTTTTTTTGCCGCTTGTAAACCCTCGCCCTGCGGCCGGCATCCAATTACCTGATAGCGCAGTGGGTGTCCGGGCGGACATATCGCGGTGTCCGCGGACGCACATGCACGGCCGGGACGCCGAGCCGGCACGCGCCACCGCCGGCCGCATGCCGCGGATTCAGTGGGTGCACGCCCAAAGCGCGACGCCGCAGGTACTTGGCATACGGCTTGCACATTCACTGACATGCAGAACACCAGCCCGAAGAAAATCGTCAATATCCGCGACACCGCCAGCCAGGATGTGGCGCTCGACAACCGCCCGCGTTTGCGACGCAAGCGCCTGTTCCTGATCGGCGGCGGCATCCTGGTACTGATCGTGCTGGCCTTGCTGGTGCCCACCGTCATCCGCATGTTCTCCGCCGAGGCCTCGGTAAGCGCCTCGCGTCTGAGCTTCGCCACTGTGCAACTGGGGCCGTTCGTACGCGACCTCGCCGCGGACGGGCGCGTGGTCGCGGCCGTGAGTCCCACCCTGTACGCAACCTCAGCGGGCTCGGTAACCCTGAAAGTGAACGCCGGCGACACGGTGAAGGTCGGGGAAACCCTCGCCATCGTTGCCAGCCCCGACTTGAGCAGCCGCTTCGGCCAGGAGCAATCCACGCTCTCCAGCATGCAGATTGACCTCGAGCGCGAGCGCATCAACATCAAGATCGCGGCGCTCAACAACAAGGAAGCCATGGATCTGGCGAGCGTGAAACTGGAAGCCGCCACGCGCGAGATGAAGCGCGCGGAATCCGCCTGGGGGTTTCACGTCATCAGCGCCCAGGACTACGCCAAGGCCCAGGACGATCTGGCCGCAGCCAAGATCGAATACGCCAACGCCCAGGCCAGCATCCAGCTCAACAAGGACGTGCTCAATTTCGACGTGCGCACCAAACAATTACAGGTCAAACGCCAACAACTGCTGGTGCAGGACCTGCAGCGCCAGGTCAACGATCTCACGGTGCGCTCGCCGATCAACGGCCAAGTGGGGCAGGTGTTCATCGCTCCGCGCGCCACCGTCGCGCAGAACGCGCAATTGCTGAGCGTGGTGGATCTGTCTGCGCTGGAGGTCGAAGTCACGGTGCCGGAGAGTTTCGCCCGCGATCTGGCGAGTGGCATGCCCGCCGAAATCAGCGGCAACGGCAGCACCTGGCAGGGTACGGTGGGCGCGATTTCGCCGGAAGTGGTCAACGGCGAAGTGGCCGCGCGCGTGCGCTTCGTGGGCAATAAACCGCAGAACCTGCGTCAGAATCAGCGGCTTTCGGTGCGCATCATTCTCGACAAGCGCGACAACGTGCTCACCGTGGCGCGCGGCTCGTTCGTGGACGAGTCCGGCGGGCGTTACGCCTACGTGGTGCACGACGGCATCGCAGTGAAAACCCCGGTGCGGCTCGGCCCGAGCTCCATAGACAAGGTCGAAATCCTGCAAGGCCTGAAAGCCGGTGACCAGATCGTGATTTCCGGCACCGATAACTTCAACGGCGCGGCGCGCGTCGTAATCAGCCACTGACGACCCCTCAGGGCACCAAACAAAATGACCATTTCTGATAAATCCCCCCGCGCGCAAAGCGCGCCCCCCTTTGCAAAGGGGGGGCGAGGGGCGAAGCCCCGAGCGGGCAGCCATGGGCACAGCGCGACGCGCTGTGCGGGAGACCAGGGATGGTCTCCCTGGACCTGTACACGGCGCAGGATGGCAGAGTGTGCAGGGCTGCCCTGGACTTTCGGACGAAGCAGGGTGAGCGGCAACGCCGCGAACGCCCATACAGGATGTATGGGCTGGACTTGGGGCGGAGCAGGATTGCGCAGCCAACACGCGACGTCCGAAAGAGGGGGGATTTAACGTGTGCCTGGTGATGACCACCGTACATTTTGTTAGACGCTCTTAGCCAATTCAGTTCACAACGAGGAATCCGCCATGTTGAAAATGAACCATCTGTCCAAGATCTACCGCACCGATGTGCTGGAAACCCATGCGCTGCGGGATTTCAGCATTGACGTCAAGGAAGGCGAGTTCGTCGCGGTCATGGGGCCCTCCGGTTCCGGCAAAACCACCTTCCTGACCATCGCCGGCCTCCTGGAAAGTTTCAGCGGCGGCGAGTATTTCCTCGACGGCGAGGACGTGAGCGGCCTGAACGACAACGCGCGTTCCAGGATCCGCAACGAGAAGATCGGCTTCATCTTCCAGAGTTTCAACCTGATTCCGGACCTCAACGTGAGCGACAACGTGGACGTACCGCTGCGCTACCGCGGCTTCAAGGCCGCGGAGCGCGCGCGCCGCATCCGCGAGGCGCTGGAAGTGGTCGGGCTCGCCTCGCGCATGAAGCACCTGCCTTCGCAGCTTTCCGGCGGCCAGCAGCAGCGCGTGGCGATTGCGCGTGCACTCGCGGGCGATCCGCGCATCCTGCTCGCGGACGAGCCCACCGGCAACCTGGATTCGCTGATGGCGCGCCAGGTGCTGGACCTCATCGAGAATATCAATGAAAGCGGCACCACCATCGTTATGGTCACGCACGATCCGGAACTCGCGCGCCGTGCACACCGCAGCGTGCACGTGCTGGACGGTCAGGTCATGGACCTGCACGCCGTCGCGACGCACGCGGAGCCGGTCAGCGAAGCCGCACGTGTCTGACGGAAACCCGGCATGTTCCTGTACAACCTGCGACTCGCACTGCTGAGCCTGAAGCGCAATCCGGTACTGACCTTTCTCATGATGCTGGCCATCGCGGTTGGCATCGGCGCGAGCATGACCACGTTGACGGTCATGCACCTGTTGTCGGGCGATCCCTTGCCGGGCCGGAGCGCGCACATCTTTTATCCACAGGTGGACGCCAGTCCCGCGAATTACCCCAACCGGCCGCTGGATGTGCTCGATTACCGATCGGCGCTGGACCTATGGAGCGCGCAGCGCGCCGACCACCAGACGCTGATCGTCAACAGCCAGATCAAGGTGCGCGCACCGACGACCAATCTGCCGCCGCTGATGCTGAACATGCTGTCCACAACTGCGGATTTCTTCCCCATGTTCGCAGTACCATTCGAGTACGGCCAAGGCTGGTCCGCGCAGGACGACGCAAATCACGCGCGCGTAGCGGTGATTTCCTCCGATTTGAACGACAGGCTGTTCGGCGGTCAGGACAGCGTGGGCCAGACCCTGCGGCTCAAGGACAGTGATGTGCGTATCGTCGGCGTGCTGGCGCCGTGGCGGCCTTCGCCGCTGTTCTATGACGTGCGCGGCGGCCGTTATGCCAACGGCGACACCGGCGGTTTCTACGGCAAACCCGAAGACGTGTTCACGCCCTTCACCACCGGCCTGGAAATCAACGACGGCGCGTTCCAGCAGTTCACCTGCTGGGGCATGCCGAAAACACCCGGCCACCTGATCGATTCGCCCTGCGTGTGGATCGCCCTGTGGGTGGAGCTGGACAGCGCGGCGAAAGTCGCCGCCTACCGCGAGTTCCTCTCCGGCTATGCCGCGCAACAGAAGGCGCTGGGACGCTTCGTCAAGACCGACACCCGCATGCTGGATTTGATGCAATGGCTCGCCTACAACGATGCTGTGCCGAGCGACGTCAAGCTGCAGGCCTGGCTGGCGTTCGCGTTCCTCGCCATCTGCCTGTTCAATACCGTGGGCCTGCTACTGGCGAAATTCCTGCGCCGCGCCGGCGAGATCGGCATACGCCGCGCGCTGGGCGCCGCGCAGTACGAGATCTTCGCGCAATGTCTGGTGGAGGCCGGCCTCATCGGCCTGCTGGGCGGCATCGGCGGCTGGCTGCTGACGCTGGTGGGCCTGTGGCTGGTGCGCAGTCGGCCCACTCCGTACGCCGACCTGGCGCATCTCGACACCTCCATGTTCCTGATCACGTTTGCACTCGCGATCCTGGTGAGCCTGATTGCGGGCGCCTTGCCCGCGCTGCGCGCCAGTCGCGTCGCGCCGGCGCTGCAACTGAAATCCCTGTGATGACGGCACGCTCCAACGCCACGTCATCCCGGCCAGGGATTGCCCGGGACCCAGCGCCAAGCATGGCAAAGACACTGGATCCCGGCCTTCGTCGAGCCGACGAATTTTGAAATTCAGAGGTTGATGATGCAAATCCAGCCCATCCTCGCCGCACTGCGCCGCCATCGGCTCGCCACCGCGTTGATCGCGCTCGAGATCGCGCTCGCGTGTGCGGTGCTGTGCAATGCCTGCTCGATGATCGCCAACCGCATCTCGGCGATGCACCTCAACAGTGGCGTGGACGAGACCGCGCTCGGCACGATCAACGTCTCGGGTTTCGATCCGGACCAGACCACCGACTTCAACGCACGCATGCTCGCGGGGCTGGGCGCGGTGGCCGGCGTGCAATCGGTGCACGTGGTCAGTTCCGTGCCGTTCGGCGCGCAGAGCGGCGTGTCCGGCATCACGCTCGACCAGACCGACAAGCACACCGCGGCCGTGGTGCAGTTTTACGAAGGCGATCCGGGAACCATCAAGGCGCTGGGCCTGCAACTGACCGCGGGCCACCTGCCGGAGGCGAGCGATTATCAGCCGCTGCAGGGATACGCGCCGCTCGATTCGCGCGTACTGATCACGCGTGCGCTGGCCGCAAAGCTGTGGCCGGGTGAAAATCCGCTCGGCAAGGATTTCTGGTCCGGCAAGTTCCACTTTCGCGTGATCGGCGTGATTGCGCACCTTGCGGTGTCGCAGTACAACGAGACCGGCCGCCGTGGCGCCGAATGGACGGTGTTCGTGCCTTCGCAGCCGGGTGGGCTGCTGACCGGCAGCTATCTGTTGCGTGCTGAGCCGCGCGACTTGCCGCGCGTGATGCGGGATGCGCGCCTCGCCGTCGCCAAGATCGCACCGGAAGCGGTACTGGATCATGACAACAGCCGCACCCTCAGCGACCTGCGCACGCGGTTTTTCCAGAGCGACCGCGCCATGGCCGGCCTGCTGGTCGGCGTGATCGCGGCGCTGCTCCTGGTCACTGCGCTTGGCATCGTCGGCCTTGCGAGTTTCTGGGTCGCACAACGGCGCAGACAGATCGGCATCCGCCGCGCGCTCGGCGCCACGCGCGCCGACATCCTGCGCTACTTCCAGACCGAGAATTTCCTGATCGTGAGCTTTGGCATCGTGCTCGGCGTGGTGCTGGCGATTGCCATCAATCTTTCCCTGATGAAGTTCTACGCCCTGCCGCGCCTGCCGCTGTACTACCTGCCGCTGGGCGCGATTGTTCTGTGGATGCTCGGCCAGCTCGCTGTGCTGGCGCCGGCGCTGCGCGCCGCCGCGGTGCCGCCGGTGGAAGCCACGAGGAGCGTGTGATGTGCAGCCCCCCTTCCGGAAAGCCATCCCCCTCAAGCCCCCTTCCTGTGGAAGGGGGAGGACGAGATACAGGAGTGACATGAGATGTTCGGCTACTACCTGAATCTCGCGTTGCGCAGCCTGAAACGCAATCCCGCGCTCACCGCGCTCATGGTCCTGACCATCGGTTTCGGCGTGGCCGCTTCCATGACCACCTGGTCGGTGTTCCGCGCGGTATCGGGCGATCCCATTCCGTGGAAATCCTCGCAACTGTTCGTGCCGCAGATAGATGCCTGGGGGCCACAGGCACAGAGCAGCAATCCCGATTCCGACAAGGGACCGCCGGATGCGCTCACCTACGGCGACGCGGTGGCACTGATGCGCGACCATCGCGCGAAGTATCAGTCGGCGATGTACATGATTTCGCCGTCGGTGATCCCCGCTGACCCGGGCAAACATCCGATCAACACCGCTGGGCACGCGGTCTTCAGCGAGTTCTTCCCAATGTTGGACGTGCCGTTCGTGTATGGCAGCGGCTGGAGCGCCGCGGACGACGCCAGCCGCGCCAACGTGGTGGTGATCAGCGGCAAGCTCAACCGGCAGGTGTTCGGCGGCGGCGACAGCGTCGGCAAGACTTTGAACATCGAGGGCCGCGATTACCGCGTGGTCGGCGTGCTCGGGGATTGGAATCCCAAGCCGACTTTTTATGACGTGTCCAACACCGGCGGCTTCTTCGTCAGCGACGAGGGCGTGTTCCTGCCCTTCAACACCGCGATCGCCGCGGACATGCCGAACGAAGGCAACACCAATTGCTACCTGACGCCGAAGCAGGCCGGGTTCATAGGCTTGCAACAGTCCAGTTGCATCTGGATCGCCTACATGGCGCAGTTCGATAGCCCGGCGGTCGCGCCGCAATACCGGAATTACCTGGTAGGGTTCGCGCGCGAGCACCATCCGGATTGGGCGCCGAACGTGCGTCTGCGCGGCTTGATGGCCTGGCTCGATTACGAGCACGTCGTGCCACCGGATACGAAGATTTCGCTGTACGTCGCACTCGGCCTGCTGCTGGTGTGCCTGGTCAATACCACCGGCCTACTGCTCGCCAAGTTCCTGCGCCGCAGCGGCGAGATCGGCGTGCGCCGCGCCTTGGGCGCCGCACGCCGCGAAATCTACGCGCAATTTCTCATCGAAGCCGGCATGGTGGGTCTGGCCGGGGGCGTGCTGGGGGTGCTGTTGACTTGGCTCGGCATCGCCGGTCTCGATTGGGTGTTGCCGCGTGATATCGCCGCACTGGCGCATCTGGACGTGTCGCTGCTGGTGACTACGCTGGTGGTGGCAATCGTGGCCACGATGCTGGCGGGCCTGTATCCGGCCCTGCGCGCCGCCGCCGTGCAGCCCGCGTGGCAGTTGAAATCGAATTGATATGCGACTGACGCGAGTATTTCCAACACCGTTCGCGCTGAGCCCCTCGACGAAGCTCAGGACAGGCTGCGTGAGCGCAGCGAACGAAGTCGAAGCGCAATGTCCTTCGACTTCGGCTCCATCTCCATTCGAAGACGGGGCCTACGCTCAGGATGAACGAGACTTGTGAATAAACACATCATTGGAATGCGACCATGACACTGCACCCCATCCTCGCCGCGCTGCGCCGCCACAAGGCCGGCGTCACCCTGATCACGCTGCAGATTGCGCTCACGCTCGCAATCGTGTGCAACGCGGTATTTATCATCGGCCAGCGCATCCAGCGCATTGATCGGCCGACCGGGCTCGACGAGAACAACCTGTTTGTGATTAGCCAGACCTGGGTCGGGGCGCCCACGGGTGACGACGCAGCCTCCATAGACAAGCTCGACGCGATGCAGCGCAGCGACGTGGCGACGCTGCGCAATCTGCCCGACGTGCAGTCGGCGATCGCCATCAATACGCTGCCCTTGATCAACAGCACCTGGAGCGGCGGCATCGGATTGAAACCCGCCCAGCAGCACTCGACCGCTCAGGCGGCGTTTTACTTCGGCGACGAGCAGATGATCCCCACGCTCGGCCTGCGCCTGGTCGCGGGCCGTAACTTCACCGCCGCCGACGTGACGCACATGGGCTTTCGCGGCCACAACCAACCGCCAATCGTAATCGTCACCCAGGCCATCGCCGACAAGCTGTTCCCGCAGGGCGACGCGGTCGGCAAGACCATCTACGTGGATCGAAATACGCCCAGCACCATCATCGGCGTGATCGCGCGCATGCAGGTACCGAGCGCAGAAAGTTGGGCCAACAGCTGGTTCTGGAATTCGATGCTCATCCCAACCCGCCTGGACGCAAACTTCGCGCGCTATGCGGTGCGCGCCAAGCCCGGGCGACTCGAGGCCGCGATGCGCGAGGCGCCCAAGGCGCTGTATGCCGCCAATCCAATGCGCGTGCTCGAGACCGGCTCGAGCTACGAAGACAGCAACGTGCATACGTTTGCCGCCATCCGCGCGCATGCCTACCGCGCCGACGTCGGCATGGCGATCCTGATGGGCGTGATCTGCGTGATCCTGCTCGCGGTCACCGGCGCGGGCATCGTGGGCCTTACCAGCTTCTGGGTCGGCCAGCGGCATAAACAGATCGGCATCCGCCGCGCGCTCGGCGCCACGCGCCACGACATCCTGCGCTATTTCCAGACCGAGAACCTGATGATCGCCGGCGCCGGCGTGGTGCTGGGCGCGATCCTCGCGGTGGGTCTGAACCTGTGGATGATGCGGCAGTTCTCCATGGATCGCATGTCGCTGCTCTACGTGCTCACCGGCGTGATCGCGCTGCTCGCGCTCGGACAGCTCGCGGTCCTCGCCCCGGCGCTGCGCGCCGCGGCGGTGCCGCCGGTGGAAGCGACTCGGAGCGTGTGATGCTCGGTTATTACCTGAAGCTTGCGATGCGGAGCTTGAAACGGACGCCTGTCGTCACCGCCCTGATGGTGCTGGCGATAGCGCTTGGCATCGGGGCGTCCATCACCATGCTCACCGTGCTGCACAACCTGTCGGGCAACCCATTGCCGCAGAAAAGTAGCGTGCTGTTCCATCCACAGGTGGACCCGCGGCCCGCGGATCTGCCGGGAGCGGATCGCGAGCCGCCTGATAACCTCACCTACATTGACGCGGTGAATCTGTACCAAATGGGCATTGCGCCGCGGCGCGCATTGATGAGCGCCAACTGGCTGCCCACGCGAAACGATGCGCAGGGCAGTTCGTTGGCTATGGTCACCGACCGCGCCACCACGGCCGATTTCTTCGCAATGTTCAACGTGCCTTTCATCTACGGCTCGGCATGGTCGGCGCAGGACGACACGAATTATGCGCACGTGGTGATTCTGTCGCGCAAACTCAACGACAAACTGTTCGGTGGCGCCGACAGCGTCGGCAAGAGCCTGGTGATCGCTACCAAGGCTTTCCGCGTGATTGGCGTAATCGGCGACTGGAATCCGCAACCGCATTTCTATGACCTCGACCAGGGTGCTTATGGCGAGGCCAGCCAGATGTATCTGCCGTTCTTCACTTGGCTGGACTTGCCGCAGGACTACGGCTACGGACCGATGAGCTGCTGGGGCAACGATCCGAGCGCGGGCACACACAACCCCAAGGTGTCGCAGTGCACATGGGTGCAGTTCTGGGTGGAACTGGATACGCCGGCGCAAGTGGCCACTTACCGTTCCGCGCTCACACAGTACAGCATCAAGCAACACGAGTTGGGACGCTTCGAACGCAAGCCTAACGTGCGCCTGCGTGACCTGTTGGACTGGCTGGATTACAAGCACGTGATCCCGGTGGTTGTACGCATGCAGACCTGGATCGCCTTCGGCGTGTTCCTGATCTGCATGGTCAACGTGGTGGGCTTGTTGGTGGCCAAGTTCCTCCGCAAGTCGGGCGAGATCGGCGTTCGTCGTGCGCTGGGTGCCTCGCGGCGATCCGTGTTCATGCAGTGCCTAGTAGAGGCCGGCGTAGTGGGCGTTGGGGGAGGTTTGGTCGGGTTGCCGTTAGCGTGGCTTGGCCTGTGGATGGTGCGCCAGCAGCCTGTCAGTTTCGCTGAGTCCACGCATTTGGACCTTTCCATGCTGGTCGCGGCTGTATTGCTGGCAGTAGTAGCGACGCTGGCGGCTGGCCTGTGGCCGGCATGGCGGGCGGCGCACGTGGCCCCGGCCCTTCAAGTGAAGTCGCTATGAGGAGCTTCCTGCAAGTTCGGCCTATCCTCGTGGCACTGCGCAGGCACAAGGCCGCGGTCACGCTGCTGGTGCTGGAAATCGCACTCACCATGGCCTTGCTGGGTAACCTCGTCTTCATCGTCAACCGAGATATCCAGCGGTTCCGTACGCCGACCGGTGTCGTCGAAAGCCAGATCGGCGTGATCCAGAGCATCGGCGTGATCGGCAAAGACGAAACGAACACCGTGGGGGGTAATCTCGCAGCTTTGCGCGCCGTGCCGGGTGTCGAGGAAGCGGCGTATGGCGGGCCACCCATTTGGGACTCGAATCGTGTCCCGATATTTCTCGCACCGGCACGTCAGCATCCAGTGCTGCAGGCTTACGAACTTTATGGCAGTCAGGGGTTCAGCCGCTCGCTGGGTTTGCATGTCGTCGAGGGGCATGATTTCATCGATAACGACCTGCCGAACGCAGAGCGGATATTCGGCGGAGGCGGTGGCAAGCCTCCGGTGATGCCTGTGCTTGTCACGCGTAATCTGGCACACAACTTGTATGGAAGCGTCAACCCATTGGGTCGCACGCTCTACGACGGCACGTTTGAAATGCGCGTGATCGGCGTGCTGGATTACCTTCGTGGCGAGCTCACCGGCCGCGCAAGCGACGACAATACCATTGTCGCCGAGTTTCATGTCGGCCCAGAGCATCTCGGCGGCGGATTCATAATCCGTGCCCAGGATGGCGCACGCCTGTCACAGACACTGCGTTCCGCTGCCGCGGCACTGCAGAAGGCCGATCCTGGTCACGTGCAGGCCCAAGTATTAACGTTTCCCGAATTGCGCACTAGGTATTTCCGCGGCGCCCTAGCTACCGGCCGCATGCTGATCGCTATTATGCTGATCATGCTCGTGGTCACAGCAGTTGGCGTGAGTGGACTGGCCAGTTTCTGGGTGCAGCAAAGACGCCGGCAGATCGGTATGCGCCGCGCGCTGGGTGCCACACGCGGCGACATCTTGCGGTATTTCCAGATCGAAAACCTCCTTATCGTCACCGGTGGCATAGTGCTGGGCGCGGCATTCGCCTACCTGCTGAACCTGTTCCTGATGCGCCACTTCGAGTTGCAACGTCTGCCGCCGGATTACCTCGTCATCGGCGCCATCGTGTTGTGGTTGCTCGGCCAGCTCGCGGTGCTCGCCCCGGCGCTGCGCGCCGCGGCGGTGCCGCCAGTGGAAGCCACGCGCAGCGTTTGAGGCTGTTTATGGCCGTGGAATACCCGTAAACTCGGTTGTCAATTCAGGCCACCGGCCGAGCGCATTGGTTACCGTACCGGGATTGCATGCCAACCGTTCTCATCATTGACGACAACCGCGCGATTTGCGAAGCGCTGACGGTGTTGATGGATCTCCATGGCCTGCGCGCGCTCAGCGCGCAAACGCCGGCTGAGGGACTCGCACTGCTGGCACGCGAACCGGTGGACCTGGTGATCCAGGACATGAATTTCACCGGCAGCCGTACCTCCGGCACCGAAGGCGCGGAACTGTTCGCGGGAATCCGCCGCCGCCATCCCGACCTGCCCATCATCCTGCTCACCGCCTGGACGCATCTCGAACACGCCGTGGAACTCGTCAAGGCCGGTGCCGCGGATTACCTTGCCAAACCCTGGGACGATGCGAAACTCGCCACTACCGTCGGCAACCTGTTGCAACTCGGCCAATTGCGCCGCGAGCAGCGTCGCAGTGCGCAGAACCGCGAAGACCGGCGCCGCGAACTCGCGGAGCGCTTCGATCTGTGTGGAATAATTTATGCAAGCGACGCCCTGCATCAGGTGCTCAGCATCGCCACGCAGATCGCGCACGCAGACGTGCCGGTGATCGTGACCGGTCCCAACGGGGCGGGCAAGGAGAAGATTGCCGACATCATCCACGCCAATTCCACGTTCCGCGCTGGGCCCTACGTCAAAGTGAACATGGGTGCGTTGCCTGCGGAGCTGATGGAAAGTGAATTGTTCGGCGCCGAGGCCGGCGCGTTCACCGGCGCGCAGAAAGCGCGCGCCGGACGTTTTGAAGCCGCGGACAACGGCACCCTGTTTCTCGACGAAATCGGCAACCTGCCGCCGGCCGGCCAGATCAAACTGCTGCGCGTGTTGCAGACCGGCGAGTTCGAGCGCTTGGGCAGCACACAGACGCGGCGCGTCAAGGTGCGCATCGTGGCCGCCACCAACGGCGATCTGCGCGCGGCCATCGCGGCCGGCAGCTTCCGCGAGGATCTCTACTACCGGCTCAACGTCATTGAAATCCGCGTGCCACCGCTCATGGAACGGCGCGAGGATATCCTGCCGCTGGCGCGCGCGTTTCTCGGCGAGCGCCACACGTTGAGCCCGCCGGCCGAACAGGCGCTGCTCGCTCACGACTGGCCCGGCAACGTGCGCGAACTGCAGAACTGCATGAAACGCGCGGCGCTGCTTGCGGCCGGCGACGTGGTGACGGCCGAAGCCCTGGGCTTGCCGGCGGCGCTCGCCGCCTCACCGGCCGCCGCCGAACCCGACGCCGCCGACATCGAAGCCGCACTCGCGCGCCACCAGGGCGTGATCGCGTCCGCCGCACAGGACCTGGGACTCAGCCGTCAGGCGCTGTACCGGCGCATGGAAAAATTCGGCATTGGCAAACCGTGAAGTTCGGCCAGTCCCTCGAAGGCAAGTTCGCGCTGCTCGCGGGTGTGCTGGTGCTGGCGGCGGTCCTGATCGCGGTATTCCTTTCCCAGGTGTTCGATTCGCTGCTGGCCAGCCTGATTGTCGCGCTTGCGATCATGGTACCGGTGGCCGTATATGCGGTGCGCGGCTTCATGCGCCCGATCCATCACACGCTCACCGCGCTCGGTGACGGCGTGTCGAGCTTCAAGGACCGGGACTTCAGCTTCAGCCTGAACACCGCGCGCAAGGACGAACTCGGCGAACTTGCGCGCCAATACAATCTGGCGGGCGGCATCCTGCGCCAGGAACGTTACAACCTGTACCAGCGCGAATTGCTGCTTGATACCGTGATCCAGAGCACGCCCTGGGCGCTGCTGCTCACCAACGCCAGCGGACGGGTGATCTACAGCAACGTCGCCGCGCGCCGCCTGTTCAACGCCGGGCGCAAGCTCGAAGGCCACGCGTTCGAAAGCCTGCTGCAGCAGGCGCCGGAGGCGATGCGTGCGGCCGTCGCCGGCGGCAACGACGGCATGTTCAGTGTGCCGGACGGCGAGGAACAGGAGATCTATTACCTCAGCCGCGAACGCTTCACGCTCAATGCGCAGCCGCATCGCCTCTACATCTTCAAGCAGCTCACCCGCGAGCTGAACCGCCAGGAAGTGGCGGTGTGGAAAAAGGTGATCCGCGTCATCAGTCACGAACTCAACAATTCGCTGGCGCCGATCTCGTCGCTGGCGCATTCCGGGCGGCTGCTGACCGCACCACCGCACGCGGGGAAACTCGACAAGGTATTCGCCAACATCGAGGAACGCGCCGCTCACCTCGGGAAGTTCATCGATGGTTACGCGCGCTTCGCCAAGCTGCCGTCGCCACGCGTCGAGCCGGTCGAGTGGGCGCCGTTCCTGGCCTCGCTGCACATGCTCATGCCCTTTACGCGACGCGGCACCGTACCCGCAACGGCCGCGCGCTTCGATCCCGCACAACTGCAGCAGGCGCTCATCAACCTGCTCAAGAACGCGCATGAATCCGGTTCGCTACCGGAGGCAATCACGCTGGAAGTACATCAGAGTACCGACGGCGTGCGGCTCGACATCGGCGATGCGGGCTCGGGGATGCCGGCCGACGTGCTGGAGCAGGCGCTGCTGCCGTTCTATTCGACCAAGCAATCCGGCACGGGTCTCGGCCTGCCGCTGTGCCGCGAGATCGTAGAAGCGCACGGCGGCCGCATCAGTCTTGCGAATCGCGCGAGCGGCGGCGTGATGGCGAGCATCTGGTTGCCGGCACGGCGCTAATACGCCCGCGACCGAAGTTGGCTAGCGTGTCTCCGCATTCAGCCGGCGCATCAGATCCAGCGACTGCACCTGATACGTTTCGCCGAATAGATTGAGGTGATTGAGCACGTGGTAAAGATTGTAGAGATCGCGGCGCGTACGGTAGCCGGCATCCAGCGGCCAGATCGCTTCGTAGGCTGAATAAAATTCCGGCGGAAAGCCGCCGAACAATTCGGTCATGGCGAGATCCGCTTCGCGGTCGCCGTAATACACCGCCGGATCGAAGATCACCGGTTCGCCGCTGCTCAGCACTCCCCAGTTGCCGCCCCAGAGATCACCGTGCAGCAACGAAGGTTGAAGCACATGGCCGGCAAAGAACGCGGGCAGCGATTGCATGAGCCGCGCCCCCTGTTCCTGCAACGCGCCGCGGTAGCCATTCTCGGCCGCGAGGCGCAACTGGAATCCGAGGCGGTGTTCGCGAAAAAAGCTCACCCAATCGTCGTTTGGCGTATTGAACTGCGGCGTGGCGCCGATGAAATTGTTGCGCCGCCAGCCAAAGTGTGCGCCGAAGTTTCGATGTTGTGTGGCGAGCTGTTCGCCCAGCTGCGCTGCCGCCTGCGGGGTCTTGCCTCCAAAATCCAGCCATTCCAATACCAGAAATCCGTCGTCCGTGGCCGTCACTTCGGGCACGCGCAACTCGCGGCATTCAGCCAGCGCCCGCAAACCATCCGCTTCGGCCGCCAGCATGCGCGGATCGTCCGCTGCGATCTTGACGAACCAGACACCGTCCGCACCGTGCACGCGCCACACACTGCCGCCGACGCCACGGCCGACGGCTTGCCAGCTGAACGGGCCGGCATGCTTCCCGGCCAACAGCCGTTCCACTGCATTGCGGATTTCAGTCATGCATGCACTCAAACAAAAACGGGCGCAGTGCGCCCGTTTGCAAACCTGAAAATGTGGTAGTCAGGCAAGCAGTTGCTTGACCCTGCGGTGCAAAGGGCTGGAACGCGGGAAATGCGCGAGCAGGAATTCCATCTGGTCGGCGAGGATGCGCCGGCCCTTGAGGAAGATGTATTCCGCGTGATTGGGCGTGAACGGCACCGCCAGCAACTGCATGCCGGATTCTTCCGGCGTGCGTCCGGCCTTGTGATTGTTGCAGCGTTTGCAAGCGGCTACCACATTGTTCCAGGTGTCGGTGCCGCCGCGGCTCAGCGGCGTGACGTGCTCGCGTGACAGTTCGCGCGCCGTAAACCGGTGACCGCAGTACATGCACAGGTTGGCGTCGCGCTTGAACAGCGTGTGATTGTTGAGCGGCGGCACGTAATGCTCGCGCGCCTTGGCGAGCGCATGGTTGTTGCCGTAAGTGGCGATGATGGAATTCACTTCCACACGACTCTGGCGTCCGGTGCGCGCGCAAATGCCGCCGTGCAGGCGGTAGAGCAGCATGCCGCAGCTGTAGGCCACCTGTTCCAGGTGATACAGGCGCACGGCATCCTGGTAATCAATCCACTCGAGCGGCATGCCGGCCGCATCGGTGCGCAGAACTTCTTGTGTCAGGTCGTACACGTGACGTTCACTCCTGCCAACTGGCGGAGGTTACTGCAATAACCGGCCTGGAGGACAAATACCAGAGGTCGCGGTACAGCATCTTACTCCCGCTCAGGGTGGTAAAAAAAGTTCTCGCACTCTACACTGCGCGCGGTCCGGCGCCGGCTTGCGAACGCGGCCGGCGGACGGCCATTTCCTGCCCACACGAGAACCGCATGGCCATAAGGGTCTTTGTACCGAAGGAGCAAGCCCCGGGCGAGCGCCGCGTGGCCATCAGCCCGGCGGTGGCGGTCAAACTCAAGGCCCTGGGCGCAGAGCTGCTGCTGGAATCCGGTGCCGGTACAACGGCGGGTTTTCCCGACAGTCTGTTCAAGGACGTGCACCTGACGAGCGCCGCGGACGGCGCCGCAACGGCGGACGTAGTGTTCAAGGTGCTCGCACCCCTGCCCGCAAACATCGCGCGCATGCAAGCGGGATCAATTCTGATTGGTCTTTTGAACGCGCACCGCAATCTCGAAGTGGTCAAGGCGCTGCGCGACCGCAAGGTCACGAGCTTCGCCATGGAATTCGTGCCGCGCATTTCGCGTGCGCAGGCAATGGATGCGCTGTCGTCGCAGGCCGCCGCCGCCGGTTACAAGGCAGCGCTGCTGGCCGCAGAAAAACTCGCGCGTTTCTTCCCCATGCTGACCACCGCCGCCGGCACCATCCGTCCGGCCAAGGTGCTGGTGATCGGCGCGGGCGTCGCCGGCTTGCAGGCAATCGCCACCGCGCGCCGGCTGGGCGCCATGGTCGAAGGCTACGACGTGCGCAGTGCCGCGCGTGAGCAGGTGGAATCGCTCGGCGCGAAATTCGTGGATACCGGCGTGTCAGCGGAAGGCACAGGCGGTTACGCACGCGAATTAACCACCGAAGAAAAACAGAAACAGGCTGACGTGCTGGCGAAACACATGGCGCAGGCGGATGCGGTCATCACCACCGCTGCGATCCCTGGCCGCGCCGCGCCCAAAATCATTACGACGGCGATGGTGGACAGCATGAAACCCGGCGCGCTGGTCGTGGACTTGGCGGCCGAGTCCGGCGGCAACTGCGAGCTGACCAAACCCGGCGAAGATGTGTGGCACGGCCATGTGCTGGTGAGCGGTCCGCTGAATCTGCCCAGCCTGCTCGCGGAACATGCCAGCGACATGTACGCGCGCAATCTGCTCAACTTCTTCACGCCGCTGGTGAAAGACGGCAGCGTACACATCGACTGGAACGACGAGGTGTACGCCAAGAGCGTGCTCACGCACGACGGCGTGATCCGGCACGAGCCGACGCGGAGACTGGCGGAAGGATAAAGAGCAAGTGCTGGGTGCTGGGTGCTGAGTGCTGAGTGCTGAGTGAAGAACCAGATTCCACGCAGCACGCAGCACCCGGAACGCAGCACTTTCTGAACCGTACTGGACATCGAGGTACGAGACATGATTAGCGGTTTTATAGCACTGTACATCTTCATGCTTGCCGCGTTCACCGGCTACGAGGTGATCTCGCGCGTACCGGTGATCCTGCACACGCCGCTCATGTCCGGTTCGAACTTCGTGCACGGCATCGTGCTCGTCGGCACCATGGTGGCGCTCGGCAACGCGCACACCACCGCCGAACAGGTCATCGGGTTCATCGGCGTGCTGCTCGCGGCCGGCAACGTGGTGGGCGGCTACGTGTCCACCGAGCGCATGCTCGCGATGTTCAAGACCAGCGAGAAAAAGAAACCGGAAAGCCGCACATGAGCCACCTGCTCTCGCCCAAGCTCACCGACGATCTGATCCAGGCGATCTACTTCATCGCCGCGCTGCTGTTCATCATCGGACTGAAGCGCATGAGTTCGCCCAAGGGCGCGAAGAACGGCATCGTCTGGGCCGGCGTCGGCATGCTGATCGCCGGGCTGATCACCTTCCTGTGGCCGGGGATGCACAACTACATCCTCATCATCGTCGCCATCTTCATCGGCGGCGTGGCGGCGTGGTGGAGCGGCCGGGTGGTGCCGATGACCGCGATGCCGCAGATGGTGGCGCTCTATAACGGCATGGGCGGCGGCGCGGCCGCGGCCATCGCCTGTCAGGAGCTGATCCGCGGCAAGCCCTTCGCCACGGCCGAAGTGGTGCTCACGGTGATCGGCGCCATCATCGGCGCGGTGTCGTTCAGCGGCAGCCTCATCGCCTTCGCCAAACTGCAGGGGCTGATCAAGAAATCATTGCGCTACCGCGTGCAGCAATACGTCAACGCGTTGCTGCTCGCCGTCACCGTGGCGCTCGGCATCTGGATCATGGTGGTGCATGGCAATCCGGCGGTGTACATCGTGGTGCCGTTCTTCGTGGTGGCGCTGGTGTTCGGCATCCTCGTGACCTTGCCGATCGGCGGCGCCGACATGCCGGTGGTGATTTCGCTCTACAACGCCTGCACCGGCCTGGCCGTGGCCTTCGAGGGCTTTGCGCTGCAGAACGCCGCGATGATCATCGCCGGCATGCTGGTGGGCGCGGCCGGCACCCTGCTCACGCAACTCATGGCCAAGGCCATGAACCGTTCCATCGCCAACGTACTGTTCAGCAATTTCGGCGAAGTCGCGGCCGCGGGCGGCGAAATCTCGGGCAGTCTCAAGCCCATCGACGCCGCCGATGCCGGCACCATGATGGCGTATGCGAGCAAGGTCATCATCGTGCCCGGTTACGGCATGGCCGTTGCACAGGCGCAGCACAAGGTCTGGGAACTCGCGCAGCTCCTGCAGCACCGCGACGTGACGGTAAAATTCGCCATCCACCCGGTCGCGGGCCGCATGCCCGGCCACATGAACGTGCTGCTGGCCGAAGCCGGCGTGCCCTACGATCTGATCGCCGACCTCGAGGAAATCAATCCGGAATTCCCAACCGCCGACGTGGCGCTCGTCATCGGCGCCAACGACGTGGTGAACCCGGATGCGCGCAATAAAAAAGACAGTCCGATTTACGGCATGCCGATCCTGAACGTGGACAAAGCCAAGAACGTCATCGTCATCAAGCGCGGTCAGGGGCGCGGCTTCTCCGGCATCGAGAACGCGCTGTTCTACATGGACCACACGCGCATGCTCTACGGCGACGGCCAGGAAGCCGTGACGCGGCTCATTCAGAGCATCAAATCGCTGGAGTAAGTGCCCGCAAAAAATAACCCCGGCGAGCGGGGATTGTCTGCCGTCACGATTTGCCAATCACTCAGCGCGGCGGACGATCAACGTGGGCACGGAATGCGGCGCGCTGCGCAGGCGTCATCTGCTTCCAGCGCTCGCGCAGCGCCTTGCGCTCTGCGGGCGACATCTTCTGGAACTTCTGGAATTCCGTGCGGATCTGCTGCTGCTCGGCCGGCGGCAGTTTCTGGAAGGTGTCGAAACGCTTGCGGATTTGTGTGCGCTCCGCCGGCGACAGATCGCGCCAATGCTGGCGACGCACGCGTGCCTGCTGACGTTGCGCCGGTGTCATCTGGGCCCAGCGGTCCGCGCCGCGGATCAGCCGCTGCTGGCGGTCGGGCGGCAGTGTGGCCCATTTGTTGCGCATCGGCGCCAGCAGTTGCTGCTGCTGGGGCGTGAGGTTCGCCCATGCCACCGGTGCGGCAGGTGCAGCCGGCGCGGCTGTGGGCGACGGTGCGGCGCTCTGAGCAAACGCCGCGACTGCGGCGCAGGTCAGGCACAGAGCCGCAAGGATGATGCTTAGCCTGCGTGCCATGAGGCGCGGCTCTGCTCGGCGCCGGGCGGCGTCCCGTCCGGATTCGCCTTCTTGGAGGGCGGCACCGGTTTGCCGGTTTGACGTGCGTGTTCGGCCGTGAGTTTCTCGGGATCAATACGTGCGAAGGTCATGGGATCGACCCAGGTGCCGTCGCTGGATTGCCAGGAACCGAGAAACTCGAGCAGCGCCGGGTCCGCCTTGGGTGGAGGCGCTGCCGGTTTTGGTGTTTTGGCATACGCGGCGCTCCCACACAGCAGTGCGGCCATCAGCAAAACGGCGGACTTAGCCATTGTTGTCGCCTCCACTCTCGGATTGCGTCTTGGAAGATTGCTGCTGTTGCGCTTGCAGCCACCGGTAGAAGTCCATGTCGGCATACATGTCGAGGTTGTCGTTCGACAGCACGATCGCCATGTCCTCGCCATTGTTGGTGGCGAAGGGCATGCTCGGCTGGGGATTCACGTTCCACCACACCAGGGCGCCGACCACGGCCGCGACCACCACGGCGGCGGCGCCCAGCGACGCGCCCCAGACCGGACGGCGCCAGACGGCGGGAGGCGTTTGTGCTTCTTGCAGGGCGCGCTCGCGCGCCTCCCGCAGGCGTCGCAGGGTGGTGGCATCCAGCGCCGCCACGCTTTCCCGAAAGACCCGGCGGGCCTTCTCGAGCATGCGGCTATCGGTTGCTTCGTTCATGACCAATGTTCCCCCAGGCTTTGGCGCAGGCTGTGCACCGCCCGCGACAGGTGGGTTTTGACGCTGCCCTCGGAGCAGCCCATGGATTTGGCGGTGTCCGCCACGTCCAGACCTTCCAATATACGCAGCACGAAGGCTTCCCGTTGACGCCCCGGCAGGGCGTGCAGCGCCATATCCAGGGCCTGCATGGCATTGTTCTGGGCCACCTGCTCGGAGGGATCCCGGCCGGCCGTATCGGCGGCCGCCTCGATGGGATCCGGCGGGTCGCCCTCGGCCTCGCGTTGGCCGCCAAAAAAGCTCAGGAACCGGTTGCGCACCACGCGGCGCCGCTGGCAGTCACGGATACGGCTTTGCAAAATGCGGTAAAAGAGCGGCGGCCACTCCCCCTGCGGACGCGCGGCATAACGCTTGGCGAGCTGCAGCATGGCATCCTGGACCGCGTCGAGCGCATCGTCCGGATTGCGCAAGGCAAACTGCGCGATGCGGAAGGCGCGTCGCTCCACCCCGGACAGGAACGCATTCAGATTGGCTGTGGTATCCAGAAAACCCCCGTGCACCGCCCGCGATTCCGGCGTGCCACCGGGGCCGAAGGTTATCATGCCGGAGCGGCCGGGCGTGGTATCGGCGCCGCCGTGTAACCACAGCCGGCGGGTCGCGGCATCCTGCCAGGCCAGATTCCACAACATCAATTGCCATGCCGCCAAGCCGCGGACAAAATTTGCCCAAACAGAAAACCACGCACGGGAAATCGGCGATGGCCGCAGCTTCCGACAAAACATCCACAAGCTTATCCACAGATTTTGGGAATAAACCGCTGCCGTGGTGAAATCTCCGGCACCCTTGATCCTGCATGTCGCGGTACCCGCGCCGCTGCCGCGGCATTTTGATTACCTGCCGCCGGAACATGTGGATACCGCCACCCTCGCGCCCGGTATGCGCCTGCGCGTGCCCTTCGGCAAGCGCGAAATCATAGGTGTGCTGCTCGCCACCTCCACGCACAGCGACGTCCCTGCGGCAAAACTCAAGCGCGCGTCCGCGCTTCTGGATGAGACCCCGCTGATTCCGGCGGATCTGCTGGCGCTGGCGCGCTGGGCCGCCGACTATTACCACCACCCGATCGGCGAAGTCGTCGCCGCGCTGCTGCCACCGATGCTGCGCACGGGAGAATCCGGCGTGGCCGCACTGACTTATGTGTGGCGCCTGACAGCGGCGGGGTCCGCAGCCGACATGCTGCTGCTTAAACGCGCACCCAAGCAGGCGGCGTTGCTGCGCCTGCTTGTGCAGCACGCCGGCGGCATGGAATCCGCCGCGCTCGATGCCGCGCTCGCGCATTGGCAGCCCCCGATGCGCGCGCTCCTGCGGCACGCTTGGGTGGAAAAAATTTCGCGTGTGCCGCCGTCAACACCCGCTAGCGTTCCGGTGACCGCGGGTCTCAACCTGAATGCCGCGCAGGGCGCGGCGGCGCAGAAAATCCAGGCGGCGCTGGGACAATTCCAGGCGTTCCTGCTGGACGGCGTTACCGGCAGCGGCAAGACCGAGGTGTATCTCGAGGTCATGGCCGAGTGCGTGCGCCGCGGCGGCCAGGCTTTGCTGCTGGTGCCGGAAATCGGCCTCACGCCGCAGTTGCTGCAGCGCGTGCGCCGCCGCTTCCCCGCGGCTGTGGTGTTTCATTCGGCGCTCGCTGCGGGCGAGCGGCTGGCCGCCTGGCAGGCGGCGCGCACCGGCCTCGCGCCCGTGGTGGTCGGCACGCGCTCGGCCGTGTTCCTGCCGCTCAAGCATCCCGGGCTGATCGTCGTGGACGAGGAACACGACGCCTCGTTCAAGCAGCAGGACGGCTTTCGCTATTCGGCACGCGATCTCGCGGTGGTGCGCGCCGCACGTCACCACGTTCCCGTGGTGCTGGGCTCGGCCACGCCTTCACTGGAGTCGCTGCACAACTGCGCGCAACTGCGCTATGCGCACCTGTCACTGCCGGAGCGTGCGGGCGTTGCCCAGCACCCGCAACTCCGCCTGCTCGACATCCGTGATCGTCCGATGGAGGACGGCCTGTCGGATCTCCTGCTCGACGCCATGCGCCGGCACCTGCAGGCCGAGGGGCAAGTGCTGCTGTTTCTCAACCGCCGCGGCTACGCGCCCACGGTCATGTGCCACGTGTGCGGCGCAACGCTGCAATGCCGGCGCTGCGATGCGCGCCTCACGCTGCACGCCAACCGCCGCCTGCAGTGCCACCACTGCGGCGCCGAACGGTCGCTGCCGGCACGCTGCGAAGAGTGCGGCGCGGGCGCGCTCGGGCAATACGGCTATGGCACCGAGCGCATCGAACGCGCGCTGGCGCGCCTGTTCCCGGACACCGGCATCGCGCGGCTGGATCGCGACAGCATCCGGCGCAAGGGCAAGCTCGAGGCGCTGCTCGACGGCATGCAGCGCGGTGAATTTCCGATCCTGGTGGGCACGCAAATGCTGGCCAAGGGTCACGATTTTCCCGGGGTCACGCTGGTCGGGATCGTGGATGCCGATCAGGGCCTGTTCGGAGTAGATTTCCGCGCCAGCGAGCGCATGGCGCAGCTCATCATGCAGGTCGCGGGACGCGCGGGGCGCGCCGCACGCCACGGCGAAGTGCTGATCCAGACGCATCACCCGGACCATCCGCTGCTCACGCATCTGGTACGCGAGGGTTACGCAAGCTTCGCCCAGGCATTGCTCGCCGAGCGGCGCGCGGCCGGGCTGCCGCCGTATGCCGCGATGGCGCTGTTGCGCGCGGAAGCCGTGGCGCGCGCCGCCCCCATGGCGTTTCTGGAAGCCGCACGGCGCAAACTCGCGCCCGCCTGCGGCCGGCAGGTGCAGTTGCTCGGTCCGGCGCCCGCTCCCATGGAACGGCGTGCGGGCCGCTACCGCGCGCAACTGCTGCTCATCGCCGCGCAACGCGCGCTGCTGCAGCAGGCGCTGGCCACGGCTTTGCCGGCGCTGTATGCACTCAAACAGGCGCGTCGCGTGCGCTGGTCGCTGGACGTGGATCCCGCGGAAACCCTGTGAAAAACCGCGTTTGGCTTCAATGCCGCCGGGCCAGCCTGTAGAATTTCGCCCTCAGTTTTTTCCCGTACCGGAAGCCGCGTTTGAAACAGCCGCTCGAAGATCTGCTGCGCTCGACCCTCAAGCACCTGGCCGGCGAACTGTTTCCGAAGACGGCGCTGCCGTCCACGTCGTTGCTCGAGCGCAGCCGCGATCCTACGCACGGCGATTTCGCAAGTCACGTGGCGCTCACGCTTGCAAAACCCGCGGGTAAAAATCCGCGCGCACTGGCACAGGCGATCATCGCGGCGCTGCCGTCATCGGAAGCGGTTGCCAAGGTCGAGATCGCCGGACCCGGGTTCATCAATTTTTTCCTGTCGCCTTCCGCCTACCACGCGGAGCTGCAACAGATCCTGCGCGTCGGTGCGGCGTACGGCCACAACCAACTCGGCGCGGGCCGGAGCGTAGGCGTGGAATTCGTGTCCGCCAACCCCACCGGCCCGCTGCACGTGGGCCATGGCCGCAACGCCGCGCTCGGCGATTGTCTGAGCCGGCTGCTCACGGCGGCCGGCTGGAACGTGCGACGCGAGTTCTACTACAACGACGCCGGCGTGCAGATCCACAATCTCGCGCTCTCGGTGCAGGCGCGCACCCGCGGTCTGGCACCGGGCAGCAAGGGCTGGCCCGAGGACGGCTATCGCGGCGAATACATTGCGGACGTGGCGCGCGCCTATCTCGCGGGCGAGAGCGTGAGCGTCCGGGATCACACGCTGCGCGGCGCGCAGGACCCGGACGATCTGGATGCGATCCGCGCGTTTGCCGTGGCCTGCCTGCGCCGCGAGCAAGACCTCGATCTCCAGGCCTTCGACGTGCACTTCGACGTGTATTTTCTCGAGTCCTCGCTGTACACCGACGGCAAGGTGGAGGAGACCGTGCGTGAGCTGATTGCGCACGGACACACCTACGAGAAGGACGGTGCGCTGTGGCTGCGCACCACCGATTTTGGCGACGACAAGGATCGCGTGATGCGCAAGTCCGACGGCAGCTACACGTATTTCGTGCCGGACGTGGCTTATCACCGGAGCAAGTGGCAGCGCGGCTACCACAAAGCCATTACCGTGCTCGGCTCGGACCATCACGGCTCGCTGGCACGCGTGCACGCCGGCCTGCAGGCCCTGGATTGCGGCATTCCCGCGGGTTATCCCGACTACCTGCTGTACCAGATGGTCACGGTGATGCGCGGCGGCCAGGAAGTGAAAATCTCCAAGCGCGCCGGCGACTACGTGACGCTGCGCGAGTTGATTGACGAAGTCGGCCGCGATGCCACGCGCTATTTTCTGGTGGCGCGCAAAGGCGATTCCCAGCTCACCTTCGACATTGATCTGGCGCGTTCGCGCAGCAACGAAAATCCGGTGTACTACATCCAGTACGCGCACGCGCGCATCGCCAGCGTGTTCCGCCAGTTGGCGGAAAAGAGCCTGGCGTGGGATGCGCGCAACGGCGCCGCCCATCTCGCGCGTCTCGGCGAGACGCACGAACACGCCTTGATGGTGAGCCTGTCGCGCTTTCCCGAGCTGGTGGAGACTGCGGTGCGCAACCTCGAACCGCACCTGATTGCTGTGTACCTGCGCGAACTGGCCAACGACTTCCACACCTATTACGACGCCCACACCTTCATCGTCGAGGATGCGCCACTGCGCGACGCGCGCCTCACGCTCGTGGCCGCCACCCGCCAGGTACTGCAGAACGGTCTGGCGCTGCTCGGCGTGTCGGCGCCGGAGTCCATGTAATGGCGAAGGACTATAAAAACTCGCCGAAACCCAAAGACAAGCCGCGCGGCAAGAACGGCGGACTGCCCGGCTGGGGCTGGCTGATCATCGGCATCCTGGTGGCGGTGATCGTGATGAAAGGCGCGCCCAGGGTCTGGCAGCGCGTCCAGCACCACCTGCACCCGACCACCGGGCGGGAGGCGAAAACCCCGGGCAAAACCTCGACGCCGGCGCCGAACGCCTCCACCGCACCGCATTTTGATTTCTACCGCATGCTGCCCTCGTTCCAGGTGGTCATCCCCAGCCAGGACAAGGAAACCCGCTCCGCCGACGTACCCGGCCCGGTGAGCCAGCCCGGCACCTATATCCTGCAGGTGGGTTCGTTCCAGGATTACGCGGAAGCCGACAAGCTCAAGGCCAACCTGGCGCTGCTCGGCATCGAATCCGGCATCCAGACAGTCAAAGTGTCCAACGGCAGCACCTGGAACCGGGTGCGCATCGGTCCCATCCAGAATCTTGCCGACCTCAATGCGCTGCGCTCCAAGCTCGCCCAGCACCACATCGAGCCGCTGGTCATCAAGACCAACTGAAAAGGTTAGTTACCCCCCGTTCGTGCTATGCGCAGCGAAGTTGCAGGATGTAACGCCAATGGAATTGAACAGAGCATCCCGGGATATCAGACTAAACTAGTCTGCGTCCGTTGCGGCATTACGCCTCGCGTGCCACACACGCAGAATTTCAATCACATCTTCTTTGACACGGTAGATGAGGCGATAGGGCGTACGACCGATCACCCACTCACGGGTCCGGCTCTTTCGCCGGGCCGTCCGATGTAGGGGTTATCGCGCAACTGCTTCCCTGCTTCCCACACCCGCTCACCGATCCGTTGGGCCGCGCGCGGGTTATCTTGTGCGATGTAGGTCTGGGCTTCGATGAGATCGGCTAAGGCGGGGCGGGTCCATTTAACTCTCAACGTTCACGTCCCATTTCTTGAACGCGGCTTTGACTTCTTCGTCGGTGGCGAATTCGCCCCGGTCCGCCGCAGCGATGCCGGTTTCAATGGCTTTGCGAAAGCGCGCTTCCTCAATCACATCGTCCCAAGTGGCGTTCTTCGGCAGCTTGTCCGCCAGACGGTGAACTTTGTCGCTAATGGTTTCAGGGGCGCTCGCCATGGTTTGCACTCACGGATTGGACAGGCGGATTTTAAGCCTTATACACCGCCTCATTCCACTGCCTTCTGCGCCAAAGCTCCCAGCCAGATGCACACCACGGACGCGGATCATCTGCCACGTGGCCGGCCCCGTCTAGGGCATGAAGCGCTACCTATGTATGGAACCGCAGAAGAAACAGGCGCTGCTCGGATCAATCTCCGACAGCGGATTGTTCTCCACATACGCATAGCGAGCGAAGCTCTGACTATCGAGCGGGTCGGGCACGGTCGGATCGGCAGAAATAAATCTGCCGATCTCCGGGTCATACACCCGCCCGTTCATGTGCACCAGCCCCACCGCATCCAGTTGCTGCTGGCCGGTGTAGCCCTTGTCGGTGATGTCCGTGAGGTCGGGCAGGCTGGAGTAAGGCTGCCAGTTGGTCGGGTCGCGCCGCTCGCCAAACGCTCCGTAGCTCATGCGCTCGTCCACCGTGCCCACTTCGTCCGTGATCACGCTCACTCCGCCCAGGTGATTGCCCGTGACGTAGCGCGTGGTCAGTATCCCGTCGTCCCGCACCGTGCGGATCGCCACCACCCCGGTGCCGAGAAGGGTCACCGGTTACTTGATCAAATTCAAAACCCGTTACTGCACGAGACCTATTGTAAACGCCTGATATCTGATGATAACAACGCTTACAACAGCCCAGACTAACACATACATCCAGATACCAATATTGCGGTACAACGCTTGGCGTTTCGTTTCTTTAAGGTTCTCAAACTTTGCAAGAATAATTTTGTACCTGAGTCCCCATCTACCTTCACAGAGCAGTAGAAATGCCGCCATTAATCCATATTTTTCAACACTCGGCAGTGCCAAAAGTTTTCCTATTACATCATATCCAGTTAGTAGTGCTGCCAATGATGACATACCGATAATAGTTACAAGTAAAACAACAAGTGTCCAAGAAAAAGCAGACCATGATGCCCAGTATTCACCCTTTCCGGCCTGCCGGATGTAGCGGTATTGGCGATAGAAAACATAATCGAAAAAACGCAGCATGTTTTCACGGACCTGGATAACCAGGAACTGGCACACCTTGTTGCAAATCTTGTTGAATTACGGGCAGCGAAGCCCCATAACCAATTTCATTGTTTATAGCGCACGCACCTTCGCATGCCGGTGGAGCATTCTCCTGAATAATTCTTGCAAAATCATAAAGAGCTGCACCCACAATAATCCATTCGTTACGAGATTTTAGTGCTGCCACATTCACGGCCAAGTCGCTTGTATCAAGCGCAAGCGTTGTATTGGTTGAATGAGGATTATAAAAATCCAAATAAAGCTTCACAGCACCAAGTATGGCTGCACCACCAGATAATGCCCTGCCAATGATTCCGGCCGTACGGGCAATTGTTTGGACAGTATTAGCCGGTGCCAGTGGGGGACCATAAACCTGAGTTCCATATTTAATTGCGTTAGCTGCATCTGCTCCTATACTGAGGCCGCCCGGAATCGTCATTCCCACCGACCCCGGAACCTTGGGCGCGCCGACGGTCGATCCGCCGCCGATGGGCATATGAGCGTTGGGGATTTCTATCAATTCCCGCGGCCGAATCGCGTTAATCCCGGGTCCGGCGTTGAAAATACTCCCGTCCCACGTGGTGAATCCATCGGTGCTGTTGATTATATTCAGTACCTGGTTGTCACCGCCGCAATTAATCACATCGCAACTGTCAGTTGCAAACGGCCCCGTATCACCGTAACACGCACCGGTGGGATTCGTCGCACACGGGTTTTGCGATTGTCCCTGTTGCTGTTGCTGCGGCGGAGGAGGCGGTGCCGGTGGCACGGTAGGTGCAGGCGGAACCGGGGTTTGTCCAGTCCCGACAGGCGACGGCATAGTCCCGTTTCCGTAATCAGCAGCAATCTTTGTAGGGGCAAGTTTCGGTCCCGGTGCAGAACAGGGGTTGTAATTTCCCGTATAACAGTCCCAACGTGATGTCACTACATCCCACATATAATGATCAGGCTCAAATCCGCTCGGATCAATCGCCGAGAGCGGATTGTTCTCGACATACGCATAGCGGGCAAAACTCTGCCCATCCAGCAGGTCGGGCACGGTCGGATCGGCGCTCATGAACCTGCCAATCTGCGGGTCATACACCCGCCCGTTCATGTGCACCAAGCCCACCGCGTCCAACTGCTGCTGGCCGGTGTAGCCCTTGTCGGTGATGTTCGTGAGGTCGGGCATGCTGGCGTAGGGCTGCCAAGTCGTGGGGTCGCGCCGTTCTCCAAATGCTCCGTAGCTCATGCGCTGATCCACCGTGCCCACTTCATCGCTGATCACGCTCACCCCGCCCAGATGATTGCCCGTCACATAGCGCGTGGTCAGAATCCCGTCGTCGCGCACCGTGCGGATCGCCACCACCCCGGTGCCGCTGCTCTGCAGGTGTGGACCGCACGCTCCCGACATCCGCCCACTCATTAACCTAAGAGCTTCGGCTCGCCCAGCACCACATCGAGCCGCTGGTCATCAAGACCAACTGAAGGCGTCAGGCGCCCTCGTCGTCGGCCAGATTGCGGAAATCAATTCCCAGCGAGTTGAGCTTACGGTACAGATGCGTGCGTTCCATGCCGACGCGCTCCGCGAGCTTGCCGACCTTGCCGCCGCAGAGCTGCAACTGCTGTTCAAGATACGCGCGCTCGAAATGTTCGCGCGCTTCGCGCAGCGGCAGCGCCAGCAGATCCTGTTTCACCAGCGGGCCGTCGGCGCTATAGGGCGCGAGTGCGGCTTCCAATTCTTCCAGCGACACCTCGCGATCCTCGCCCAGCACCAGTAGGCGGCGCACCAGATTGCGCAGCTCCGCCAGATTTCCGGGCCAGGGATAATTGCGCAGGCGGTTCTGGGCCGCCACGCTGAAGCGCCGGTACTCCAGCCGCTCGCTGTCGGCGAGCGCGTCGCTGTAATAGCGCAGAAGTTCCGGCACGTCCTCAAGATAACTGCGCAGCGGCGGCACCTGGATGACTACGCTGCTCACATGCTCGTAGAGATCGCGGCGGAAACGGCCGTCCGCCAGTTGGTGCTCTATGGTCGGCTCGACGGAAGCTATGAGGCGCAATTCCAGGCGGTTGGATGCCTGCGCGCCCACGCGCGTGTAACCGCCCTGCTGCAGCACGTTGTACAAAAGCTCCTGCACCGCAAGCGGCATGCCGGTGAGTTCGTTCAGGAACAGCGTGCCCTCACGCGCCGCATCCAGCCAGCCGGGCTCGACCTGTCCCGCGCTTTCGCGCCCGAGCCAACGCATTTCGATTTCCGCCTGCGGCACGCCGGTGAGCACCGCGCTCACGAACGGTCCGGCGGACTGTGCGCTGAGAGCATGCATGTAGCGTGCCGCGCTTTCCCGGCCACTGCCCGCTTCGCCGAGCAGCAGCACCGGACTGTCCTGGCTGGCCGCGCGCCGGCATTGCTCGCGCAGTCGCTGCATGACGCGGCTGCGGCCCAGCGGCTCGAGCGACGCCGGCTGGCCGTGCGCCGCCGGGGCATTGCGCGTGTCGCGCCCGCCGGCGATTGCCTGTTCCACGGTGCGCAAGAGCTTGGCCAGCGACAGCGGCTTCTCGACAAAATCCAGTGCCCCGAGGCGCGTGGCTTCCATTGCGGTATCCACGGTGCCGTGGCCCGACAGCATCACCACCGGGAACGGCAAGCGCTGCTCGCGCGTCCATTCCTTGAGCAGGCTGATGCCGTCCATGTCCGGCATCCAGATGTCGAGCAGCACCAGGTCCGGTTCGCCCTGACGGCGCGCGCTGCGGGCTTCCGCGGCGCTGCCCGCCACTTTCACTTCGTAGCCTTCCTCGGTGAGGATTTCCTGGACCATGGCGCGGATGTCCGCTTCATCGTCCACCACCAGAATCTGCGAGGCTCGCATGCACTACTCTCCTAGGCGCCGGAGCGCCGTTGCAGGCCGCCAAACAATGCGTTGCTGCGGCCGCCCTCGGTGACCGGCAGACGAATGCTCACCACGGCGCCGCCCTCGGGACCGTTGCGCACGCGGATGCTGCCACCGTGCTCTTCCACCAGTTTCTTGACGATCGCCAATCCGAGGCCGGTGCCCTTGGGTTTGCTGGTCACGTACGGTTCGAACGCATGTCCGAGGATCTCGGCATCGAAACCCGGGCCGTTGTCCTCCACCAGAATCTCCGCCAACTCCTCCTTGTTGCGGTGGTAATAATGCGTGGTGACTTTCACGCGCCCGGTCTTGCGACCCTCCAGCGCTTCCTGCGCGTTCTTGAGCAGATTATGCAGCATTTGCCGCACCCTGCCCGAGTCGGCATCCACCCGCGGCAAGTCGTCGTCCAGCTTCAACTGAATGGCCGTGCCGGACTCGCGCGTGCGATAGAACTCGGTGACTTCGCGCACCAGCGCGTTCAGGTCCAGCGGTGCAAATTCCAGCGGCGGGGTATGCGCGTATTCGCTGAAGGCATTGACCATGGACTTCATGGCTTCGACCTGTTGCACGATGGTATGCGTGGAGCGCTCCAGCACCTCGGCGTCGCTGCCCTTGAACTGTGGCAGGTATTTGCGGCGCAGGCGTTCCGCCGCCAGACGTATGGGGGTGAGCGGATTCTTGATCTCGTGCGCCAAGCGCCGCGCCACTTCGCCCCAGGCGGCATCACGCTGCGCTTCGATGAGTGCCGTCAGATCGTCGAACACCAGCACGTGACCGGGCGCGTCGCCGCTGCCGGTGAGCGTGGTGCAGCTCACCATCAGCATGCGCCGGCCGGTGGCGCCGTGCAACAGCATTTCCTCGCGCCACTCGGTCTCGCCCGCGTCCAGATGCTTGCGGCAGGCGCTCACGAACTGTGCGCACAGCGACGACTCACCGGCGAGCGGCGCCAGCGATTTGTTGAGGTGGCGGCTGAGATCGGTATCCAGTACCGCGCTCGCGGCCGGATTCGCGGTCTTGAGCGTGAGATTGGCGCCCAGCGAGATCACGCCCGAAGACAGCCGCGTGAGCACCGCGTCCAGATAACTGCGCTCGCTTTCCACCTGCGCACGGCTCTTGCGCGCCGCGTCCTGCGCCAGCGACAGGCGCTGGGTCATTTCGTTGAACGAGGACACCAGATAACCGATTTCGTCGCGCGAGGTCAGCGGCAGGCGCGTGCTGAAATCCCCGCGCGCCACGCTGCGCGTGCCTTCCACCAGGTTCTGGATCGGTTCCACGAGCTTGCGCGCGGCCACGAACGCCACCCACACCGCCATCAGCACCGACAGTACCAGCACCAGCGAGAGCGTGAGCATGAAACTGTACTTGAGCGGCTGGCGCAGTACCGTGAGCTCGTGGTAGTGCGAATACGCGGCCTGCACCTGGTTGGCGAGGCCGCTTTGCTGGTCAGCCACCGGGAAAATCGCCTGCAGGATTTCCGGCCGCCACCACAAGCCACCCGCGGTCACCGGCACCAGCGCGCGAATGTGCAGACCGTTGTCGCCCGCCGGGTCCAGGCCCACGTACACGCCGCCGCTGCGCACCTGCATGAGCAGTTGCTCACCGGGCAGGTCCGGAATGAGCTGCGCCGAAAGCGCTGAGCTGGTGGCAATGATGTGCCCGTCCATGCCCGACAACAGCGTAAGCTGGGTGGCGCCGCTGCGACGACGCAGCAGGTCCAGCTGCTGAGGGGAATTCTCCGGACTGGTGACCGCCAGGGTGTTGCCGATCTGTTCGGTGCGCGCCAGCAGCTCGCGCACGCGCAACTGCAGCGCACTGCGCGACAGTTCGATGGCATCCTGCAGCGCGCGCTCCACGCGCACGTCGAACCAGGAATCAATGCCACGGCTGATGAACTGCACCGAGAAGTAATACACCAGCACCACCGGCACGATGGCGAGCAGCACGAACATCACCACCAGGCGCGTGGTCAGGCGCGAACCGGTGACGTTGCGGCGATACTGCAGCACCAGGCGCGCCAGGTTCCAGCCGATGACCGCCACCAGCACCAGCACGGCCACCGCGTTCACCATAAGCAGGCCGTCGTGCATTTGCTCGAAATCCGCGGAATTCGCCGTGCTCTTGCTGAGCAGCAGCAGCGACACCAGCATCACGATCATGCCGGCCGCGATCACCAGGGGTACGACGTAGCGCCTCATGAGGCGAGCACCCAGGCGTACCAGTCGCTCGACAGGTCCCAGCCCTTGAACAGTGACGCGATGAGTTTGAGCGGACCCGGGAACTCGGTGATGTCGAGCACCGCACGCATGCGGATCAGGTAGCGGGTGTGCGGCTCGAGCAGGCTGACGTCAATCACCGGCAGATCGTTGACCTGGCCGAGATTCAGCACCGCGTCACGGTAGCTGGCGAAACTCTGCTGTTCGCCGCTGTTCAGGTTCTTGATCACGAAGCGCTGGGTGAGCGGATGGTAGCTGATCTGATAGCGCTCGGTGAGCGTCGCCACGGTCTGGTTCCAGAGCAAAAACCGCGGGTGGATGACCTGGATCTGCCATTCCACGGTGAGCGGCACGCCATTTTCGAGCGCGTTCAGCACCTTGCCGCTCATGTTCAAATCCACATCCGCGCTCAGGTAATACACGCCGTTCAGCAACTCGGTGTAGGCGGTGCGGATCACGAAGCCGCCGCTGTTGTTGTCGGCATGCGCACCCGGTGACAGGCACATGCACAGCAGCGCACCGGTGAGCACGCCCGCGGCCAGACCGCGGCATGCCGGCAGCCGGCCGAACAGGCCGTTCATGCCGATGCCAATCCGTCAGGCTTTGTGCAGGCACGCATAATAAAATCCATCCATACCCGACTCGCCGGAGAGAATCTGCCGCCCGGGAGGCAACGGCACACCCCAGTGCGCGGCAAGCGGCAGCGCCCGCGCATCGGCATGGGCCGCCAGAAAGTTGTTCACCTGCGCCGCGTTCTCCTCGACCAGCAGCGAGCACGTGGCGTACAGCAGCTTACCGCCGCCGGCCAGCAGCGGCCAGAGCGCAGCCAGCATACGCGTCTGCACCGCGACCAAAGCGCTCACCTCTTCAGGACGGCGCCGCGCCTTGATGTCGGGATGGCGACGAATTACGCCCGTGGCGCTGCACGGGGCATCCAGCAGAATGCGCTCGAACGGCCGGCCATCCCACCAGGTATCCGGGCGCGTCGCATCCGCTACTTCGACCTGCGCGCTCAGCCCCAGGCGCTGCAGATTCTGGTGAATCTTCTGCACGCGCTGCACGTCGTTGTCGAGCGCCAGCACCTGCGCCTGCGGACAGCGCTCCAGGAGATGGCAGGTCTTGCCGCCGGGCGCGGCGCAGGCATCCAGCACGCGCAGGCCGACGCTCACTTCGAGCAATTCGGCGGCCAGTTGTGCGGCTTCATCCTGTACCGAAAAATGACCGGCAGCAAAACCCGGCTGGGTACGCACGTCGAACGGTTCCAGGGCAGTCACGCCGTCGGCGGAAAATCCACATGCCTGTGCGGCGATGCCCGCTGCCGCGAGTTCCGCGAGCAGCGCCGCGCGCGTACACCGCAGGCGGTTGACACGCAGGGTGAGCGGCGGACGCTGATTGCCGGCCGCGAGAATTTCCCGCCAGTGGTCGGGCCAGTCCTGGCGGATGCGCTCCAGCAGCCAGCGCGGATGCGCGTAATACGCAACCTCGTGTTGCGGCAGGTCCGTCATGAGTCGTACCTGCTCGCGCTGGAAGCGCCGCAGCACGGCGTTGGCCAACTGCACCGCCCACGGCTTGGACAAGTGCCGGCAGGCTTCGACGGTTTCAGCGATCGCGGCGTGCGGCGGCACGCGCATTTCGCTGAGCTGGTACAGGCCGAGCAGCAGCAGCGCGTGCAGCTCGGGCTCACGAGCATCGAGCGGGCGCGCCAGCAATCCCGTCAACCAGAACTCCAGACGCGGTTCGAAGCGCAGCGTGCCGTAGCACAATTCGCGCACCAGCGCCGCGTCGCGCGCCGGATAATCCGGGCGCACGGCTTGACGCAGAGCCTCGTCCAGGCGCGCGCCCTGCCACACGGTCGCGAGCACCCGGGCGGCGAGCGCGCGCGGCGATTCCCGGCGCATCAATCGAAGCGCAGACCGGCGAGCGCCCGCGCGCGGTTGAAATCCGCCGCGCGCATGCCACGCCCGCCTGCGGGCTGCAACTCAGTGATACGCAGCACGCCCATGCCGGTCGCCACGTCGATGCCGTCGCGATTTGCAGCCAGCACCGTGCCGGCCGGCCGAATGGCGCTAGTGCCGAGCGCATCAGCTTTCAATATGCGCAGCGGCTCTCCCTGGTGCAGCGTCCAGGCCATGGGCCAGGGATTGAAGGCGCGCACCGCACGCGCGAGTTCCGCTGCCGGCCGCGCCCAGTCGAGGTGCGCTTCCGCGCGCGTGAGCTTGGCGGCATACGTAGCGCGCGCATCGTCCTGCGGCACAGGATCGAGCGCGGGAAGTTGCGCCAGAACTTGCAGCAATAATTGCGCGCCGAGTTGTGCCAGACGATCGTGCAAGGTGCCGGAGGTGTCTTGCGCGTTGATGGGCGTGGTGCGTGCGGCATACACCGGACCGGTATCCAGCCCGACCTGCATGCGCATGATGCTCACGCCGGTCTCGGCGTCGCCCGCGAGCAGCGCACGCTGCATGGGTGCCGCACCACGCCAGCGCGGCAGCAGCGAAGCGTGAATGTTGACGCAGCCGAATTCCGGGATGGCCAGCACCGCCTGCGGCAGGAGCAAACCGTAGGCCACAACCACTATCACCTGTGGCGCGGCAATTTTTATCTGCGTTTGGGCTTCGGCACTCTTGAGTGAGTCCGGCTGGTGCACCGGCAGATGCAAGTCAAGCGCGCGTTGTTTCACCGCCGAGGCCGTGAGCTTGCGGCCGCGCCCCGCCGGTCTGTCGGGCTGCGTCCACACGCCCACGATTGCATGTCCGGCGGCCGCCAGCGCGTCCAGCGCCGGCAGCGCGAAATCCGGCGTGCCGGCAAACGCAATGCGAAGGGACGTCGTCATGTGCAGCGAACCTGAGACCGCCGTGAATGAAAAATCAGATGGCCGGCGCCGCGCCGCGCTCTGCGCTGCGCGCTGCGTGCTGCTCTTTTTCCAGTTTCTTGCGGATGCGCTTGCGTTTGAGTTCCGACAGGTAATCCACGAACAGCTTGCCGTTGAGGTGATCGATTTCGTGCTGAATGCACACCGCCAACAGGCCGTCGGCGTCGAATTCCAGTGCCTGGCCGCTGCCGTCCAGGGCACGCACCCGCACGCTGGCCGCGCGCTCAACCTCCTCGAAGACCCCGGGTACTGACAGGCAGCCTTCCTGCATGGTCTCGGTTCCGGCGCGTGCCAGGATTTCGGGATTGATGAACACCCGCGGCTCGTTGCCTTTCTCGGACACGTCCACCACGATCAGCCGCTGGTCCACGCCCACCTGGGTGGCGGCCAGCCCGATGCCCGGGGCGGCATACATGGTCTCGAGCATGTCCGCCGCCAGCCGCTGGATGTCGGCGCTGACGGCCGGGACCGGCTGGGCCCGGGTGCGCAACCTCGGGTCGGGGAAATGCAGTATGGTGAGCTTGGCCATGGCGTCATCTGTATGGAGCCGGGAGGCCCCGGTATTCAAGGGGGACGGGGCTAATCCTCATGCACTTTTGTATAAAATGCTGCTAAAGTTATGATGCTATTAAAAAGTTACCCGGTACATCCGCCTCCAGGGAGGCCCGACGCGGGAGCGGCAAGGGCCTGGAATCCGGAGCGGCAGTCCGGCGAGCCGTGGAGTGAAGTCCGATGAGAAATTATAGCGCGACCCGGTGTTTCACCGTCCTGTGCCTCGCGGCGCTTCTGACCGCGTGCGCCCACGCTCCGCAAAAGCCGGCGCCGGTTGCGGCTCCGCCGCCCGCACCCGCGCCCGTTCAGGCGCAACCTGCGGCGCCCGCGCCCCCTCCGGCGATGCAGCCGCAGGCACCGCGTACTTATGTGGTCAAGAAGGGCGACACCCTGTGGGGCATCGCCTCCATGTACCTTCAGGATCCCTGGCGCTGGCCCGACATCTGGTACGCGAACCCGACCATCAAGAACCCGCACCTTATCTATCCCGGCGACACACTGCTGCTCGGTTCCGTCAACGGCCGTCCGAGCCTTACGGTGATGCGCAAGGGCCAGGTGGTGACCGAGGCCACTCCGGCGCCCGCTGCCACCTCGCTGCCGGTGGAAACCCTGCAACCGCAGGTACGCTACACCGAGCTCAACCGTGCGATTCCGGCGGTGCCGCTCAATTCAATCCGCCCGTTCCTCAGTGGTACGCGCGTGGTGAGCAAGCATGAACTCGACGACTCCGGTTATCTGCTGCAGGCGCTGGACGGACGGCCGCTGATCGCCGCGGGCAACTCGGTCTACGCACGCGGGCTGAAGCAATCGGAAGGCGGACGCTACAGCATTTACCGGCTGGGCGAGAAATACGTGGACCCCGACAACGGTGACACACTGGGCTATCAGGCCACCTACATCGGCGACGGCACGGTGGAGCGCTGGGGCGATCCGACCAAAGTCCTGCTCACGACCACGGTCCAGGAAGCCATGCCCGGCGACCGGTTCCTGCCGGTCACAACCGAACAGATCAGCCAGGATTTCATGCCGCACCCGCCCGCCAAATCCGTGAACGGCAGCATCATCGCCGTGCTCGGCGGCGTGCAGGAAATCGGCCAGTACGAAGTCGTGGTACTGGACCGCGGCAGCAACGCGGGCCTCGATCAGGGCACGGTGCTCGGCATCTACAGCCGCGGCAAGAAGGTCAGCGACCCGTATTCCTTCGACGGCCTGAGCGGCTCGGTCAAACTGCCTGAGGAACGCGAAGGCACGCTGCTGGTGTTCCGCACGTTCCCGACCGTGAGTTACGGCCTGGTGATGGAAGCCAAGAGCGAGATCCACCTGTTGGACGTGGTCAAGACCCCGACTCCCTGATCCGGCAAACGGGGGACACAGGACATAGACGCACAGGAAGCGACTTTCTGGCTGGCCCTGGTCCGCGCTCCGGGCCTGGGACCGGCGGGATTTTCGGCGCTGCTGGCACGCTGCGGCACGCCGGGTGGAATTTTCGCCGCGCGCAAACGCGACTTCACCGGTCTGGGGCTGGGCGCGGATACTCTCCACTGGCTCGAGTCCCCGGACTGGAATGCCGTCGAAAAAGACCAGCGCTGGCTGCAAACCGCCGGTGCCGCACTGCTGCCCTGCACCGATCCCGCTTACCCGGCGTTGCTCAGGCAAATCGCCGATCCACCGATCGCGCTGTTCCTGCGCGGCGACGTCGCGTTGCTCGACAGCCCGCAGCTCGCCATCGTCGGCAGCCGCAATCCAAGTGGCGAGGGCCGGCGCAACGCCGAGGAATTTGCTGCTTACCTGGCGCGTTGCGGCCTCACCATCACCTCCGGCATGGCGCTCGGCATTGACAGCGCCAGTCACCGCGGCACACTCAAAGCCGGCGGCAAAACGCTCGCGGTTTGGGGCACGGGCCTGGACAAGGTGTATCCGCCTGCGCACCGCGAGCTCGCCGAGCAAATCGCCGCCCAGGGTTTGATCGTGAGCGAATACGCACCCGGCACGCCGCCGCTGCCGCACAATTTTCCGCGTCGCAATCGCCTCATCAGCGGCCTGTGCGTCGGCACGCTGGTGGTGGAGGCCAACCAGTCGAGCGGCTCGCTGATCACCGCACGCCTCGCCAGCGAACAGGGCCGCGAGGTGTTTGCAATTCCCGGTTCGATTCACAACCCGCTGGCACGCGGCTGCCACCGACTGATCCGCGAAGGCGCGAAGCTGGTGGAATCCGCGGGCGACATTCTTGAAGAGCTTGCGCCGCTGCTGAAACTTGAAGCGGCCGTCGCAGAATCAGCGCCGACTGAAACGCTCGCAGCCACCGCAGCCGAAGATCCCGAATACCGCTTGCTGTTGAATTCGCTCGACTACGCCCCCACCTCCGTCGACGCTTTGGTCGAGCGCACTGGATTGACGCCCGATGTGGTTTCCTCCATGCTGCTGATGCTCGAGCTTCAGGGCCAGGTGGAAGCCGCGCCGGGTGGCCATTATTCCCGGGTAAACAAGAGGCCTGCGTCATGATGAAAGAAAACGTGCTTGACGTACTCATGTACCTGTTCGAGAACTACCTGGATGAGGACGACGAGGACAGCGGCACCGATCGTGAATCACTGACGGTGGAACTGGAACAGGCGGGCTTCCCCAAAGCCGAAATCAACAAGGCCTTCGACTGGCTGGAAAACCTGGCGAGCAATCCACCGGACGCCGAAACCCGCTTCAACCGACCGGACGCGTTCCGCGTGTATGCGCCGGTGGAAATCGAGCGTCTGGGCATGGAATGCCGCGGATTCCTGCAGTACCTCGAAAACATCGGCATCCTCGAAGCCGCGCAGCGCGAAGTGGTCATTGACCGCATCATGGCGCTGGACGGCGACGAAATTGACCTGGAACAGGTGAAATGGATCGCGCTCATGGTGCTGTTCAACCACCCCGGACAGGAGAATGCCTACGCGCGCATGGAAGACCTGGTGTTCGACGATTCCATCGGCGTGATGCATTAAATTCCGGTTTGTTTTCGCACCGCCGCAGCCGCACTGCGGCGGTTTTTGTTGCCAGGCACCGCGGCAGCCGGGTGCCCGGACTTGCCGTGATACCGGCGTTTGTAGTATTTGTGTATAGATATGAGTGAAAACCTGGTCATCGTCGAATCTCCCGCGAAAGCCAAAACCATCAAGAAATACCTCGGCAAGGGTTTCGAGGTGCTGGCCTCCTACGGCCACGTGCGCGATCTGGTGCCCAAGGAAGGCGCGGTGGACACCGCCAACGGATTCGCCATGAAGTACGCGCCCATCGAGCGCAATGCCAAGCACGTGGCGGAAATCGCCAAGGAACTGAAGAAGGCCGACGCGCTGTACCTCGCCACCGACCCGGACCGCGAGGGCGAAGCGATTTCCTGGCACCTCTACGAGATGCTCAAGGACAAGGGCGCGCTCAAGGACAAGGACGTGCACCGCGTGGTGTTCCACGAAATCACCCAGCGCGCCGTCAACGAGGCGGTGGCGCATCCGCGCGAGCTGTCCACCGAGCTGGTGAACGCCCAGCAGGCGCGGCGCGCGCTCGATTACCTTGTGGGCTTCAACCTCTCGCCGCTGCTGTGGAAAAAAATCCGCCGCGGCCTATCCGCGGGCCGGGTGCAATCGCCGGCGCTGCGCCTGATCGTGGAGCGCGAGGCGGAAATCGACAAATTCAAGAGCGAGGAATACTGGACGCTGGCCGCCAACGCCGAAAAAGACGGCCAGGCCTTCAGCGCCCGGCTGTACCAGTACGCCGGCAGCAAAGTCGAGCAATTCAGCTTCCGCGACGAAACCTCGGCGCACGCCGCGGAACAGGCCTTGGGACTATCCGCGCAGGGCGCACTGCGCGTGATCTCGGTGGCGAAGAAACAGCGCAGACGCAATCCGTCGCCGCCGTTCACCACCTCCACCCTGCAGCAGGAGGCCTCGCGCAAGCTCGGCTTCGGCGCGCAGCGCACCATGCGCGTCGCGCAGAAACTCTACGAAGGCATTGACCTCAGCGGCGAAGGCCCGGTGGGCCTGATTTCCTACATGCGCACCGATTCGGTGAATCTCGCGGCCGAAGCCGTGGCGGAAATCCGCGAAGTCATCGCCAGTCGCTTCGGCCCGGATCACTTGCCGTCCGAACCGAGCGTGTACAAGACCAAATCCAAGAATGCCCAGGAAGCCCACGAGGCCATCCGCCCGACTTCGGCCGCGCGTGCGCCCGAAACCGTCCACGGCAAGCTCACCGACGAGGAACGCAAGCTTTACGAGCTCATCTGGAAACGCACCATCGCCTGCCAGATGGAACAGGCGGTGTTCGACACCGTGACCGCGGACATGGATGCGGGTGCCCAGAGCACGTTCCGCGCCACCGGCTCGACGCTGGTAGTGCCGGGATTCATCGCCGTGTATCAGGAAGACCGCGACGACAATGGCGCCGACGAGGACAGCGAGATGCGCCTGCCGCCGCTGGCCGAGGGCGACAGCGTCGTGCTGCAGGGCATCCTGTGCGAACAGCACTTCACCGAGCCGCCGCCGCGTTACACCGAGGCCAGCCTGGTGAAAGCGCTCGAAGAGTACGGCATCGGCCGGCCCTCGACCTACGCCACCATCATTTCCACGCTGCAACAGCGCGAATACGTGGAGATGGACAAGAAGCGCTTCAAGCCCACCGATGTGGGCAAGGTGGTGGCCAAGTTCCTCACCGAGCATTTCACCCAGTACGTGGATTACGACTTCACCGCCAAGCTCGAAGACGAACTGGACGCGGTGTCGCGCGGCGAGAAGGAATGGGTGCCGGTGATGCGCGAATTCTGGGGCCCGTTCAAGCAACTCGTGGACCACAAGGAAGAAAACGTGTCACGCAAGGACGTGACCACGGAGAAGCTCGATGAGAAATGCCCGAAGTGCGGCAAGCCGCTCTCCATCCGCCTGGGACGGCGCGGGCGCTTCATCGGTTGCACCGGCTACCCGGACTGCGATTACACCCGCAACCTCGACGAGACCGCCGAGCAGGCCGCGCAGCCGGAAAAAATCGAAGGCCGGCAGTGTCCGCAGTGCGGCTCGGATCTGATCATCCGCCGCGGGCGCTACGGCAAGTTCATCGGCTGCTCGAGTTATCCCAAGTGCAAATACGTGGAACCGCTGGAAAAACCCCAGGATACCGGCGTCGAGTGCCCCGAGTGCCATCAGGGCACGTTCCTGAAACGTAAATCGCGCTACGGCAAGATTTTCTATTCGTGCGCGCGCTATCCGGACTGCAAGTACGCGGTGTGGAACCCGCCCATTGCCCAGCCCTGCCCGCGCTGCGCCTGGCCGATCCTCACCGTGAAGACCACGAAACGCAAAGGCACCGAACGCGTCTGCCCGCGCAAGGAATGCGGTTTTGCGGAGCCGGCGCCGGAGCTGGCCCCAGCGGTGGAACCCGCAGCGGCGGCCGCGATTTCTTGATGCAGCATGGGCGCGCTGCGGTGGCCATTGAAGCGCGCACGCGATGTGATCTGGGGCGGCGGCGTCATCGCCTATCCCACCGAAGCGGTTTTCGGTCTCGGCTGTGATCCGCTCAATGCCCGGGCCGTGGCGCGGATTTTCGCCATCAAGCAGCGCGCTCCCGCAAAAGGTTTTATCCTGATCGCCGCCGATATCGCCCAGCTCGAACCGTTCATGCAATTGGACGCCGCGATGCGCGCCGAAGTACTCAAGACCTGGCCCGGCCCCGTCACCTGGGTGGTGCCCGCGAGCAAGGGCGTACCCGAATGGCTGAGCGGCGGACGCGACACGCTCGCGGTACGCGTCACCGCCCATCCGGTGGCACGTGCGCTCTGCGAAGCTACCGCCCTCGCACTGGTATCCACGAGTGCGAACCTGAGCGGCCATGCGCCGCTGCGTTCGCCGCCCACCGTGCGCCGCCTGCTGGGTGACAAAGTGGATTACGTGGTGCCGGGCACGGTGGGCGCACTGAAAAACCCCACTGAAATCCGCGACGCGCGTACCGGCAAGATTCTGCGCGCCGCATAAGGATCGCATGACTCAAGAAATCGATGTTGCAGCGGTGGAAACCTGGCTGTGCAGTTTGCAGGACAAGATCACCCTGGCCCTGGAAGCGCTCGACGGCAAGGAGAAATTCACCTGCGACCGCTGGACCCGTGCCGAGGACGGCGGTGGTGAAAGCCGCGTGCTCAAGGCCGGCGCGCTGTTCGAGCAGGCCGGCATCAATTTTTCGAGCGTACGCGGTACGACTCTGCCGCCTTCCGCCACCGCGCAGCGGCCCGAACTCGCGGGTCGCGCCTGGGAGGCGCTGGGCGTATCACTGGTGCTGCATCCCTGGAACCCCTACGTGCCGACCACGCACATGAATGTGCGCTTTATCGCGGCCACCCAGGCAGGTGAACCGCCGGTCTGGTGGTTTGGCGGCGGCTTCGACCTCACGCCATATTACGGCTTTGAAGAGGACGCGCGGCACTGGCATGCGACCGCCCAGGCGGCGTGCGCACCGTTCGGAGCGGATGTGTACCCGCGCTACAAGCAATGGTGCGACGAGTATTTTTTCATCAAGCACCGCAACGAGGCGCGCGGCATCGGCGGTCTGTTCTTCGACGACCTCAACGCGTGGGAGTTCGATCAATGCTTCGCGTTCCTGCAAAGCGTGGGCGATCATTTTCTCCCGGCCTATGTGCCCATCGTCGAAAAGCGGCGCGCATTGAAATACGGCGACCGCGAGCGCAACTTTCAGTTGTACCGCCGCGGCCGCTATGTGGAATTCAACCTGGTGTATGACCGCGGCACGCTCTTTGGTCTGCAATCCGGCGGCCGCGCCGAATCCATCCTCATGTCGCTGCCGCCGGAAGTACGCTGGGAGCACGATTGGAAACCGGAGCCCGGTTCACCGGAGGCGGAACTGCACGATAAATTTCTCAAGCCCAAAGATTGGGCTTGAGAAAGTGAGGGGTGAGGTGTGAGGAGTAAGGCGTTAAGAACCATTCCGTTGTTTCACCTAGCGTTTCCGGTGCGCGATCTGGAAGAAGCGCGGCGCTTCTACACCGGCTTGCTCGGCTGCCCCACCGGACGCGAGTCCGAGCGCTGGATTGATTTCAATTTCTTCGGCCACCAGATCGTCGCGCATCTGGCGCCGGCCGAACACGCGGCCGCCACCAATCCGGTGGACGGCGAGGACGTGCCGGTGCGGCATTTCGGTGTGATTCTGGAATGGAATCAATGGCAGGCGCTGGCAGACAAACTCAAAGCCGCCAACGTGCAATTCATCATCGAACCCGGCATCCGCTTCCAGGGAAAGGTGGGCGAACAGGCCACGATGTTCTTCAAGGATCCGAGCGGAAATGCGCTGGAACTCAAGGCGTTCCGCGATACTGCGCAAGTTTTCGCGCGGGAATAATACCAGTGCGGCCTATGGCCGCGACCGTATCAAGACAGCGGGCTTCCGCGCCCGCGCGGCGGGTGACTTTCTTTGGACGTGCAAAGAAAGTCACCAAAGAAACACGCCCCCGGACGCCGCCGCTGCGCGGTTCCCTGCGCGCTTCACTCGTTCGGGGCTTCGCAGACGGTGCATCCCTGCACCGCTGCGAAGGCTCGCCATACCTGGCTTCGCCCGCTGCGCGGCCTGACCCTCACTCGCTCCAGTGCTCGGCGGCGTCGAAGGGGGTAAATAATGTGGAGTACCCTTATTTGATGCGAACGTTCCAAGTATGGCTTAATCCCGCTTGGCTAGATTAGGGATTACTTGACCAGGTACGACAAGATGAAAAGCTGGGCATTCCTATTGTTGTTTGCATTACTACCCGTCGCGCACGCAAGCAGCAATGAACTCGATAGATGCAGCACCACGGGTGAAAACACTGTGTGGCAAATCGTTCGGGGCAATCCCCTCCATATTACCGAAACAAAAATACTGAAAGGGAATTCAGCGCTTCCCGATGATGCCCTAACCAATGCGGTGATATTTGGATATAAGGATTTGATTTATAAATTATTAAAGAATCACACACTAGTGCTTCAACACGGTGGCAACGCCTTGTCGGCGGCCGCATCAATGGGAAGAATCGATATCACAAGAATCCTGATTGGCAACGGGATTTCAGCAAACGCACTGAATGAAAATGGCACAACAGCATTATTCGAAGCCGTGGTTTATGGCTGTACAGATGAGCTTGCATTCCTCGTTACACATGGCGCCAATATCAACTATCGTCCAAATAATCAGCACGCTACCTTAATGGTGGCCGCATTCGCGGAACGCCACTATCAAACAGCAGCTGCTCTACTTCAGAATGGCTACAAAGCTACCCAGGGAGAAATAAGAAAAATAAAGACCATCATTACAAAGCGAGATGGTGGCGATGACGTGAATGGCGCTCTGGTATATGAGTATTTATTCCCCACACATAAAACAAAAGATAAAAGCTCGGATTGAATCTGTTCTCTCGGTATTACTGATGAGCTGTAACACAAAAGAATACTAACCTCTTACCCTATCCAGCCATACGGCCAAGCCCTTGGCATTGAGATCCACGTCCATGGCGAGCCAGGAATCCACCGTGGCCTGATCCAGCGTGCAGCCGTGTTCGCGCACGCGTTTCACCAGCAAGGCGTGCATGCGGTTGCGCATGCAGGCGATGCGCTGGTCGCCCTTCTCGGCGCAGGAGTGCGCCAGCTGCACGTAGGCAACCAGGCTGGCGTGCATGTCGGCCGCCAGGCGCGGCAGCCCCGTGATTCGGCTGTAATGGGTGAGGAACACATCTACCGGCTCGAACGACAGGATACGGTCCAGTGAGGCGTGCGCCTGCTCGGGATCGAAATGCGTGGGCGTGGTGGCCGGGAATATGAACGGGCCCCGGTCGGTATCGAAGATGCGGTAGGAAATGCCGAAACTGTCGCCGGTGAACACGCTGCGGCTGTCTTGGTCCACGATGCAGTAATGGTGCAGCGCATGGCCGGGCGTGTGGATGCACACGAATTCACTGCCGTTCAGCCGCACGCGGCTGTCGTCTTCGACCAGCTGAATGCGTTCCTTGGGAACCGCAACGATATCACCGTATAGCGCAGTGAACTTTTCCGCGCCGTAAACCTGTATGGTCCCGGCCACGAGTTTTTCCGGCGCGGAAAGATGCGCCGCCCCGCGCGGATGCACCAGCACCGTGGCGTTCGGCAGGTGTTTCAGCAGCTCGCCTGCGCCGCCGGCATGATCCAGGTGCACGTGCGTGAGAAACACCCAATCCACGTCGCCCACGTCGAGATTTTTCCGCTTGAGTGCGGCCAGCAGCAGCGGCACCGAATGGTTCACGCCCACATCCACGAACGCTGCCCGTCCGCCGCGCACGACCAGGTGGCTCGCGTCCAGCTGCGGGCGCACGTAGTCGGTATCAATGGCGCTGATACCGTGGGGCAAGTCCAGGATATCGGGAGTCATCACGGCGGGTTCGCTAAATGCCTCTGATAAAATGCGATGCAAGGTACGACAACCAGCACCCGAAACCCCCCCTCTATCGTACTTCGCAATCCCGCTTCGTCCGATAGTCCAAGGCAGCCCTGCACACTCTGCCATCCTGCGCCGTGTACAGGTCCAGGGAGACCATCCATGGTCTCCTGCACAGCGCGTCGCACTGTGCCCATGGCTGCCCGCTCGGAGCTTCGCTCCTCGCCCCCCTTTGCAAAAGGGGGGAGCGCGCTCCGCGCGCCGGGGGATTTAACACCACTGCTAACCATGTCAATTACTCTGGGCCAAGATGCGATAGATTTTACCGCGGGCAACATCAGGCGGCGGGAATCGCATCCAGGTCGTGGTGCCCGCTGCCGGTGACGCGCACGCGCGCGAACTGGCCCTGCTTCAGCTTGCCGGCGTGCGCAATGCGCACCACGCCGTCAATTTCGGGAGCGTCGGCGAAGCTGCGCGCCACTGCCGTGCCGTCCGTCACATTGTCCACCAGCACCTGGAGTTCGCGGCCGAGAAAACGACGCAGGCGTTGCGCGCTGATCTGCGCCTGGGTCTCCATGAATAAACGGCGGCGTTCTTCGGAAACTTCGGCTGGTACGTGATCCGGCAGCGTATTGGCGTCAGCAGTTTCCACGGGTGAATAGGCGAAACAACCGACACGATCCAACTCGGCTTCCTTTATGAAAGTCAGCAGTTCCTCGAACTCCGGTTCGGTTTCGCCGGGAAATCCGACGATGAAGGTGGAACGCACAGTGAGATCCGGACAGATCGTACGCCACTCACGGATGCGTTCCAGCGCTTTGGCGCTCGCCGCCGGCCGACGCATGGCCTTGAGAATCCTCGGATTGGCGTGCTGCAAGGGAATGTCCAGATACGGCAGCACTTTGCCCTTGGCCATGAGCGGAATTACCTCGCTCACGTGCGGGTAGGGATAGACGTAATGCAGCCGCACCCATACGCCCAGTTGCCCGAGAGCGTGGCAAAGATCCGTCATGTGCGTGCGGTATTCATGGCCGTGCCATGCGCTGCCGGCGTAATGCATATCCACGCCGTAGGCCGAGGTATCCTGTGCCACCACCAACAATTCCTTCACGCCGTCGCGCACCAGCGCTTCGGCTTCGCGCAGCACCTCGCCGATCGGGCGGCTCACGAGCGGACCACGCAGCTTGGGGATGATGCAGAAGCTGCACTTGTGGTTGCAGCCTTCGGAGATTTTCAGATAAGCGTAATGCCGCGGCGTCAACTTGATGCCACTCGCGGGGATCAAGTCCACATAGGGATTGCGAGCGGGTGGTGCGAGCTGTTTGTGCACCGCGCGCATCACCGATTCGTAGTCATGAGGTCCGGTGATGGCGAGCACTTCCGGATGGCGTTCGCGAATCAACGCCTCGCGTTTGCCGAGACAGCCGGTGACGATGACCTTGCCGTTCTCGGCCAGCGCCTCGCCGATGGCGTCGAGCGATTCCTGCTGTGCGGCCTCGATGAATCCACAAGTGTTGACCACCACGAGGTCGGCTTCGCGGTAGCCGCCCACGATTTGGTAACCCTCGACGCGCAACTGGGTAAGGATGCGCTCGGAATCCACCAGCGCCTTGGGGCAGCCGAGGCTCACGAACCCGATGCGCGAGGCGCTGCGGACATCAGGAGATGCGGTGGCTGACATGCGGAATGCTGGGCCGAGACGGGCTGCGTATGCTACGTGCACCCGGCGGTGACAACAAGCGTTGTGGGCGCGCCCCAGGGATTGAGGCGTAGCGGCCGGGACCGTTCACAATGCGGCCTGCAAGTCTGTGCGCAACTGCGGATCGTCCGGCGCGGTCTTGGGCGCATAGCGTTTAATGATCCTGCCGTCCTTGCCCACGAGGAATTTCTCGAAATTCCACTGGATGTCGGTGCCGCCGGTTTGCGCTTTCAGCCATTTGTACAGGGGATGCGCACCCGACCCGTTGACCTCGATCTTGCTGGTGAGCGGAAACGTCACCTGGTAGCGGGTGCTGCAGAACTGCTGGATCTCGGCCTCGGTGCCCGGCTCCTGCGCGCCGAACTGGTTGCAAGGCAGGCCGAGCACGCTGAAATTGCCGTGGCCGAATTCGCGCTGCAGTTTTTCCAGCCCTGCGTATTGCGGCGTCAGGCCGCATTCGCTCGCCACGTTCACCACCAGCACCGCCCGGCCCTTGTAGTCTTTCAGGGACTGGTCCTGGCCGGCAATGGTGCGCACCGTAAAATCATGGAAACTCGACATGACGGGCTCCTCCGGTGAAATGCTGCCTGGTTCAGAGGACAGGGATTTTGCGCCGTGTGTAATGCGCATGACAATGCCAATGACCGCCAACACAACAAAACCGCCGAGCTGCCACGGCCAGGCGATCTGCGGGAACAACATCAGCGCGATGCCCACGAGACCGGCGGCCACCGCGGGCATCAGCAGCCAGCCGCGCAGCAGGAAAACATCCACGATCCCCAGCACGATGGCCAACAACCACCAGTCGAGAAAGTTCAGGGATTCGAGCGCATAGCGAGCGGCGTTCATGCGCCGCGCATCATACCGCTCAGATGCTCCAGGCCACCATTTTCATGAATTCGTGGGCGATCGGCATCATGGGCGTGGGGTTGTTGGCGATGATGGCAATGCTGCCCTGGTCGTGCGGCAGGATCACGCCCTCGAAACCCTGCTCGTTGAAATGCGTCGGCCGGTCCACGTGGACGTGCGGCAAGAGCAGCACCGTCACCGGACCGTCCGGACCGCGCACCACCAGATGCGCCATCATCTCGCCACGAAACGGACAGGCGCGCGCGTAGGAAATGTCATCCATGCTGCCGTGCATGCGGATACCCGCCTGATTCAGCACTCCGGTCACGAAACTCACGTCGCGGATGGCCGGCCGGTTGGGGTCGAGCGCGAAGGATTCCTTGGGATTCATCACGTGCGCCACCAGCGCTTGGCCGAGCATCGCCGGAGAATTCTGCCGGTATTGCCACACGCCCACGCCGACTATCACCGCCAGCACCACGGAGGCCGCAGCCGCGAGCCATGGATAGGCGCGGCGGCGTTCCACGGGCCGGAACTCGGCGCGGAACACGATGCGCGCTTCCAGATCCTTGGGCACCTCGATGTTCAGCGCGCGCTCCAAACGCTGATCCAGCGTCAACATTTCCTTGAGGAACGCGGCACACTGCGCACACACTTTGCAATGCTCAAGAATCCACGCATCGCGGCGCTGCGGTTCGGCGCCGAGAGCGCGGCGCACATCCAGACAGGTAATGTGGGTGTTCATACTGTACCCTCCAACCACTGGGCACTGTTACCGCCCAGCAGTTCGCGTAATTGATTGCGCGCGCGGAACAGCCGCGTCAATACCGCCGCCTGTGTCAGTTGCAGGGTCTCGGCAATCTCCTGGGTGCTGCAACCCATCAGCACCTGCAACACCAAGGGCTCGCGGTATGCCGCATCCAGCTTGTGCATGGCGCGGCGCACGTCCTCAGCATCGGTGTCGCTGCCGCCGACGCGCGCGCCGGGGTCCGGCAGTGGCAGATCGTGGATGTCCAGCGTGTTTTTGCGATGCGACAGCTCGCGGGCAAATTCGCGCCGCAGGATCGTGATCAGCCACTGGCGCGCAGCCGCCTCGTCGCGCAACTGGTCCAGCGATCGCCAGGCGCGCAACAAGGTTTCCTGTACCAGGTCGTCCGCAAGCGCGCGATCGCGGCACAGCCACCAGGCGTAGCGGTAAAGCCCCGGCACCAGGGCCTTGGCCAGAATCTCGAAGCGGTGCTGACGGACTGCCATGGGCAAAAGACCCGCCTACTGACGAATTTATTACCGGCTGCCGGAAACCCGACGAACCAGCCACCAATCAGTATAATTGCCTCTCCCCACCCCAATCCCGCCCCGGCATGAGGACCACCGCCATGCGCCGTGCCCCGCTGTCATTGCTTGTTGCCCTGGGCCTCGCCCTTGCAGCCGTAGCCGCTTCCGCCCAGCCGTATTCCCCCGCCCTGTTCGCCGGCATGCAATGGCGCCCCATCGGCCCGTTGCGCGGCGGGCGCACGCGTGCGGTTTCCGGCGTGCCGAGCCAGCCCAACGTGTTTTATTTCGGCGCCGACAACGGCGGCGTGTGGAAGTCCACCGACTACGGCAACAGTTGGCATCCGATCTTCGACCACGAGCCCACGGGTTCGATCGGAGCGCTCGCCGTTTCGGTTTCCGATCCGAACGTGATTTACGTGGGCACCGGCGAGAGCAACATCCGGCCCGATCAGGCGACCGGCATGGGGATGTACAAGTCCACCGATGCCGGCCAGACCTGGAACTACATCGGCCTCAAGGATACCCAGGACATTGCCTGGATTGCGGTGGACGCGCACAACCCTGAGCGCGTGTTTGCGGCGGCGCTCGGGCATGTTTACGGGCCGAACCCGGAGCGCGGGATTTTCCGCTCGCTGGACGGAGGCAAGACCTGGAAGAACGTGCTGTACGTCAACGCCTACACCAGCGGCGACCAGGTACTGATTGATCCGGCCAACCCCGACATCGTGTACGCCACGCTGTGGCAGCAGCAGCAAGCGCCGTGGGAGAACGGACAGTTCGGGGGAACGGATGGAGGCATCTTCAAGTCGACCGATGGCGGCAACACCTGGTCGAAGCTCAGCAAGGATTTGCCGCAGGTACAGCAAGCGCTGTTGGCGATCGCGCCGAGCGCCCCGAATATCATCTATACCTCGGTATCAAGTGGCCCGGGCGCACCCGACGGCCAGGTGGGCCTTTACCGCTCAAACGATGCCGGCGCGAGCTGGCACAAGATCACCGACGATCCACGTCCCGCAGAACGCATTGGCGGCGGCGACCTGCCGCCACTGGCGATTGACCCGAAGAATCCGGACATCGTGTACAGCAACACGCCGGTGTTGTGGAAGTCCACCGACGGCGGCAAGACCTGGTTCGGCTTCCGCGGCGCGCCGGGCGGCGACGATTACCAGCAGACCTGGATCAATCCCTACAACCCCGACATCATGGAAGTCGCGAGCGACCAGGGCACCATCGTCACGGTGAACGGCGGCAAGACCTGGAGTTCCTGGTACAACCAGCCGACCGCCGCGATGTACAAAGCGGGCATCGATCCCACCTGGCCGTACCAAGTGTGCGGCGGGCAACAGGACAGCGGCTCGGCCTGCGTGCCGGTGCGCGGCAACGACGGCGAGCTGACCGCGCACGACTGGCACCCGGTGGGCATCGAGGAATACGGCAGTGCCGCTGCCGACCCGCTGTATCCCAATCTGATTTACGGCGCCGCCCGCAGCGGCGTGACGCTTTACAACCGCGACACCGGGCAGATTGCCGACGTGGGTCCGAAGGCATTGAACGCACCCGATTACCGGACAGTGCGCACCATGCCGCTGATGTTCTCGCCGCTTGACCCGCATCGGCTGTATTTCACGTCCAACACGGTGTGGCAAACCGACGACGGCGGCCAGCATTGGAAGTCCATCAGCCCGGACCTGACGCGCAAGACCTGGGAAATCCCGGCCAGCGTCGGCCAATACCGCGACAGCAAAGCAGCCCAGCCGACCGACCGCGGCGTGGTGTACGCACTCGCGCCCTCGCCGCTCAACGTCAATCTGATCTGGGCGGGCACCGACGACGGCTTGATCTGGGTGACGCACGACGGCGGCACGCACTGGGACAATGTCACGCCGCCGCAACTCAAACCCTGGTGGCGGGTGTTTTCCATGGAGGCCAGCCACTTCAATCCGAACGTGGCCTACGCCGCGGTCAACACCATGTGGCTCGATCAGATGCAACCGCACCTGTTGCGCACCGAGGATGGCGGCAAGACCTGGACCGAGATTGACAACGGCATCGCCGACGATGCCGCCACCAACGTGATCCGTGAGGACCCGGTGAGGAAGGGCCTGTTGTTCGCCGGCACCGAGACCCAGACCTGGGTGTCCTTCGACGACGGCGATCACTGGCAATCGCTGCGGCTCAACATGCCGGCGATCTCGGTGCGCGACTTGAAAATCTACGACGATGATTTGATCGCCGCGACACATGGACGCGGTTATTACGTGCTCGACGACATCACGCCGCTGCGCCAGATCGACGCGCAAGTCGCGCAAGCCCCGGCGACACTGTTCAAGCCCGAAACCGCCGTGCGCGTGCGCTGGGACATGAATCCGCCGACGCCCTGGCGCATGCCCTCGCTGCCGAATCCTCCGCCCGGGGCCATCATTGACTATTACCTCGCAAACAATGCGAGCGCACCGGTCACGCTCGACGTTTACGATAGTCACGGCAGTCTGGTGCGCCATTTCTCCAGCGCCGAGCCGCAAAAGCCGCTGGATCCGGCGAAACTCGATGTGCCCGACTGGTGGCCGCGCCCGCCGATGAACCTGTCCACTGAAGCCGGCATGCACCGCTTCATCTGGGACATGCACTACCCGCCCCTGCCCGGCGCCATGCCGCGCCTGGACGACAACCAGGCGGTGATGCACAACACGCCGCTCGCGCCCAGTTCGCCCTGGATCATGCCCGGCCATTACAGCGTGAAGCTCACGGTGGACGGCCGGACTTATACGCAGGCGCTCAGCGTACGCATGGACCCGCGCGTGAAAACGCCAACTGCGGCGCTCGAGCAGCAGTTCGATCTTTCGCTAAGCGCATACCAGGGAAGCGTCGCCGCCGTTGAAGCGCTGGGACAGATCCATGGTCTGCAACAGCAGGTTGCTGCGCGGGAAAAGCAACACGGTGCATCGGCGGCGCTGACCGCCTTCAGCAAGCAACTGGAAACGCTCACCGGGCCGCCGCTCTCGCCGTTCGCGTTCTTCTTCGGCTACCGCGGCCCGCCGAATCTGGTAAGCGTCGGCCTGCAGCTGCAAATCCTCATGGGTAGCATGCAGGCCGCCGACCGGGCACCGACCGCCGCCGATGTGCAGGCGCTCGACAAGACCAGCGCCGAGCTGAAAACCTTGATGACGCGCTGGGCCACACTCAAGAGCCAGACGCCTTTGGGCATCGGAAGCTGAGCACCAATCCTGCATTGACCCGCAAAAAAATCCCGGTGGATTACTCCACCGGGATTGCACACAAGTCTGACAAAACCGCGAGAGTTATTGTTTCTTGCTGGGATCATCCGCCGGATTCACGTAGGTAATCTGGAACGGTCCCATGAGGTCCACCTGCACCACTGCGCCGGTCTTGGTCCAGGCAAAATGGTGCATGTTTGCCGGAGCAACGGCATAACCACCGGCTTTAAGTACCTTGGCGTGCTTCCTATCAAGCTTGTCTCCCATGCCGATGGCAAGGGTTCCGGAGATGACCGTGACGCGTTCATCCGTCGGATGCCAGTGCGGCGGAATCCGGTAGCCCGCCGGCATCTTCAGGCGCAGGGTGACCGGGCCGGTTCCGGCAGGGTCACCGGCGAGCACCGCCAGTTTGACGCCCGCAGGCAACACCGGCGGTGCCGGACCCCAGGTGATTTCTTCCGGCTGCAGCGGCCCGCTCGCATGGCCGAGCAGCGGCACGGCCAGCAAGAGACCAGCGAGTAACACCCATAGTGGGCGCGGCAATGACGATTTGAATGATGTGCGGCACATACAAGATTCTCCATGTGTGATGGATGGACGACCCGGGAAAGTACCAGAGCGTGCCGTGTAAACACGGATTTGGGGGAGCTGCGGGAAGAAACGGTGAGCCGCGGCTTCCCTGCACTCTGGGCTCATCCTCGGTACCGCGTGCATTCACACGCGGCAACGGAATTAGACGCCCGGGCGGCAACACTGTCAACGGACCAGATACCAATCAGGCGTCCCGCGGTCCGGGCCTGCGGTTTCCACGGTACTATTGGCCCGGTCGGGAGATTTGGCTTACCCTGTTGCCGCTTTTGCCAGTCCGATTCAAGGAGTCTCGCTTGAATTTTGCTTCCCGTTTCCCCGGCAGATTTCCCGCCGCCCGCATGCGGCGCATGCGCCACGATGAATTCTCCCGCCGCCTGATGCGCGAGACGCGCCTCTCGACTGACGATCTGATTTATCCGCTGTTCGTGCGCGAGGGCAAGGCTCAGCGTGAACCGGTCGTCTCCATGCCCGGCATCGAGCGCCTGAGCGTTGATGTGCTGCTGAAAGAAGCCGCCGAGCTGGTGCGGCTCGGCATCCCGGCGCTTGCGCTGTTCCCGGTGGTGCCCAGGGAAAAAAAATCCCTGAACGCCGCGGAAGCCTGGAATCCCAAGGGCCTGGTGCAGCGCGCGGTGCGCGCACTCAAGAAGGAATTCCCCGCGCTCGGCGTGATCACCGACGTGGCGCTCGACCCCTTCACCACCCACGGTCAGGACGGTGTGATTGACGCCAGCGGTTATGTCCTGAATGACAAGAGCGTCGCGGCACTGGTGCGCCAGGCGCTGTCACACGCCGAAGCCGGTGCCGACATCGTTGCGCCCTCCGACATGATGGACGGGCGCGTGGGCGCGATCCGTGAGGCTCTGGAGAAACGCGGCTTTATCCACACTCGCATCCTCGCGTATGCGGCCAAGTATGCTTCATGTTTCTACAACCCGTTCCGCGACGCACTCGGCTCGGGCGCCGCGCTCGGCAAGAGCAACAAGTACACCTACCAGATGGATCCGGCCAACAGCGACGAAGCGCTGCGCGAAGTGGCGCTGGACTTGGCCGAAGGTGTGGACATGGTGATGGTGAAACCGGGCCTGCCCTATCTCGACATCGTGCGGCGCGTGAAGGACGCATTCGGTGCGCCCACTTTCGTCTATCAGGTGAGTGGTGAATACGCGATGCTCATGGCCGCCATCCAGAACGGCTGGCTCGACGAACGTGCCGCGGTCATGGAAACACTGCTGGCCATCAAGCGTGCCGGCGCCGATGCGATTCTCACCTATTTCGCCAAGCGCGCAGCCGCCTGGCTCAGGCCATAAAACAGGGTTTCGTTGCATAGCCGGAACCTGCCGGCCCGAGAGAGCGTCCATGTCCCAGGCCCCAGCGCGTTACGCCGTCATCGGCCATCCGGTCGCCCATAGCCGCTCGCCACAGATCCACGCCGAGTTCGCACGCCTCACCGGCAAGGCGCTGGTATACACGCGCATCGAGGCGCCGCTGCGAGGATTTACCGCGGCGCTGCGTGAATTTCTCGCGTCCGGTGGACGCGGCGCCAACGTCACCGTGCCGTTCAAGGAAGAAGCTTGCGCCTTGAGCCATGTACTGACAAAGCGCGCCAAACAGGCACGCGCTGTGAACACCCTGAGCGTACGCGCAAACGGCACGCTGCTCGGCGACAACACCGATGGCATCGGCCTGGTGAACGACCTCAAGCGCAATCATGGGGTGGAATTCGCCGGCGCACGCATCCTGCTGCTGGGCGCGGGCGGTGCGGCGCGCGGCATATTGCCAGCGCTGCTCGCGGAAAAACCGGTGCTGGTGCAGATTGCAAACCGTACCCCGGCGCGCGCGCGCAAACTCGCGGCGCTGCCCACAAAGACGCGTCTCGCGGGTGGGGGCTTCGAGGAACTGCGGGATCAGACTTTCGATGTGATCATCAACGCTACTGCCGCCAGCATCGCGGGCGAGCTGCCGCCGCTGCCGCGCGATTGCCTGAATCCGGGCGCGGTGTGCTACGACCTGGCCTACGGCGATCGGCCCACGGTATTCATGCACTGGGCCGAGCAGGCAGGCGCCGCGCAGGTGCTGGACGGCTGGGGCATGCTGGTGGAGCAGGCGGCGGAATCGTTTTGCGTCTGGCACGGCCTGCGCCCGCCCACCGCCACGCTGCTGGCTCTGCACCCGTGATGCGTCCCCTGAGCATGGCCCCGGCCGTGCTCATCGCGCTGGCGGCCGCGGCCCTGACGGTCACGTTGTGGGCATACTTCAACCAGCCGCAAACCGAGCCGCCCTGGCCCACCACCATCCAGGGTTTTGCCTTCGAACCCTACCGCGCCGGCCAAAACCCCGCCGCCAATCAGTATCCCAGCGATGCCGAGATCGATGCCGATCTCAGACTGCTGGCCGGCAAAACCTACGCCATCCGCACCTACAGCGTGGACGGCACGCTCGGCGACATTCCACGCCTCGCGGCCAAATACCACATCAACGTGGCGTTGGGCGCGTGGATAGACAAGGATCAGAAATACGACGCCGCCCAAGTGGCGCGCGCCATCGCCATTGCCAAAACCCATGCCAATGTGGTGCGCATCATGATCGGCAACGAAGCGGTGCTGCGCGGCGACGTGTCGGTTGAAGAATTGATTCCGTATCTGGACGAAGCCCGCGCTGAGATCTCCCAGCCGGTGTCCACTGCCGAGCCCTGGTACAGCTGGATGCAGCACCCGGAGCTTGCCAAACATGTGGACTACCTCGCGGTGCACATGCTGCCCTACTGGGAAGGCGTGAACGTGCACGACGCGGTACCTTACATCGCGGCACGCATGCGCGACCTGCAACGTGTCTTTCCCGGCAAGCCCATCGTCATTGCCGAAGTCGGCTGGCCAAGTGTGGGACTGACCAGGCACGCGGCCGTGGCTTCCACCGCCAATGAAGCGCTGTTTCTGCGCCGCTTCCTGGCGCTGGCCGGCGCGCAGCACTGGACCTATTACCTGATGGAAGCCTTCGATCAGCCGTGGAAGGGCAATTCCGCCGAGGGTGACGTGGGCGCCTACTGGGGCGTGTACAACGTGTACCGTCAGCCCAAGTTCAACTTCATCCGGCCCATCGTCAGCGTGCCTGACTGGCGTCTGTTGGCCGGTATTTCGGTGCTGGTGGCCTCGCTGGTGTTGCTGCTGATTTTCCGGGATAGCCGCCGGCTCAAGAAACGCGGTCTGGGATTCTTGGCGGTGATCGTGTACGCGGCGAGTACCATCATCGTGTGGATCATCCATGAGTATCTGCATCGCTACCTTACGGTGAGCAGCATTATCGTGGGCATTCTGCTGCTGCTCGGCATGATCGGCGTGATTCTGGTGCTGCTCGCCGAGGCCCACGAGTGGGCCGAGGCTCATTGGGTGAGAATGCGCCGGCGCCAGTTTAAACCCGCGAGCGTGCCGGACGCGGCGCTGCCCATGGTGTCAGTGCATGTGCCGGCCCACAACGAGCCGCCGGACATGCTCAAGCAGACCCTGGATGCACTCGCGGCGCTGGATTATCCGCGCTATGAAGTACTGGTGATCGACAACAACACCGGCGATGAGGTGGTTTGGCGGCCGATACAAACGCATTGTCAAAAGCTGGGTGCGCGTTTCCGGTTCTTTCACGTGGCGCCGCTCGCCGGCTTCAAGGCCGGCGCGCTCAACTTTGCACTGCGCCACACCGACTCCGCGGTACAGGTGGTCGCGGTGATTGACAGCGATTACGTGGTGAACCGCAACTGGCTGCGGGACCTGGTACCGGTGTTCGCCGCAGACAAAATCGCCGTGGTACAGGCGCCGCAGGATTACCGCGACGCTGAACAGAACGCCTTCAAGGCCATGTGCTATGCGGAATACCGCGGTTTTTTCTACGTCGGCATGATCACGCGCAACGAGAGAAACGCCATCATCCAGCACGGCACCATGACCATGATCCGCCGTGCGCTGCTTGACCGGCTCGGGTGGGCGGAATGGTGCATCACCGAGGACGCCGAACTTGGATTGCGCGTGTTCGAGGAAGGCCTGGAAGCCGCCTACATTCCCAAAAGCTACGGCTGCGGCTTGATGCCCGACACCTTCCTGGATTACAAAAAGCAGCGTTTTCGCTGGGCTTATGGCGCGGTGCAGATTCTCAAGCGTCACGCGCGCGCCCTGTTCACGCGCGCGAGCCGCCTCACGCTCGGCCAGCGCTACCACTTCCTGGCCGGCTGGTTGCCGTGGCTCGCGGACGGCTTCAACCTGCTGTTCAACTTGAGCGCCATGCTGTGGTCGCTGGCGATGATCAATTTCCCGCATGAAGCCGGCCTGCCGATGGTGGTGTTTTCGGTGCTGCCGTTGTCGCTGTTCGTGTTCCGCATCGCCAAACTGCTGTTCCTGTATCGCACCAACGTCGGCGCCAATCTGCGCCAGACACTGGCCGCGGCGATCGCGGGGCTCGCACTCACCCACACCATCGGCCTCGCGGTCATGATCGGAATGTTCACTCGCAATAAACCGTTCTTCCGCACTCCCAAACAGGCGCCGCGGCACGCGCTGCTGCAGGCACTCGCCGCCTCCCGCGAAGAGCTCTTGATGATGCTGGCGTTATGGTTATGCGCCTTCAGCGTATATACGCGCGTCGGCCTCGCCATCCAGAACATTTCCGTATGGGTGGTGGTGCTCCTGATCCAGTCGGTCCCTTACTGTGCCTCGCTCGCGCTGGCGCTGATCTCGGCGTCGCCCTCGTTGCCCGCGACAGTCATCGGTCGAGCCGAGAATATGGATGTGCTGGCGCATGCGGTACTCAAGGCCGAAAGCAGCTAACCACGTTAACACTTTGTAATACTTTGAAACGTCCGCAGCGATTCAGCAGAGCCACAATTGGGCCGACCATTGCAATTCTCCGCATGAAGAAAAGGAGTTGCGCCATGAAGCACATAACTGTCGCGGCTCCTGGAATGATGCTCGCCGTGATGTTTTCCGGATGCGCGTCACTCACAGCTCCGAGTATCGTGATCAGCCCACCTTCGTTGCACGGCGAACAGTGGACGATAAACGGGACTGAAAATATCAGCCCCGGCGAAACCAAGAGTTTCGCAACCATATTAACCGTACGAGTAAACGGCAATCCGGTTATTCAAGGACCGGTTGCCGGGGGCGGCGAAACCAGTTTGAACGGAACCTATGAAAGCCACGACATTCAGGCGGTTTGTCCGCTGGTTGGTGAATATACGCAAGCGTATCGCCTGGTGTATGTGGATGGATCACAAGCCGCCACGCTGTTCTTCGGATCAGGCTAATGCACAGATCATGCACTAGCCGAAGATGCGCCTGGAAAAAAGCAGATGTGTTCATTTCCGGCGCGTTCAGAAATTGACGATATTGCCCACCACGATCTCGTGACCGTGCACGCCGGGGCCACCGCGCAGCGGCCAGGCGACGGTCACAAACACCGTGTTGCTGAAGGCGCTGCGGGTGATGCCGAAGCGCAGCCCCAGGCCCGCATCGCTGTACGCCGGGCTCCACACCGGCGGCGATACCTGGCGAATCTGCGCCACGTCCACGAAGCCCACGAAGCCCACCTGCACCAGGTTCCACAGCTCCCAGGGCGTGACAATGCGATCCGCGAACGTCGCCTGCCAGCGCTGGTCACCGATGGCGAAATAATTCGGATAGCCGCGCAGCCCCTGAATACCGCCGATGTACAGATAGCTTTCCGGGTCCGGACGCAGCACCGCATCCCACTGCACGTGCGCCACCAGCGTCTGCCACGGCAGATCCTGGTTGTAGGCGGTGAGCGTCAGATTGGAGAGCAGATTGCGACTCACGCCATCCTGCTGCCGGTCCTGGGCATACGCCGAAGCCAGCAGCAGGGTGTTGCCCGAAACCTGTCCGCCCCAGGAAGCCGACACGCCGTAGAACGGCGCGGACACATCGCCGCCAAAACCATCGCCGTAGGAGCCGGCCTGTGCGTCCACCTGCCAGCCGAGGTTGTAGTCCTCGGCGCGCCCGATGTATTTCAGATTGGTATAGCTCGCGTACTTGTCCTGGAAGAACTCCCAGCTTGCGCCCAGGCCCGCAAGACGGCGCGGCGTGAGCGTGGGCGCGGGCAGCAGGTTTGGGTTTTGCATCTGCGGCGCGCCGTAACCGTAGTCGCTGTTGCTGTACACCAGCCCGGCGCGCATACCGCTGTCGCCCGACCAGGTGAGCAGGTGCGCCCAGGAAAACTCGTGCTGTTGCAGGGTACTGACCGCATCCCAGGCAAGCGTGCCCTGATTGTAGAAATTCAGATTCTCCTTCTGGTCGAAAAAGCCGATGCTCAAGGACCACGGAGTCTGGTCCTCGTAGAACGGCTGGCCCACATTGAAGAAGCGCACATGACCGTCGGACAAATCCTCGTAAGCCGCGTTCATCTGCCAGTAGCTGCCGAACAGCGAGGGATCCTGGTAGATGATCTGATTGGCGCTGCGCTGCGGATCCGCGCTGTGGCCCAGCGACAGTTGCTTGCCGCTGCCGAGGAAGTTCGCATCGGTGACCAGGAATTGCGTGCTGTTCTGCCCACCCACGTGCGCGAAACGGAAATCCAGTTTCAGCGTCCAGGCATCCTTGACGTCCACGCGCAGATTCACCGTATGCGACGTGCAGCTTTCCGGCAGAATCAGCGCGGCACGCAGAAACTTGAGCGCGCGCAGCCGTCGCTCGCTCTCGTAGATGGTGCGCGGATTGAGCGGCTCGCCGGATTTGAACAGCAGCTGTGCGCGAATCACGCGCGGGTGCGTCGTGACGTGCAGCTGGTCGGCCAGGCGTGCGTACCAGGTCTGCTGCGCCGGATCGCTGAGGTCGAAAACATTGTCCACCACGATGTGCACATCGCCGATGCCATAGCCCTGCGCGGCGAGCGCCTCGAATTGCGTCTCACCCTGCCAGCGTTCGCTTGCGGCGGCCGCGGGCACCGGACAGGTATCCGCGGCAGCGGTACGCCAGATTGACAGCAGCACGGCGAGCGCGAGTAACGCAGTCAGGCGCATTCAGTCTGCGCCCGAGAGTACTTCCGCCGGTGTCCAGACCTGCGCGCGGCGCGCACGGCGCTTTTCTGCGCTTTCACCCTCGTAACTGACCGGTTGTGGTGCCTGGCGCAACTCCGCGCGCCGGTCGAGCGCATTGGCGTTGAGACTGGCGTAGCACCGCCCCTCGATTTCTGCAACCGCCGCCACATACACGCCGCAGCGGGCGCACAGCAGGAAGTCCGTGATGCCGAGACCAAAACGGTAACGTCGCAGCGCTTCGGGAGCATCGGCCTTGATGACCACGCGACCGTGAGGATCGGTCGCCGCGAGCGCGCCGTGACTGCGGCAGAACGAACATTGGCAAGTGCGCAGCGGCAGGTTTTCCGGCGTATGGCGGGTATCAAACTCGAAACGCAGATTGCCGCAATGACAGCGGCCGCTGAGCACGGACATACAGCAGACTCCCAGTTTGCCTGATTGACGTCACCGCCACGGCGGGTAATGCCGCCTTATGCGCGGCGAACACCGCAGTGCCGGCGGATGAAATCACTATACCGATTTGCCGAACAACCCGGCAGGTGACGGCGGACGTGGGCTGTGGCAGGCTGCACGCCCATGTCCGACACCGCACCGACCTTGAACGCGCCGCGCACGCTGCCGCGCCGGCTTGGCCTGACCACCGGCACCGCGGTGGTGGTCGGCGTCATCATTGGCAGCGGCATTTTCCGCGTGCCCTCGCCCATCGCCGCGGTCGCGGGCAACATCACCGGCATCGCGCTGGTGTGGATACTGGGCGGATTGGTGGCGCTGTTCGGCGCGCTCTCGGTTGCGGAACTCGCGGCCATGTACCCGGCGGCCGGCGGCCCGTACGTGTATTTGCGCGAAGCCTACGGCCGGCCGCTGGCGTTCCTGTTCGGCTGGATGTGGCTGCTGACCACGCCAATCTCCTGGGCGGCACAGAGTCTGATATTCGCCGAATACCTGGCGTTCTTCGTGCCGCTTTCAGTCACGCTCGAGCACGTGATTGCCGCGGTGTTGATCGTGCTGGTGGCGGCGGCGAATTACCGCTCGGTGAAACTGGGCGCGATCATCCAGAATCTTTCCACCGGCGCCAAGGTGCTGGCCATCGTCGGCCTGAGCGCCGCGATTTTCCTGTTGGCGCCGGGCGGTGTGCACAACCCGCTGCACGCCGAAACCCTGGGCGTGGCCAAGTGGTCGGGCATCGGCATCGGCCTGGTGGCCGCGCTTTGGGCCTACGACGGCTGGGAAAATCTCACCACGCTCTCCGGCGAAGTGCGCAATCCGCAGCGCAATTTGCCGCTGGCGCTCATCGTCGGCGTGCTGGTGGTGCTGGTGGTGTACATCCTGATCAACGCCGCCTATCTGCGCGCGCTGCCGCTGCCGCAACTCGCGGCCTCGAAATCCATCGCCTCGGACGCCGCCACCGTGGTCATGGGCCGGGCCGGAGCGTCGGTGGTCGGTGCACTGGTGATGCTGTCGGTGTTCGGCACGCTGAACGGCAGCATCCTGTCCAGCCCGCGCGTGTTCTACGCCATGGCCGAGGACGGCCTGTTCTTCAAGTCCGTGGGCAAGATCCACCCACGCTTCCAGACCCCGCACGTGGCCATCGTGTTCAGCTGGGCCCTGGCCATCGTGTTCGTGTTCTGCCGCGAGTTCCTGGACCTGGCGGAAGCCTACGTGCTCGGCATCTGGCCCTTCCTGGCGCTCTCGGTCATCGGCCTGTTCGTGCTGCGCCGGCGCGAGCCCAG